>JAQGLO010000176.1 GCA_028292825.1 Alphaproteobacteria bacterium | reverse complement strand
TGCGCTCGTCATCCATCCAGAGCTTGTTGAAATCAACGCCCTTGGCGGCCTGTTCGTCGACCAGCTTGCGCCCCTCTTCCGGCGTGGCGATCGGCTGGGTCACCCCCACAAGACCGCCATAACCGCCCTTCATTACCGCGCCCTGGCCGGCGCTGAACAGACGCGCCACGCTGGGACGGCTCTTGCGCTGGCGGTTGCGCATGTCGAGCACGAAATCCTTGTCGGTACCCAGCACCTGCACGGTGGTGACGCCATAGGCGGCATAGGTCTTGAGATCTGCTTCGACATTCTCGGGGGTTTCGAATTTTTCGTCCTGGGTGACGTCCTTCATCATGCCGACATGGACATGGCTGTCGATGATGCCGGGCATCACGAACTTGCCGGACATGTCTTCGATCTTGGCATCCCTGGGGGCCTTCACGCCGGCAGCCGGGCCGACATAGCTGATCTTGCCGTCGGTGATCACGATGGCGGCGTTGGCCAGCGCAGCGGCGCCGGTGCCGTCGATCACCGTGACATTGTTCAGCACCGTGGTTTCGGCAATAGCGGGGGCGGACAGCGCCAGCAGGGCAACGGCGGCAGTGGTGAATTTCAAGCGACGCATGGTCTAAGTCCCCGTGATGCGGCACCGTCTTACGGTACGAGGGACGGAAAAAAAAGCGCCCGAATCGACGCGCGCCTTACGCTGCACTGCGGCATGAATTTCGCGGCCGCGAACATAAAAAAATGCCGCCTTCCGGTTGGAAGGCGGCACCAAATGCGCGGGTTGATCCCGCTTTGTTTTTTATGTCCCCATGCGCGGCTGCGCGAAGATCGCGCCGTCCGCTGATAAATGGTTGATTTCTGCCTTTTATTCTTCTGGTACGCGCTTCAGTCCCTGCCGGCGGTCTTTGCCGCCTTGCCTGTTTGCCAGGCTCGTTGCACAAACTTTATGTCAGTCGCGCCGACAAGACAAACATTCGTGATGGTTTCACGCGCGATGGCGCCAAGATGCGGCGCTTTTGCCACGCTTCCCGCAGCCGATTATTTTGCACTGCAAGAACATAAAAGAGGCACGCGATGCAGGATGCACTCTCACGACGCGGTTTGCTGCTGGCGGGTGGCGCGACGCTGCTTCCCGGTTTCGCCTTTGCCACCGATCCGCAAATTGCCGCTGCCACCATCGCGGCGCGCAAGTCCGCGCCGGTGATACCGAAGACGGTAAATCGCCTCTACAACCTGAAAGCGGCGATCGACCAGCCCAACGACATGCAGTTCGCTGCCAATGGCGATCTGTGGATACTGGACCAGAAAGACCCCAACAAGGTCTTCACCATCAATCCCAGGACCGGCGCGGTGCTGGGCAGCGTGCAGACCGAAAGCATCCATGGCAGCGGCATCACCTATGGCGACGGCGCCTGGTTCATCACCTCCACCAAGGTGCTGAGCGGCAATCCCTCCACCCTGAAGGTGGACCCGAAAACTGGCGCGACACTCAAGAAGTGGGAGACGCCCGGCTGGGGCATCTATGGCGCCTACACCACCCGCGTCTCCAAGCCGGGCGACCTGCCGCTGGCTTCGGGCGGACACGGCGTGAAATGGGCCGGCTCCAATGGTTCAAGTGGGGGCCAGTACTGGATGGCCGTGCCCGCCAGCGGCAAGCTGTTCCTGATCAATGCCGAAGCCGGCACCGTGGCCCGCAGCATTCCCGCCCCCACCGTGCGCACCCACGGCATCGCGCTTGATAGCGATCACATCTGGTGCGTCGGCAGCGACGAGGCGGAAATCTACAAGCTGCGCATGTCCGACGGCGGCATCGTCGCCAGGATCGTGCTGGACAAAAACAGCGACCCGTCCGTCCATGGACTGGACATCAAGGACGGCGTCCTGTGGTATTGCGACGCCAACACGGGCTGGATCTGCAGCCTGACATAATAAAATACGGGGAAATGGAATGGATCGCCGCAAACTGATCACGGGCATGGCCGCCGCTTCACTGTGGACGCCGCCTTCGGCCTTCGCGCTTGGCCTGCCGAAAGACAAGATCAAGCGCATCCGTTATTACAAGACGCCCACCGATGCGGCGGGACGGGCCAATATCCACCAGCCCACCTTCAACCAGTCCACCAACATCGTCACCATCGAGACCGAGAGCGGGTTGATGGGCATCGGCGAAGGCGGCGAACCCTCCACCATGGAACAATGCGCCGGTCTCCTGATTGGCCAGGATCCCTTCCGCATCCAGGATGCCTGGCAGGTGATGGAGCGGGCTTATTTCTATCCGGCGGGACGGGAAAAGACTCACTCGCTGGGCGCGCTCGACGTCGCGCTGTGGGATTTGAAAGGCAAGGCGCTGGGTGTGCCGGTGTGGCAGCTGCTGGGCGGCAAGAGCCGCGAGCATGTCGAATGCTATGCCACCAGCTATCCCACCCCCAAGGGCGGCACCCTGGAAGATGCAGCCCGCGCCTGCATCGCCGAAGGCTTCCGCGCCTATCGCACCGGCGTGCGCGAGACCCAGCAGTTCGACCGCTTCCGCGCCGTGGAGCAGACCATCGAGGACTGCCAGGCGATCCGCCGCGGCGTCGGCAAGGACGGCGCCTGGGCCATCGACTTCCACGGCACCATGGATCCCGAAGACGCCATCACCCTGGCCACGGCGCTGGAGCCGCTGCGGCCTTTCTTCTGCGAAGACCTGATCCGCGGCGAGAATATCGACATCTACAAGACCCTGCGGCCGCGCCTGCGGGTGCCGATCGCGGTGGGCGAAATCTATGGTGTGAAGTGGGAGATCAGCCCCCTGATCGAACAGAATCTGATCGATTTCGCCCGCTGCACCGTGCCCAATGTCGGCGGCATCACCGAATACATGAAGATCGCCGCGCTGTGCGAAACCCATTATTGCGGCATGATTCCGCACTTCACCGGCCCCATCGGCGAAACCGCCTTGGTGCACTGCCTGACGGCCACGTCCGTTGTGGCACTGATGGAAATGACCGCCTCGGGCCGCAAGCCCTGGCCGTATCTGCCGGAAGCCTATGACTTCCACGACGGCAAACTGTGGCCCAACGAACGCCCCGGCCTGGGCGTGACGCTGGATGCAAGCAAGCTGGAAAAGGTCGGCGACTGGACCGAGCATTATGCCCCCATCCAGATCAACCGCCGCCCGGACGGCAGCTATACGAATTGGTAGGCGCGGGTCTTTTGACCGCTGGCGGCGTCGCGCGTGCTCACGGGCTTCCAGCCCGATCCGCGCGACGCTCCTGGCCATCGGCCAAAATCCCTCGCGCCTTCAGCTTGCTGCTTTAAACGCCGCCACGCACTTCTGCGCGCGGGTGCTGATCTCTTCGTCGGTGAAGCCCGGCTTGAACAGGTCGGAGCCCAGGCCGAAGCCGGCGGCGCCAGCCTGGCGCCATTCGCTCATGTTGCCGGCACCGACGCCGCCCACGGCATAGACCGGCACGTGTTTGGGCAGCACCGCCAGCATCGCCTTCAGATGGTCGATGCCGCCGGTGGAGGCGGGAAACAGCTTGAGATATCTCGCACCCGCTGCCACGGCGGCGAAGCCTTCGGACGGCGTGTAGAAGCCCGGCATCACCGTCATGCCCCTGGCGACGCCATGTGCGATCACCGCCGGATTGGTGTTGGGCGTGACCAGCAGCTTGCCGCCGGCGTCCACCACGCGGTCCACATTGGCGGTGTCCAGCACGGTGCCTGCGCCGGTCAGGCAGCTTGTCCCAAACTGCTTCGCCAGCAGTTCAATGCTCTTGAAGGGGTCCGGCGAATTCAGCGGCACTTCGATGGCGCGGATGCCCGCCGCGAACAGCGCCCCTGCCACGCCCTCGACCCGGTCCGGCGTCACGCCGCGCAGGATCGCCACCAGGGGCAGTTCGGCCAGAAGGGAATCCGCGCTCATGAAAACAGTTCCGCATGAAGTTGAACCAGGCCGGCCAGCGCCGCCGCATCGCCGTCGATCACCGTATGGGCGACACCATAATCCGCCAGCGCCGCGCCATAAAGCGCCGCCAGCGCCGGGGTGCAGATCAGATGCACGGTGCCGCCGCCCGCCCGGGCGATGCCGCCCGCGACATCGGCGCCCACGATCAGCCCTGACAGATAGGATGCGGCATCGGCCTTGGCCATCTCGCCGGTGACCACCCGGGCGCGGGCGCCGAACAGCAGATGCAGCAGGTCGCGGCCGGCTTCTCGCACGGTCTTCAGCCCCAGGGCGAAAGCCGCGCTTGTGACATCGACCGCGCCGCTGTCGCGCGCCAGCACGCTGTGCTTGCGCAGCAGTTCGAACAGTTCGCCCGACAGCGCGGTGTTGAAATCCAGCACCGCGCCGTCCTGCACCGTCACCCATTTGGCGTGGGTGCCGGGCATGCAGAAAACATGACGGCCCCGTGCCAGCGCCGGGTTCAGGCGCAGCGCCCCCAGGATCTGCACTTCCTCGCCGCGCATGACATCCGGGCCTGCGCATCTGAGCCCCGGCACGATGGCGATGGCGCGACCATCCTGTTCGAACTTCAGCGCCGCGCCCGCGATCGCCTCGGGCCGCGCCGGACAGGCTAGGTATGGCACGTCCTTCCAGCCGATGGTGGAACCGACCATGCCGCCCAGCACCGCCGGCAGCACGCCATGTTCGCCATCCCAGGCCGCAACGGCGGCAGCAAAGCGGTCCGCATGACCGCCGACCGCGGCGCCCTCGCCTTCGGTCCGCGCCAGCACGGCGCCCGAAGCATCGCACAAATAAAGCCGGAGCCGGCTGGTGCCCCAGTCGCCGGCGATGAAAGCGGGTTTGGTCATGGGCGCTCTTCTAGCCGGTTCTGGCATGTCCGCAAGATTACAACTTATCCGCACTCTTCGGCCTGCGGTTATGATGGCCATCATGGTGATCGCAGGCGTGGATAAAGGGGGGAGGGGTCAGATTTTGCGCCGAAATCGGCCAGCGAAACCGGGAAAAGCCGGGACAATCGCGTTGGACAGGCGCCAGCGGGAACCGCATGCATCGGACGGCGGTTCTCTGCCCATGCTGCACACAAAAACAGCCTCGATCATCGGCACGGCCGGCTGGACCATACCCGCCCAATACAAGGACAGCTTTCCGCAAACCGGGTCGCATCTGGAGCGCTATGCCGCGCGTCTTCCCGGGGTGGAGATCAATTCCTCCTTTTACCGCCCGCATCAGCGCAAGACCTATGAACGCTGGGCCGCCAGTGTGCCGGGGAATTTCCGCTTTTCCGTCAAGCTGCCGCGCACCATCACCCAGAACCATCGCCTGAAAGACTATGGCGACCTGTTGGAACGGTTCGCCGAAGAGGTGTCGGGACTGGGCGAAAAACTGGGCGTTCTTCTGGTGCAGCTGCCGCCTAGCCTGGGCTATGACGCCGAAGCTGCAGCCGCCTTCTTTGACGATCTGCGCCGGCGCAGCAAAGCGGCGATCGCCTGCGAACCACGCCATGCCAGCTGGTTTGCGCCAGACGCCGATGCCGCCCTGAAAAAGCTCAATATCGCACGCGTCGCCGCCGACCCGCCGCGCGCGGCGGCGGATGGCACTCCCGGCGGCTGGATCGGGCCAGCCTATTGGCGGCTGCATGGCAGCCCCAAAATCTATTATTCGGAGTATTCCGATGCCGCATTGCGGGCGATCGCGCCCAGGCTGCGATCAGGGGACTGGTGCATTTTCGACAACACCGCCGCCTTCGCTGCTCTTGGCAATGCCCTGACCCTCGCGGGGCTTACGGATGCCTGATCTTGAGCGGGCCGGTACCCCGCAGCTGCACCGGCATGCCGGCGGGATCATAATTCCCGCGCATGCGACCGGTGCCCTTCATGGCCAGGATGCTTTCATAGAAATCGCGGTCCTGTGCCACCACGCGGATCGTGACCAGGGTGCCGCCGCGCCTGATGCCGTCGGCATACTGGGCCGCGTCATCCTCGCTGATGCCCGCCCCAATCAGGGCGCCGACCACGCCGCCGGCCGCGCCGCCCGCCACCGCGCCCGCCAGGGCGCTGACCAGCCAGCCCGCCGCCACCACCGCGCCGATGCCCGGCAGCACGAATGCGCCAAGCCCCGCCAAGAGGCCCGCCGCGCCGCCCAGCGCCGCGCCCATGCCCACGCCGCGATTCACCCCTTGGCCACGGCCGTCACGGCCGTCACGGTCGCGGTCGATCACGTCGCCACCATTTTCCATGTCGGCATTTTCCATCCGCATGCTTTTGTCACGCGATGGCGCGATGATGCCGATATCGTCTTCCGGCAGTCCGGCGGCCTTGAGTTCATCCACGACGGCGCGGGCATGGGCGCCGTCGGCATACAGTCGGGATAGGGTAATCATCATGGCGGTGCTCCAGGGCAAAAGGCCGATGGGATGGAACACCTCCCGCACCCTGCCGTTCCTCGCGCGGAACCCTTTTTAATCCCGCCTGTTGTTCCTGCTGTTAACAGCAGCACAGGATGGAACCATGGTACGGAAATATTCCAAGGCGGCTTCCAAAAAAGTCGGCACGGCGTTGCACGCGCGCAAGCAGGGTACACTCAAGAGCGGACCCGGCGGCAAGGGCGGCAAAGTAAAGAGCCGCAAGCAGGCCATCGCCATCGGCCTGTCGGAAGCCCGCGCCGAAGGCAAGAAGGTGCCCAGGAAGAAGATCGCAAAGAAAAAGACGGCCAAGAAAAAGAAAAGCTAGGCCACCATCTCCGCCGCCAAGGCGCAGAGTTTTTCCAGATTGAAGGGCTTGTGCAGGATCTGGATTTCGCGGGCCTTCAAGACCTGCGGCGGCGGTTCCTGGGCATAGCCGGTCATCAGCAGCACCTTGAGATCCGGCTTGACCAGCAGCCCGGCCTCAACCAGTGCATAGCCGTCCATGCGCGGCATTTTAATGTCGGATACCAGCAGCGCGATCTGCGGATTGGCTTTCAGCAGATCCAAGGCTTCGACGCCATCGCCGGCCTCGAACACCTTGAAGCCGGCATCCTCCAGCATTTCCACCGCGAGCACCCGCAGCATGGCCTCATCTTCCGCCAGCAGGATGTTTGGTCTGGTGTCCGGCGCCATGCTCATGCCGTCCCCCCGTCGCGGGGCATCAGTATGGTGATGGTGGTGCCATGACCAGGGGCGCTGTCGATCACCAGATAGCCGCCGGACTGGCGCACGAAACCGAAGGTCATGGAAAGCCCCAGGCCTGTACCCTTGCCCTGCGGTTTGGTGGTGAAGAACGGATCCACGGCGCGGCGGCGGACGTCTTCGGGCATGCCGGTGCCGGTATTGGCCACCGCCAGCGCCACATAATCGCCAGGAATGAACTCGCCTTCCACCTCCGGCGGCGCGTCTTTCAGGCTCACATCGCGGCTCTCGATGGTGAGCCTGCCGCCATCGGGCATGGCATCGCGGGCATTGATTGCCAGGTTCAGGATGACATTTTCCATCTGGTTGATGTCACAGAGCGTAGACCATCGGCCATTGAGACGCATCACGATTTCCACCCGCTCGCCCACCGAGTGGCGGATGAGTTCCGAAAGGCCTTGCGCCAAGGCGGAGAAATTGACCCGCTGCGGCGTCAGCGGCTGGCGGCGCGAAAAGGCCAGGATGCGCTGGGTGAGATGAGCGGCACGGTCCAGCGCCTCGTCGGCGCTGGCGATGTAATTGCCCGCAGCTTCGACCTCAGGGCCCAGCTTGCGCTTCAGGAGGCGCAGATTGCCCTTCACGATCATGATCAGGTTGTTGAAGTCATGTGCGATGCCGCCCGACAGTTGGCCTACCGCCTCCATCTTGTGGCTTTGGCGCAGCGCTTCCTCGGTCTTGCGCCGCTCTTCCATCTCCTCGTGCAGGCGGGTGTTGACGCTGGCAAGCTGCTGGGCGCGGCGGCCCAGCGCGGCCTGGCTGAAACTCAGCACCGCAATCATCAGCGCGCCCATGGTCACCAGCAGAATCAACCCGGCATAACGGGCATAGCGTCGTTCGACCGGTTCGGTGACCGACCGCAGCATGACGCTGCCCACCCGGGCGCCGTTCTGGCTGGCGGGCACCGTGATATCGACAAAACCGTCGCCAAAACGGGTGCCGTCCATACTGGCCTGCGGCAGCCGCACGCCGCCGCGCGAAAAGCCCGCCAGGAGACGGCCGGCACCATTGTACACGCCGCCCGCCTGCAGCTCCGGATTGGCAGCCAGGGCATCGACATATTCCTGGGCGGCGCGGCGGTCATCGAACACGATGGCGGCGGTGACGCTGGCGGCCAGGATCTGGGCCTGTTCGCGCACGCTCTTGACTTGCTGGGCGCTGTAAAGCTGCTCCTCATACACCGCCATCAGCACGCCCGCTGCCAGCAGCATGGCGGCCGCAACCAGCGCTCCGAAAACGGACAGGCTCCATCCCTGGCGCATCCTGAAGCGCGTCATGGCTGGCCCCGCTGTTTCACCGTGCGGGCCAGCCCCAGCAGCTTGGAACTGACGGAGAGCCCGTCTTGCGCCGCGGCAGCATCATCGATGTCAAAGCGCACATGGTTGTCCACGATCACGAAGCCGATCACGCCGCGCGCCTTGATGTCGGAATCGGTCACCGTCACCACCGGCTTGCCGCGCAACGCTTCAAGGGCAGCTTCCGCACCCGCGTCATTCACGCCCAGGAACTCGATCTGGCAAGTGGGATCGGGCGCCGTGACATGACGCACAGTGACGGCATGATCGCCGCTCCTGGCGCCGCTCGCCGCCTGTTCCAGCTTGCCGGCGAAAGGATCATTGCCCAGCACGCAGATGCTGAAAGCGGGCGCGTCGGGCCAGGTGATGAAGGGAATGAACTTGGTGAGATAAGCCGCCTTGACTGCATACTCCAGCGCCGCGTCAGCATGGGCCGGCGCCGCCACGGCCATGCTTCCCGCTATCACGGCAGGAATGAGCGAGCGGGGGCGCATCAGAAATGCAATCGGGTCTGAAGAAAGACGCTGCGATAGACATAGGTGCCAGTAGTGGCGCCAGCCAGTTCATATTCCAGGTGCTGTGGCTGCAGCAGATTCGCGCCGGCAAGCGAAAGTTCTATCGCGTCGGTCATCTGCCAGCCCAGCCGCAGGTTGAGATCAGCATAAGCCGCCACTTTGGGATCTGGGAGCTTCCCGATCCAGCGCAGATCCGCATCCAGATTGACGCCGTCGCCGAGATTCATGGAAGACCGCAACATCGCCTGATGATTGGGGTCGTCGCCCAGTTGCCCCAGACCGCCCAGCTGGCTGGAGGTCGGTTTGAACTTGCGATCCTGGTGCAGGATGTTGAAGCTTGCGCTGAGCCGCCACCAGTCATTGACGGCATAGTTGCCCCATACTTCCGCGCCATAGGTATTGGCTTCCAGCAGGTTGCCCCAGCTCCACAGAAGGGGCAGCGTGACGCCCTGCACCACTTCGACGCTGCGCAGATTGTTGTACTGGTTGTAGAAGCCGGAAACCGAGAAGGAAAAGTTGCTGCTGAGCTCAATCCGGCTGCCGACCTCGAAGGCGCGAACCGTTTCGGCTTTGAAATTCCGGTCCCCGGTCAGGGTCACGATGCCCGGCGCCAGCACATCATAAAGGTCCACGTCGAATCGCGTGGGGGCGCGAACCGAATGGGCATAGGAGGCCCAGAACATCGCATTGTCGAATGCCTTCCACGACAGGCGCGCATTGGGAAGCACCTTCAGCCCGGTATAGGCGTCGGCCTCCAGCTTGGCGCCCAATACCAAAGTGAGCGTATCGGAAAGGGTCCAGCTGTCCTGCGCGAAGATATTGCCCACCGCCTGGGTGCGGCTGGCAGGCAGGAACTGGACCGCACCGGTGAAATTGAAACTGTCGCTATAGACGCGTCCGCCAGCACCCCAGACAAAGGAATGCGCGTCGAACAGCTGGATGCTGTGCTGCACTTCCAGATCATAGGTGTCGAAGCCATAGCCTTGGCCGCCGCCATAGCGGCGGTTGCCGTCATAATAGCCCAGCAGCTGCAACGTGCCCGCATCGCCCAACTGATGCAGCCATGTGCCCTGGATGTTGCCACCCCAGATGTTGGTGCCAGTGACACCGCCGCTGCCTTCATTGCCCTGGTAATAATCGCCCTGGAGACTCAGGGTGTCGATGCCGGGGGTATAGTCCAGGCGAAAACCACCCTGACTCTTGTTCCAGCCGTCATTGGCCGACACGCCCGCCGAAGTGTTGGCGTGGGGAATGGCGAAGGTTTCGCCATAGATGCGGTAATTGAGATCGTCTGTTATCGCGCCGCTATACTGCAGACTCGCCCGCGCCTCGCGGTTGCCCACGCCCAGCGTCAGTATTCCGCCCGGCGTATCGGCAGCTTTGCGGGTAATGATGTTGATGACGCCGTTCACGGCATTGGCACCCCACAGGGTCCCCGCGGGTCCGCTGATCACTTCGATACGCTCGATATTTTCCGGCAGAACGTCTTTTTCGTCCCACATCACACCCCCATAGAGAGAGGTGTAGACACTGCGGCCGTCGATCAGCACCAAAAGCTTGTCGGCGGCATTGCCGTTGAAACCACGCGCCGTGATGGCATAGCCGCTGGCGCCCATCTGTGCGACCTGCAGGTTGGGCGCCAGCCGCAGGACTTCCGGCAGGCTGGTAGCGCCGGACCGGATTACATCGTCATGGCTGATGACATAAACAGCGGCGGCGGCGGCGGAAAGGGCCTGCGGCGCCTTGGAAACCGACGTGATCTCCACATTGGCCAGTTGTTCAATCGAGAGGCTTTGCAGATCGGCGTTGGCCGCCATTTGCTGGGCATGGGCCGGGGACGCAACCAAGGTCGCGCCCGCCAGCAACCCGCCAAGGATTTTGCACAAAGCCACGCCTGCCCCCTCACGCCGGCGTCCCCTGACACCGATGGGTACCTTTGCGCACCCAATTTGAGCAAAAACGCACGATATCCTGGAAAGTTCCGGAAAAAGTTCCTGCACTTAGGATCGCTATTTGGGAGAGGTCGTCGTTGGTACGGTCAGACCACGATGCTCCAGCATCGGGCCGATATCCGGATCCTTGCCGTAAAAGGCCTTGAACATGGGGCCGTAATCCATGGTGTGGCCCTTGGACAGGATCATGTCCCGAAAACGCTGACCGTTGGCGCGGCTCAGACCGCCGTTCTGGGTGAACCAGGAATAGGCGTCATCATCCAGCATCACGGTCCACTGATAGGCGTAATAGCCGCTCGCATAGCCATTGCCCCAGATATGCAGGAAATAGCTGGAACGATAGCGCGTCGGCACGTTGGGGAAGTCGGTGCCGGTGTTCTTGAGCGCCTGGGTTTCAAAGGCGTCGACATCCGGCTTTGGCGCACCCGGGGCCAGTGTGTGCCACTGCATGTCCAGTTGCGACGCCGCCAGCAATTCGCCCAGCGCATAGCCCTGACCCCAGGTCTGGGATTTCTTGATCTTGTCCACCAGCGCATCGGGAATCACCGCGCCGGTTTTATAATTCAGCGCGTAATGCTTGAGCACATCGGGATACAGCGCCCAGTGCTCGTTGAACTGCGAGGGGAATTCAACAAAGTCGCGCGCGGTGTTGGCGCCCGACAGGCTGGGATACTGGCTGTTGGCGAACAGGCCATGCAGAGCATGGCCGAATTCATGGAACATGGTGGTTGCGTCGTCGAAGCTGATCAGCGCCGGCTGGCCCGGCGCGGGCTTCTGGAAGTTGGCGACATTGTAGATCACCGGCTTGGTTTTCAGCAGGTGCGACTGGCCGACGAAATTGCTCATCCAGGCGCCGCCAGATTTGTTGTCACGCTTGAAGTAATCGAAATACATCATGCCCAGGACGGAACCGTCCTTGTCATAGACGTCATAGACCATCACGTCGGGCTGATAGACCGGAATGTCGGTGCGGCGCGTGAAGGTGATACCGTAAAGCTGGGTGGCGGCGTACATCACGCCCTTTTCCAGCACGGTATGGATTTCTAAATAGGGCTTCAGGACATTGTCATCAATGTCATAGCGTTCCTTGCGCACCTGTTCGGCATAACGCTGCCAGTCCCAGGGCTTAAGATCGAAGCGCGCCGTCTTTTGCGCCGCCGCGTCCCTGTCTATGGCGGCCTGGATCAGCCTGGCTTCCTCGGCCGCCTTGCTGCGGGTGGCGGGCACCAGCTGGCCGATGAACTTCTCCACCGCCTCCGGCGTCTGGGCCATCTGGTCGTACAGCACATAGGCGGAATAGTTGGGATAGCCGAGCAGCTTGGCTTTTTCCGCGCGGATCACCGCCAACTGGGCGATAATGGCGCGGGTGTCGTTCTTGCCGCCCTTCTCGGTGCGGATCCAGCTATTGTGAAACAGCTTTTCGCGGGTGTCGCGATTGGCCAGCGTGGTCAGCAGAGGCTGCTGGGTGGTGTTCTGCAGCGGGATGGCGAACTTGCCTTTGAGGCCGCGTTCCTTGGCCGCATTCGCGGCGTTGGTGATTTCCGCGTCGCTCAATCCCGCCAGCGCACTCTTGTCATCGACCACCAGCGCGCCGGCCTTGGCGCCGGCCACCAGCTTCTGCTGGAAATCGGTTTCCAGCGAGGCGTCCTGCTTGTTGATCTGCTTGAGCCGCGTCTTGTCCTTGTCGGACAGATTGGCGCCGGCATGGATGAACTGGAAATAGTCGATCTTGAGAAGCTGCTGCGATTCTGCGTCCAGCTTCAGTGAAGCGCGCTGGTCATAGACAGCCTTGACCCGGGCAAACAGCTTGGGATTGAGGGCGATGGCATCTTGGTGCGCCGCCAGCAGCGGCGCTACTGTCGATTGCACCTTGTCCAGCACGGGATTGGTATTGGCTTGCACCACGCCATAGAAGGCGTTGCCGACCCGGTCCAGCATCCGGCCAGACACCTCCAGTGCCACGATGGTGTTCTGAAAAGTCGGCGGGGCCGGGTTGTTGGCGATCGCCTCCACCTCGACGATCTGCTGCTTCATTGCCTCCATAAAGCCGGGCTGGTAATCGCCGTCCTTGATGATGTCGAAACGGGGCGCCTGCAGCGGCAGGGTGCTGGGCGTCGCAAAGGGATTGGCAGGGGCGGCCAGGGCAGGGCCGGCCAGCAGCGGCAGCACACTTATATAGAGCGCGGTCTTCAGGTTCATGTCCGTCCCGGATTTGTTTGGCGGGACAGATACTACCCGGGCTTGGCCGGGAAGCTAGATCGCCCCGCCCGTGGCGCGAATGGCCGCAGTTACCAGCCGCACATCCTCGCGGACTGCCTGGTGACGGCCTCCGATGGTCAGCACCGCCTTGACGCTGGGGGCATATTCGCCCGGCAGCGGCACGCGGATGGCCGCTACCTTGGCGGGATCCAGCTTGACGGTCTGGCCATCGGGACGGGTGAAATTCATCAGGCTCTCGCCGCCTTTGGCGGTGCGCAGGGTGCTGGTAATGCCGCTGATATAGGCGCGAGTCTCGGCCGGTAGACGACCGCCCTGCTCCAGCCGGCCCGGGCCAGCATTATAGGCGGCGAACATTCTGGGATAACCGTAACGCTGGTGCAGCCAGCGCAAATAGGCGGCGCCCGCCATGATGTTGTCGCGCGGGTTCATGGGATCTTCGCCCAACTTGTGCGCCTGGGCCATCTGGTCATATGTGGCAGGCATCACCTGCATCAAGCCGATGGCGCCGGCGCTGCTGATGATGGGCTTGTTCTGCGTCAGCATGGTGCGACCGCCCGACTCCTGGCGCATCACGGCGCGTATCCAGGCCTTGGGAACATGGAAACGCTGCGAGGCTTCGGTGACGAAGACGTCCCAGCGGTTCAGAAGCTCCGCCGAGGACATCCGGTGCTCCTCGTCATAGGCCGACGGCGCCGAAGGACGGGCATCGATGAAACTCAGCAGCGCGGGACGGCGCTGATCCGCGCCATGATGCGGCCAGGATTTGAAATTCTGTGCGGTCATGGCGGCGACGACGAACATGCCGCCCAGCAGAAGCGTACGCGCAAAGCCGCGCGGCGACGGCTTCACCAAATCAGAAAAAGATTCGCAATCGGATACGGACACAGTGGCTCCCTTATGGGGTCAGCGTGGAAGGAACATGGGAACTTGGCGGGCGCTCAAAACTTTTCAGTCGATGCGCGAAACCAATCGGTCTCACGCGAGTTTGCGTCCCAGCAAGGCGGACATAACTTCATGTCCACCAAGAATCAAGCTGCAACTTTCGGAACAAAAGTTCCTGCGCGGCGCTTCGCGCCAGACGTCTCAACGATAAAGCTTTTCTGCCGTGCGCAGATGCGCAGTCAGTGCTTTGATATCGCCATTGCTCTGCGACAGCACCGATGTGAACTCATCGCGCTGCGCCACTGCCAGCCACACGCCCGCCACGCTCAGATCCACGAGGACAGGCTTTGCGCCATCAGTGCGCACACGAAATTCGATCTGCATCGGCGTGTTGCTGCCGGTGAGATTGGTGGCAACGACAAAGTCATCCTTGGCGCGTTCGCGCGACGACGCCACGCGCAACGACTGTCCCGCATATTGCGCAAAATAGGATTGATAGACCGCTGCGACATAATCCTGATAGGCGGCCAGATAGGCGTCCATGTCGGCCTGCGATGCGCCTGCCGCATACTTGCCGATCAGGAACAGCGCCACGCGCTTCACATCGGTAAGGCCCAGCAAAAAGGCCGCAAAACGCTGCTTGCGCGCCGCCACATCCAGCGTCTTGTCGTTGAGAATGTCGAAGCCGACCTGGATGTTGGCTGCGATGAAAGCCTCGGCCGCGTTGGCCGCGAAAGCGGGAAGCACAGGCAGGGCGGCAAACGCGCCCGCGCCCAGCAAAACAGAACGGCGATGCATGAAAAATCCTTATGCCCGGACCGCTTGCGCGATCCTGTATGGCCCCTTCGCCCATCTTATAGACAGCCAGCCCGTCGGAATTATGGCTGCCGCATGGCCGCAACATTTCGGCTGCATCCCTGCAGTTTCTGCAGCTTTTGTTGCGCCGGTGACAGCTTTGCGGAAGAAACGGTCCTGCTTAGGAAAGGCGTAACAATGTTTTCCCCCCGCGCCCGGCAACCTGTCGAAGGCGCAATTCTTGCGCGTTCTCCGGTGCGGCCTTCTCCCCGGCCGCTATGAAAGGAGAGGCCCATGTCCATATCCAGTACGGGGGCAGCAACAGGTGCCGGCAATCTCAGCCAGCTTCTGGCATCCATGCTGTCCCGCATAAAGTCCGCCACCACCAGCGATACCGCAACCACAGCGCCCCCGTCCCCGACGGCGGATACCCAGCCAATCGCCCAAACCACCACCGACACCACGACCCTGAGCGATCAGGTGATCGGTGCGCTGGTGATGATGCAGGCGCAAGGCAGCGATCCGTCCCAGGCTGCCACCTCGTCGTCCGGCAACGATCCGGTCAGCCAGGCTTTTGCCGGCCTGGACAGCAACGGCGATGGCAGCATCTCGCAATCGGAACTGGAAACCGCCATCACCAGCGCCGGCGGCACAGCCTCCGAAGCCGACACGGTCTATACCGCCCTGGGCGGCACCGATCAGAGCGGCGTTTCGCAGGCCAGCTTTACCAGCGCGGCGCAAGCAGGCGCGCCGCCCGGCGGTTCAGGCGGTGCGCATGGCCATCACCACCATCACCATTCGGGCGGCGCGGAGTCGGCGTCCAGCATCTTTCAGACACTGGATTCCAACCAGGATGGCAGCGTCTCGGCGGATGAATTGTCAGCCGCGCTGGGCGGAACCTCCGATGCGTCCGGCACGCCGGGCACATCGTCCGAGATCTTCTCGGCCATCGACAGCAACGCCGATGGTTCGGTGTCGCAGAACGAGCTGGGTTCCTATCTGGACAATCTGCAGAAGCAGGCCGGCAGCGACCAGACCACGCTCAACGCCTTCCAGCAGCTGGCGAACCAGAGCTACAACACCAGCCTGGGCCTGATGGCGTCTGCGGCCAGCAACCAGATGGCCACCGCCTGACCCTTTCCCTCCGGCAGCGATGCCGGAGGGCCCTCTTGAACCACGGCGCCGGACACGCCAAGTCTGACCGATGATACCGCTGTCTGTCCTCGATCTTTCGCCCATCAAGCAAGGCGGTACGGCCGGCGCCGCGCTGAATGAAAGCCTGGCGCTGGCGCTGGCCGCCGAACACCTGGGCTTCCGGCGCTACTGGATGGCAGAGCATCACAACATGCCCGGCATCGCCAGCGCTGCCACCGCTGTCGCCATCGCCCATGTCGCCGGCAACACCAAGACCATCCGTGTCGGCGCCGGCGGCATCATGTTGCCCAACCATGCACCGCTGATCATTGCCGAACAATTCGGCACGCTTGCATCGCTATATCCCGGTCGCATCGATCTGGGTATTGGCCGTGCGCCCGGTACCGATCCGCGCACGGCCCTGGCACTGCGCCGCCACCTAGGGGGCGGTGATGTCGATCAGTTTCCGCAGGATGTGCAGGAGCTGTTGCATTACTTCGGCGACAGCGTGCCGGGACAGGCGGTTCGGGCCATTCCCGGCGAAGGCACCCATGTACCGGTCTGGATTCTGGGCTCAAGCCATTACGGCGCCCAACTCGCTGCAGCGCTGGGACTGCCCTACGCCTTCGCCTCGCATTTCGCGCCTGACGACCTGGACTTCGCCACCCAGCTGTACCGCCGCGACTTCCGTCCCTCGCCGTGGCTCGACAAGCCCTATGTGATGCTCGGGCTGAACGTGTTTGCCGCGGATACCGATGAAGAAGCGCAGCTGCTTTTCACCTCACTGCAGCAGGCCTTCGTCAATCTGCGCTCCGGCATGCCAGGGCAGCTGCCGCCGCCGTTGGCCGGCTATCCCGACACGTTGGACCCCCGCCGCGCCGAGCTGCTGACCCATGTGCTGCGCTGCGCCATCGTTGGCGGCCCAGCCACCATCAAGCGTGGGTTGGACAGCTTCATTGCGGCGCACA
Organism: Alphaproteobacteria bacterium; assembly: GCA_028292825.1. Taxonomy (GTDB): domain Bacteria; phylum Pseudomonadota; class Alphaproteobacteria; order Micropepsales; family Micropepsaceae; genus Rhizomicrobium. The sequence goes on along the minus strand of JAQGLO010000176.1, from coordinate 20,205 downwards.
AGCCCGATGAAATCATGGTCACGGCCCAGATTTTTGATCCGGCGGCACGGCAACGCTCTTACGAAATCCTGGCTGAAATTCACCCGCCTCAGGGGTCCTGAAACAGCGTCACCCCGCTGGCGCTGACAGGCTGTCGGCTGCTAGTGTCCCGCCCGAAAAATGCCTTCTTAAGAAGGGCTCCGGGAGGAAAGATGCGACACTTGAAGTGGGCACTCGCAGGCGCGTTGGCGGTGGTTGCAACCCACCAGGCTTATGCCCAGACCCAAGCGCAGGCCACCAAGCCCGCCAGCAAATCCACCGTCGCCTGGGCCGCCAAGCCCGCCAGCATGCCGCCCTATACCGGACCCAACCGGCTTGTCTGGCGGCTGGCCGATGTGCTGGCCGCGCACAAGAACAAGGCGAACTGGTCGCAGACCGTGTTCGACAGCCGCGATTTTACCGGCGAATGGATTTCCATGGCGCCGGGCGAAAAGACCAAGACCCAGTTTTATGCCGATGATCGCGTCTTCTGGGTGGTGCAGTCCGGCCAGATGAAAGTCACCATCGAAGGCCAGGAGCCCTTCATTGCCGGCAAGCATTTCCTGGTGCAGGTGCCCAAGCGGCTACAATACAGTATGGAGACGGTGGGCACAGAGCCCGTGCTGCGCTTCCAGATGAAGCCTGCGGGCGAATCCCCCGACTATCCGCTTTCGGAAACACCCACGCCTGTGAAAGGCGTCCAGTACATCCAGGCCGCCTATACCGGGCATGGTGACTATGACAGCGTGAACAAGCCCTATATCGATTTCGATAAGCAGATCGTGCAGGGCGCCGAGAAGATTCCGGTGTGGATTCGCGACGACCACACCTTTGTCACCATTCTGCGCTCGCCCAAGGGTGTGCCCACGCCGGCGGACAATGTGTGGGGTCACTTCCACGCCAACTTCCCGGAAGTTTGGCTGATCACCGAAGGCACCCAGCAATTTCTGGTGGAAGGCGAAAAGCTCGTCACCGTCACCGACGGTGATCTGGTCGCGGCCCCTACCGGCCGCTGGCACCGCGCCATGCCCTATGGCGACGGCCCGTCCACGCGGCTTGCCTATATTCCCCGTCCCGACAATCTGCACTGGTACCAGCCCGAACAGGCTGGCAGCGACGGCCACTAATCATCCGAAGGAGTTTTCCCGTGACGCTTAAGCTTTTTGCGCCCGCGCTTTTCATGGCGATCGCCATGCCGGCCTTTGCGGCGGACTATCAGACCAATCTCGGCCCCATGCCGCTGGACGACGAGACCAAGGCGGTCATCGCCGGCCGCGGCGAAGCCACCGCCAGCTATGACGGAAAGACGCTGACCGTGAAGGGAAGCTTCCACGGTGTTCCTTCCAATGTCACCGAGGCACATATCTTCACAAGTCCCATCGCGGGCGTACCCGGCAAGACGATCCTGGACCTGGAAGTCACCAAGTCCACCAGCGGCACTCTGTCGGGTAGCTACAAGCTGACCGCCGCGCAGGCCACGATGCTGCGCACCGGAAAGCTCTATATCCAGATCAATAGCGAGAAGGCGCCGGATCAATATCCTTGGGGGGCCAAGGGCACACTGTGGGGTTGGTTGTTCCCCGCGCATGAGACGGTCGGCGCGAACATACCGCAGCAGGACCATTGGTTCATTCCCCAGCTCGACACGCCGTCGCGCTAATCCCATTTCGAGGACGAACAAAATGCGTAACAGGAATATTCTGCTGCTGAGCGCTGCCGCGATCATCGCCGGCGCCATCGGCACTGCGGCTGTCGGGCAGAATGCCGGACCCTTCACCCAGGCCCAAGTCACGGCCGGCAGTGTTGGTTATGCCGCCAACTGTGCTCAGTGCCACAATCCCGATCTGTCGGGCACCAACGATGCGCCGCAGCTGGCGGGCTCGGCCTTTATGGGCGCTTGGAAGGGCCGCACCACACAGGCCCTCTACAGCAAGATCAGCAAGACCATGCCTGCGGGCCGTGGCGGCAGCCTGGATGAGGCGACCTATACCGCCATCACCGCCTATGTCCTGCACGCCAATGGCGCCGTGGCCGGCACCACCGCCTTCACCCCCGCCGCAACTGCCAATATCGGTGCCGTCGCAAGCGGCAAGGTGCCCGAGGATGTGCTGCATCCCCCGGTGCTGACCGCCTTTCAGCGCGCCGCCGCCGGCATCCGCGTGCCCGATCCCGGCAGCTTTGGCCTGCCCGCCAAATTCGGCCTGACCCTGGAAGGCAATATCCAGAACTACGTGCCCGTCACCGAAGCCATGATGACCAACCCGCCCGATGGCGATTGGCTCATGTACCGGCGCAATTACCAGGGCTGGAGCTATAGCCCGCTGAAGGAGATTACCACCGACAATGTCAAGTCACTGTCGCTGAAGTGGATGTGGTCCATGCCGGAGAACGGCACGATGGAGATCACGCCTATCGTCCACAACGGCATTCTCTTTATCTGGGGCACTGGCAACACCATCCAGGCGCTGAACGCCAAAACCGGCGAGCTGCTGTGGGAAAACCGCCTGGGCCCGGCGCCGCGCCGCGCGGGCCCGGGTCCTTCCACGGAAGAAACCCGCTCGATGGGCCTGTGGGGCAACAATGTCTATGTCAACACGCCCTTCGGCATGGTCTATGCGCTCGACGCCCGCACCGGCAAGGAGGTGTGGAAGAACAACATCGTCGACTACAAGCCCGGCATCGGCGGCTCCACCGGCGGCCTGATCATCATCAAGGGACGTGTCCTGGTCGGCATGACCAATTGCGGCCGCCCCAAGACCGATGACCACTGCTATATCAGCGCCTATGACGCGGCGACCGGCAAGCGCGATTGGAAGTTTGTCACCGTAGCCCTGACCGGCCAGCCCGGCGGCAACAGCTGGGGCAAGCTGCCCGACAATGAACGCAAGGGCGGCGAGACCTGGATCGCAGGCACTTACGATCCCGAGCTCAACACCACCTACTGGGGCACCGCCCAAGCCAAGCCGTGGCGACGCGACCTGCGCGGCTCGGGTGACGGCGCCACCGACTATGCCAACTCCACCGTCGCACTGGACCCGGAGACCGGCAAATTGAAATGGGCCTTCCAGCATGCGCCGGGTGAATCGCTCGACCTCGACGAAGTGTTCGAGCGCGTGCTGATCGACCATGGCGACCAGAAGACACTGATGACCATCGGCAAGGCCGGCATCCTGTGGAAGCTGGATCGCCAGACCGGCAAGTTCCTGGATGCGAAAGAAACCGTGTTCCAGAACATCTGGGAGGGTATCGATCGGAAGACCGGCACGCCGCGCTACCGCAAGGATATCGTCAACCAGAAGGTGGATCAGTGGCTGTCCTCCTGTCCCGGCCCGGAAGGCGGCCATGACTGGCAGTCCACCAGCTACCACCAGCCCAGCGACACGCTGATCATTCCGCTGTCGCAAAGCTGCGTCTTCATGCTGGGCAATGGCTCGCAGACCTACTTTGAGATGCCGGGTTCGGACGGCAATCTGGGGCGGCTGTCGGCCTATCGCACTGCCGACATGAAGCCGCTCTGGTCGTTCCAGCAGCGCGCACCTTTCCTGACGGGGGTGGTCTCGACGGCGGGTAATGTGGCCTTTATCGGCGACTTCGACCGCACCTTCCGCGCGGTGGATACCCGTACCGGCAAGACGCTGTGGAAAACGCGGCTCGGCACCACGGTGCAGGGCTATCCGGTCTCCTTCAGCGTCGACGGCAAGCAGTATATCGCCGTCACCACCGCGCTTGGCGGCGGCAGCCCGGAACTCAAACCCGGCACCATGCTGACCGAAGTCCATCGGCCACCGAACGGCTACAATCTGTTCGTCTTCGGCTTACCGGACGACAAGTAAGCAGCCAGGACAATCGAAAGTCCCGGGGGCGCGGCGCGAGCTGCGCCCCTATCTTTTTGATTATACTGTATTTTTAGCCCCCGTTGACGCCGCTCTGCCGCCATAGCAAGCAGTGGCCGCCAGACAGTCCCCGGGGGGCCCGCGTGCGTTTTTTCCAGGCCTTGATGCCGCGCGAAGACAAGTTCTTCGACCAGTTCAATGCCCATGCCCGCACGCTGGTGGATGGCGCCGTGGCGCTGCGCGACCTTCTGGAAGGCGGCCCCGGCGTAACCGAGGCCTGCGCCCGCATTGTGGCGCATGAAAATGCCGCCGACGCCATCGCCCGCGAAGTGCTGCTGGGCGTGCGCCGCTCTTTCATCACACCCTTCGACCGCGGCGACATCAAAGAACTGATCGGCCAGCTGGATGACGCCATCGACCAGATGCAGAAGACCGCCAAGGCCATCACGCTGTTCGAGGTTTCGCACTTTGAACTGCACATGCGCCAAATGGCCGATATCATCCTGCGCTGCGCCGAACTGACGGTGGACGCCGTGAGCCTGCTGGGCTCGATGCGCGAGAATGCCGGCCGCATCAACGCCATTGCTGAGGAGATCACCCGGCTGGAAGACCAGGCCGACGATCTCAACGACCAGGGCATCAAGGCGCTGTTCCTCAAGCACCGCACCGGCAACGCCATGGATTTCATCGTCGGCAACGAGATCTATGATCATCTGGAAAAGGTGGTGGACCGCTTCGAGGATGTCGCGAACCGCATCTCGGGCATCATCATCGAGCAGGTCTAGATGACCCTGATCATCGTCCTGGTCATCGTCGCGCTGATCTTCGACTTCCTCAACGGCTTGCACGACGCCGCCAATTCCATTGCCACCATCGTCTCCACCCGGGTGCTGTCGCCGCGCTATGCCGTGGCCTGGGCGGCGTTCTTCAACTTCATCGCCTTTGCCGTGTTCGGCCTGCATGTCGCCAAGACCATCGGCACCGGCATCGTGGCGCCCAGCATCATCACCGACCAGGTGATCTTCGGCGCGCTGATGGGCGCCATCATCTGGAATGTGGTGACCTGGCTGGCGGGCATTCCGTCTTCCTCCTCCCATGCCTTGATCGGCGGCCTGGTGGGCGCCGGCGTCACCAAGGCGGGCTGGAATGCGGTGGTCTGGTCGGGCCTGGGCAAGACGGCGGGCGCCATCGTGCTGTCGCCGGCCACCGGCTTCGTGCTGGCGCTGATGATGGTGCTGATCGTGTCCTGGTCCTTTGTGCGGGTGGCGCCGTTCAAGGCCGACCGCATTTTTCGCCATGTGCAGTTCGTCTCGGCCAGCGCCTACAGCCTGGGTCATGGCGGCAATGACGCACAGAAGACCATGGGGATCATCGCCGCTCTTTTGTTTGCCCATGGCCTGTCGGGTGGCGAATTCCATATCCCTTTCTGGGTGGTGATGGCCTGCCAGACGGCAATGGCGCTGGGCACATTGCTCGGCGGCTGGCGCATCGTGCGCACCATGGGCTCGCGCATCACCCACCTGACGCCGCAGCAGGGCGTGTGCGCCGAGACTGCCGGTTCGATCACGCTGTTTGCCGCCAACTGGCTGGGCATTCCCGTCTCCACCACCCATACCATCACCGGCGCCATTGTCGGCGTCGGCGCGGCGCGGCGCCTCAATGCCGTGCGCTGGAACGTGGCCAAGGACATCGTTGTGGCCTGGATCATTACCATGCCGGCGGCAGGCCTGATCGGCGCGGTGTTCTATCTGCTGGCAGGCGCCTTCGGCATTCACTGATCTGTCATCGATCTGACATCCGGCCCGCCTGTTTGGGCCGCAGGCGGATGATCCTATGATGGACGGCGAATCACCGAAGGGGACACGGTGGGAGAGCCACTTTTTCGTCAGCATGGAAAGCAGGTCGCGGCCTTGTGCTGGCGCGTCGCGCCCGTGCTGCAGGTGTTGCTCATCACGTCCCTCAACAGCAAGCGCTGGATCCTGCCCAAGGGCTGGCCTGAAGATGGCCTGACGCCGGCCCAGTCTGCGGCTCGCGAGGCCTTTGAAGAAGCCGGCGTTATCGGCGAGATCGCGCATGCGCCGCTGGGTGCCTATCATTATCTGAAAGACCGCAAGGACGGCGGCGCGATGCCGTGCAGTGTCGATGTCTTCGCGCTGCAGATCACCAAGGAACTGGACGACTGGCCGGAGAAAGGCGCGCGCGAACTGGTCTGGTTGCCGCTGGCCGAAGCGGCTGCCAAGGTGGGCGAGCCCGGCCTGCGTGAAATCCTGTGCGACTTCGGCAAGCATTTGCCGCGGGCGCGGCGCCACGCCTGACCGGCGCCCCCTAATCATTTGCCAGGTCCAGCGGATAGAAAGGCCGCGTCACCTTGGTGAAAGGGATGCGCCGCATGTTCACGCAGGTGGGGCCCGGCGTGTCGGCCAGGAAAATGCGCGCGGCGATGGGCGCATAGGACACCCGGAAATGCGACGGCGAGCGCACAAACACCAAAGCGGCATCGGCGGGATTGAGCCCCACGCTGTGATGAATTCCCAGGTCCCATTCGAAATGCGGGATGGAGCGCAGATTCACCCGGATGCTGCCGATCGCCAGCACCACCGTCAGCCCCATCTCGCCTGCCATGCCGTGTGCGCCCTGGCCTTCCAGCACATAGCTGCCATCGCTGATGGTTCTTACCTTGCCGGTGACAGTCAGCGGATCGCCCAGGCCGGAACGCTTGTGGCCGATTTGCAAGGTGACGGTCTTGCCGACACCTGCTCTTGCCGCTTCTGTGGCTGCCTCGGCGTCCACGATGGTGCATATCGAGATGCGGTCGGACTGGTCGGCCCTTGCATGCAGCAGCGCCGCCAGCACGGCAGTCGAGTCCGCCGCCGCGCCGCCCGATGGCGTGTCACCGGAATCGCTGGCCACGGTGAGGCCGGGCTCTGACAGCCCGATGCGGATGATCTCTTCCAGCGGCGTGACGTCGGGCTCGAATTCCCGACGGCGGTCCCAGGCCATCTTGGCGAGCTTGTCAGCAGCGGCCTGCGCCTTCGCCGCGTCTTCGCCGCACACCAGCGCAGCAAAGCCCAGGTCAGGCGTATCGATCCAGGGCTGCACCGGGAACAGCGAGACATGCAGCACCTCGCCGCGTTCCTCCATGGCGCGGCCTTCCGCGACAATGTCGGACAATGGCGGCGCCGTGGTGCGGGCGGAATCCGGGCTGAACACCATGTGGCGCTTGGACAGCGCCATCACCGGCTTCACCCTGCCCTTGACCCAGTCCACCAGCAGCTTGGCGCAGCGATGACCGGTCTCATACATGTCGACATGCGGGAATTCGCGATAGCCGATATAGGCGACGTCAGGCTGCAGCATGGCGCTGGTAATATGGCCGTGCAGGTCCAGGGACACGGTGATGGGCGTGCCGGCAGGAAGTTCGGCGCGCACACGGCGCACGATCTCGGCCTCGGCATCTGGCTCATCCTCGATGATCATGGCGCCATGCAGCGCCAGATAGACGCCATCCACCGGCAAGGCGGCGCGCAGGCGTTCCAGGATTTCGGTCATCAGGATATCGAAACTGGCGCGCTCCACCGTGCCGGACGCCATCGCCATGGTGGCCAGCAGCGGCACGGCCTGGGCGCCCGCTTCCTCCAGCGCATCCAGCGCACCGGGCACTTCCAGCCGCGCCACGCCAAAGGCCGTGAAGATGTCATCGCCGCGATAGAGATACTGGTCTTCAAACGTCTTCACCGTGGTGGTGAACGGCACGAAGCTGTTGGTCTCCTGCTTGAATTCGGCAATGGCGATGCGCATGCGCTTTCCTTTTTATAATGTGCCACGGCCGGGAATGGCGGCCAGCAGGGCGCGGGTATAGTCGCTGGACGGCGCGGCAAAGACATCGCGGGTAGGACCGGCTTCCACCACCTGGCCGTGGCGCATCACCATAACGCGGTGACAGACCTGCGCCGCCACCCGCATGTCATGGGTGATGAACAGCATGGCCAGGTTCATCTGGCGGCGCACATCATCCAGCAGCTTCAGAACCTGGGCCTGTACCGTCACATCCAGCGCCGACACCGGCTCGTCGGCGATCAGGATATCGGGTTTCAGCATAAGGGCACGCGCCAGTCCAATGCGCTGGCGTTGCCCGCCGGAAAATTCATGCGGCAGTCGGTGCATGGTCTCAGGGTTCAGGCCCACCAGCCGCAGGATATCTGCGGCACGCGCCAATGCCGCCTTTGCGCTTTCGCCATGGGCGCGCGGCCCGGCGGTGATGATGTCGGCTACCGTCTGGCGCGGATTGAGGGAGGAAAAAGGATCCTGGAACACCATCTGGATGCGGCGGCGCAACGGTTTGAGGCCGCGCGGGGACAGATGTGCGATATCGGCGCCATCGAAGAGAATTTCACCCTCTTCCGGGTCCAGCAGCCGGATCACGCAGCGCGCCAGGGTCGACTTGCCTGACCCGGACTCGCCCACGATCCCCAGGGTCTCGCCGCGCTTCAGGGTCAGCGAGACATTGTCCACCGCCGTCACCGCGTTGCGCGCGAAGAACCCGCCGCGCCGGAAGCGCTTGGTCAGGCCGGTGACCGCCATCAAAGGGGCGGCATCCGGCAACGGCGCGAGCAGATTGTCACCACTGGGCACGGCGGCGATCAACGCGCGGGTATAGGAATGGGCGGGTTCGCGCAGCACCTGTGCCGTAGCCCCGCTTTCCAGTACCCGGCCATGGCGCATCACCGCAACCCTGTCGGCGATATCCGCCACCACGCCGAAATCATGGGTGATGAACAGCACGCTCATTTCGCGCTCCGCCTGGATGCGCTTGATCAGCTTCAGGATCTGCGCCTGGGTGGTGACGTCCAGCGCCGTGGTCGGTTCGTCAGCGATCAGCAGGCGGGGCAACAAAGACAGCGCCATGGCGATCATCACCCGTTGGCGCTGGCCGCCGGAAAGCTGGTGCGGATAGGCTTTCAACAAGCCGCTGGCGTCCTTCAGCCCCATCTGGCCCAGCAAATCGGCCGCCTGCGCCAGTGCGACCCGTTCAGTCACTGCGCAATGGGCACGTATCTGCTCGGTCACCTGTTTGCCGATGGCAACCACCGGATTGAGCGCCGCCATCGGGTCCTGGAAGATCATGGCGATGTCGCGCCCGCGCCGCTTGCGCATGGCGTCGGGCGCCTCTTTCAGCAGATCGACGCCGTCGAACAAAATCTCGCCGCCGGTCGCGCGCACGCCACGCGGCAACAGGCCCATGACGGCATGCGCCGTGATCGACTTTCCGGAACCGGATTCACCCACGATGCAGACGATTTCATTCTTTGCGATCTCAAGGCTCACGCCATCCACCGCATGGGCGCGGTCGGTGTCCGGCGGCAGTGTCACGGTGAGATCGCGAGTTGAGACGAGGCTCATCCACGCCTCCGCGGATTCAGCGCATCGTTCAATCCGTCACCGATGAAGTTCAGCGCCAGCACAGTGACCATGATGGAAAGGCCCGGCAACACCGTCGTCCACCATGCCACCCACATGGCGGAACGCGCGCCGCCGATCATGCTGCCCCAGCTTAAAAGATTGGGGTCGCCAAGCCCCAGGAAGCTCAGCGCCGATTCCGTCAGGATGGCGCTGCCCACCATCATGGAGCTAACCACCACGATGGGCGGCAGCGCGTTGGGCAGTATCTGGGTAAAGATGATGCGCGCGTCGCTCTCGCCCAGGGTGCGGGCCGCCTGAACGAATTCGCGGTTGCGCAACGACAGGAATTCACCCCGCACCACACGGGCCACCTGCGGCCAGGTCACCAGCGCGATGCCGATCACGGTGGAGCCTAGGCTGGGCTGCAGGAACGCCACCAGCACCATCAGCAGCACGAAGCTGGGAATGATCTGGAAGAATTCCGTCACACGCATCAGCAGGTCGTCAACCAGTCCACCATAATAGCCGGCGACAGCGCCCAGCAGTACGCCAATACCCACCGCGAAGAGCGTCGAGGCAATTCCCACCAGCAGCGATATCCGCGCGCCATAGGCCAGCCCCACCGCCATGTCGCGCCCCAGCACATCGCTGCCCGCCAGCAGTCCCGGCGCGCCCGGCGGTAGTAGCGGCATGCCCACAATACTGAACGGCCCGCGCGCAAAGATCACCGGCGCCAGCAGCGCTACCAGCGCAATCGCCGCAAACAGCGCGAACCCGATCAGCGCGGTGGGACGGGAAAAGAAGCGGCGCGCGAATCTCATCGGCCCAGCTCCACCCGCGGATCGGCGATGGAATAGGCGATGTCAGTCAACAAATTGAACAGGCTGACCAGGATGGCGGTGATGATGAAGATGCCCAGCAGCAACGGATTGTCGCGCGCGGTCACCGCATCATAGGCCAGGGTGCCGATGCCCGGCCAGCTGAAGACATTCTCCACCAGCACACTGCCGCCGACCAGGATCGAGGCCTGCAGGCCCGCATAGGTGACCAGCGGGATCAGCGCATTGCGCAGGATGTGCCGCCGCGCCACCTGCCGCTCGCTGATGCCCTTGGCGCGCGCAGTCTTGACGAAATCGGCATCCGCCACCTCCAGCATGGCGGTGCGGGTCAGCCGCGCATAGCTCGCCAGGAAATACAGCGCCAGGGTCATGCCAGGCAGGATCATGTGCTGCGCAATGTCGCCCAGACGCGCCATGCCGGTGAAATCAGCGCCCATGGTCTCGATGCCGAAGGGCGGCAGCCAGGCCAGCCATACCGCGAACACCAGCACTGCCATCATGCCCAGCCAGAATTGCGGCACGGCATAGAACAGCATGGCCAGCACCGTCACCGCCGCATCGCCCCATGACCCGGGCTTACGCGCCGCTATCCCGCCCAGCCAGACGCCGCCGGCGATCGCCACCACCAGCGCAAAGGCATCCAGCAACAGCGTGTTGGGCAATCGCTCGAGAATGACCGCCAGTACCGGCTGTCGCCGCACATAAGACGTACCCAGATCGCCATGCGCCACCGCGCCCAGATATTTTGCCAGCTGCACCGGCAAAGGTTGATCCAGGCCATATTCGGCGCGCAGGTTTTTCATGAAGGCTTCGTCGGCATAGCCCGACTGCCCTGCCATCACGGTCGCGGCATCGCCCGGCGCCAGCCGGATCAGGAAGAAGCTCAATACCACCACCGCGACGGTGACCAGCGCCGTCTTGACCAGGCGCATGGCGATGAACTGCAGCCGATTCATGCCAAAGTTGCCGCGCCGAAGCCGTCAGCGGGGCCGTTCGGTCCCGTCACCATATTCTTCAGCCGCCTGTTGTGGAACAGCATGGGTTTGCGCTCATACAGCCACAGCATGGCGACGTCATGGGTGAGAATCTGCTGCAGCCGGCTGTAATGGGCCTGCGCCTCCTCGCGGGTGATGGCGACCGCCGCCTGGCCGAACAGCCGGTCCACTTCGGGGTTGCTGTAGCCCTGCAGGTTTGTCAGCGGCACGCCCTTGCGGATATTGGACGTCAGGAAAAAGCGCGACGTGCCGATGGCGGGATCGCCATATTCGCCATAGCTGTTGCAGTCGCAGTCGAATTCCCAGTTGCCGCTGCGGCGGCTTTGCGTCGGCCAATCGGTGGCTTCCAGCTCCGCCGCCAGTCCCACTTCGGCCAGAGCCTGCTTTATATATTGCGCGCCGCGGGTCCAGGAACCGCCGCCATCCGGCGCCAGCATGATGCCGAAGCGGTGGCGTATGCCGCCCAGCCTGGGCTTCAGCCCCATCTCGTCCAGCAGGGCGCGGGCCTTGGCAGGATTGTATTCGTACTTCGTCAGCACCTTGTCGTCATGATAGGGCGCGGTCGACGGGATCGGGCTGTGCGCCACCTTGCCCAACCCGAAGTTTATCCCCTTCACCAGGAATTCGCGGTCAATCGCATGCAGGAAGGCGGCGCGGAAGCGGCGGTCGCCAAACGGCCAGCGGCGATGGTTCAGTTCCATCACCGTGATCTCGCCGGTGCCGTTATAGGCATCGGCGCGCGCCACGATGTTCGGGTTGGCCGCCATGCGCGAATTCACGACCGTGTCGATATCGTCGGCCATGGCCAAATCCACCGCGCCGGTCTCCATCGCCACCATGCGCTGCTCGGGTGTGGCGCAGACGCGGTAATAGATGCCGTCCATGCCCGGCTGGCCGGGGCGCCAGTAATGCGTGTTGCGCGCCAGGTGGATGAACTGGCCGCGCTTCCACTGCGCGAACTTGAACGGCCCGGTGCCGATCGGCTTCACATTGAAGGGATTGGCGCGGAAATCGGTGCCTTCATAGATATGCGCCGGCATCATCGGCGCGCTGGATGCCATCAGCGACATCAGGAAGGCGTTGAACGGCTCTTTCAACCGGAACACCACGGTATAAGCGTCCTTCGCCGTTATGCTGGCGATGTGGCTGAAGGCGTTGCGGCTGCGCGGATTGACTTGGGGCAGCATGGTGCCACAGGAAAATGCCACGTCGCGTGCGGTGAATTTCACGCCGTCATGCCACTGCACATCCGGCCGCAGATAGAAGGTGTAGGTCAGGCCGTCCGGCGACATCTCAAAGGCCCGCGCCAGGTTGGGGTGCGGGTTGAACTGCCAGTCGAACAGCAGCAGCGACTCGTTGATGTTGCCGCAGATTTCCTGCGTCAGGCGGGTATTGAACAGCGGATAGCACAGAGTCGCCGGTTCGTCCGTCATCATGGCGTTGATGATCCGGCGCTGGTTCGGCGCGGCGTAAGCCTGCGCGGGAAATACCAGCGCGGCGCCAAGAACGCTGCGCCGGTCCAGCATCAAGCCTCCAGCGCGTCGAGCGGGAATACCGGCCGCCGCAAATTTTTGTAAGGCAGCCGCGTGATGTCGGAGGTGCAGGGCCCGCTGGTGGAAACCGTGAAACTGGCCGAAGCGATCGGCTCCCACGCCACACGGTGGCCCACCGCCGCCTTGATGCCGACCATGGTGAGGTCTTCGGGATTGATGCCCTGGCTGCGCCACTGGCCCAGGTCGAAAGGCGGCAGCTTTTTGCTGGTGAGCAAAATCGTCAGGCCGCGATGCTTCACCACCGCAGACGGGCCCATGTTGATGATCTTGCCCAGCGACCCCACCAGATGGGAATGATGATCTTCCAGTTCGAACACGCCGTCACTGCGCGAAATCAGCTCGACGTCCAGCGTCACAGGCCCGGGATCGAGCGGGCTGCCCTTGCCGCCGATGGGCAGCGTCATTGTCTGCCCGATGGTGATGCGCTGAAGCGCGGCGACGCTCTCCGGATCGGCCAGCGCCACGCCCGCGCCCTGCACATCGTATTTCAACAGCGCCCGCATCACATCAGTACCGTCGCCCGGCGCGCCGCCGCCGATATTGTCGGCCGGTTCGACCAGCAGCACCGGCCCCTTGCCGCCCGGCTTGAAGTCGCGCACCACGGCGTCCAGATCGTGTTGCGGCGGGATGCCGCCCTGGCGCATCTCCCAGGCGATGCCGGCCAGTTCGCGTAAGGCTTCCTGCGCGTCTGTAACGCTGCCTTCGGTGATGACGCTGAAGGCGACACCGGCATGGGGCACATCGGAAAAGGCGTAGCCGCCCACCACATTCACCGCCAGCACGCCCGGCACGTCGCGCTCAATCCGCCGCGCCGCATCTTCCAGCGCCCGCATCGGGCCGTCCTTGGTGCCGGTGCCGGTGGGCGGCCACACGATGGGCGTGACCAGCACCAGGTGCTTGGGCCGCACGCCGGTCTTCAGGCAGCGCGCCAACAGTTCGGTGGACAGCACCGCACTGTCAAAGGCATCGGTGTGCGGGCACTCCTTGTAGAAGATCATGCAATCGCTCAGCGCACCCATGTTCGGCGTCAGGGTGCCGTGCAGGTCGCCGACGCAATACATCGGCAGATCGGCGGCGCCGGGCATGGCGCGGATGCGCGCCATAAACTCGCCTTCAGGGTCATCGCATTCGCTCGTCACCATGGCGCCGTGCAGCGACAAATGAATGGCATCCAGGCCGCCTGCCAGTGCCTTTTCCAGCGCCGGTTTCACTTCGTCCCAGAACTGCTCGAACACGGCATGCTCGACCATGGCGTCAGCGCCGCCGGTATAGACCACGCCCGGCACCACCTCCCAGCCCTCGCGCTCCGCCACCGACAGGAAGCCATCGACCTGCGAGGCATCGCCGCGCCGCGCGGGAATCTGGGCGCCGCGGTGAATGGCAAAACCTTCGAGCCCGGTGGTGGTGCCCAGGAAGGAATGGGTTTCGTGAAAAATGCCCGCGATGAATACCCTGGTCATACGCCACGCCGCTTGGTGCCCGGTACAAACTCTCCCGGTTTTTCCCCGCGCCCGCAAGCGCCCGCGACACCTGCGGCGCAGCATTGTCGCTGGTGTGGTTTCCAGCCTACATAGGAATCAGGGGAACGCCGTGCTGATCCTGAAACTCACCATCGTGCCGCTGGCGCTGCTGGCGCTGGGCATCATCGAGCGCCTGCACGGCCCGCGCCTGGCCGGCTGGCTGTCGGGCTTTCCGGTGGTAGCGATGCCGCTGCTGCTGTTCAACAGCCTGGATCACGGCGCCGCGTTTGGCAGCGCGGCGGCGCTTGGCGCCTGGTTCGGGCTGGTGCCGTGGGTGGGTTTCACCATGACCTATGCCTTCTGCGCCCGCCGCCTGAACTGGTTGTGGTGCACGATCATCGGCTTTGCGGTCTGGACCATCGTCGCCGTCATCGCGGTCCGGCTGGAAGACGCGCCGCGCTGGGTTGAGATCGTGCCGCTGTTCGCCTTCATCATCGCGCTCACCGCCTATCCGCGCGGTGAAGCATCGGACGAGGAACGCGAGCATGTCTGGTGGGGCTTGCCGGCGCGCATGATTGCGGGCGCGGTGTTGACCATCGTCATCACCCGGTTCGCCGCGGCGATGGGCACGCACTGGTCGGGCATCTTCGCCACCTTTCCGGTGATGGGCTCGATCATCGCCATCTCCAATCACATTCAATATGGCCGGCATGCCGTGATGGAAGCGGTGGCCGGCATGTCGATGGGACTGGCCTCGGTCGGCGCCTTCTGTTTCGCGGCCTATACGTTGCTGGGCCAGACCAGCCTGTGGGCGGCATTTGCCCTGGCATTGCTGGCATCTTCCACCGCCCATGCGCTGACCTGGCTGCTGTTCAAGAACCAGCCTGCGAAAGCCTAAGCCACATCCTTCGCCGCACCGCGCACGGCTTCCAGCGTAGCGTCGATCACCGCCTCGTCATGCGCCGAGGAAACAAACCAGGCGCCCCGCTCCAGTACCCGCACGCCGCGCATCAGCAGCGCATGGGCGAATTTCACATAGCCCGCCTTGTCGGTCTTGAGCAGGTCGCGGTAGTTGCGCGCCGGCGCCTCCAGCCCGAAGCCGACATGGAACATCAGTTCAAAGCCGGTTACCTGCGCCTTGATGCCGGCATCTTTCAGGATCTCGCGAACCCCGTCGCGCAACCGCAAGCCGCGCTTCGACCAGGCTTCATACAATTCCGGCGTCAGCGCCTTCTGTGTCGCCACCATGGCGGCCATGGTGACGGGCTGGGCGTTGAAGGTGCCGCCATGCAGCACACCGCCGGTGACAAACAGATCAAGCAGGTCGGCGCGGCCGACAATGGCCGCCACCGGAAAGCCGTTGGCGATGGCCTTGGCGAAGATGGACAGGTCGGGCGTCACCCCGAAGCGCTTCTGCGCGCCTTCGCGGCCCAGCCGAAAGCCGGTGATGACTTCATCGAAGATCAGGATGGCGCCATGTTTGCGGCAGGCGGCCTGCGCGCCCTCCAGGTAGCCGGCCGCAGGCGCGATGGCGCCCTGGTTGCACATGGCGGGCTCCATGATGACGCCGGCGATGTCGCCCCTGGCCAGCCGCGCTTCCAGCCTGGCCAGGTCGTTCCAGCCGATCACGTCCAGACCGGCGGCATCGATCGGGTCCTGGCCAAGTGTGCCCGCGACCTTCACGGGTGCATCCTCAGGCCCGGCGGCATTCTCGCCCGGCGCGGTGGACCACAGGATATTGTCGAACCAGCCGTGATAATGGCCTTCGAACTTCAGGATGATGCGCTTGCCGGTGGCGGCGCGCGCCAGGCGGAAGGCGGCCTGCGCCACTTCCGAGCCCGAGGAGCCAAACCGGATGCGTTCGGCGCTCGGAATGCGCTCGCACAGGATCTTCGCGGCTTCGAATTCGATTTCGGACTGGCCGGCATAGAGAATGCCCTTCTCCACCTGGTCCTTCACCGCCTGCTGCACCGGATGCGGGGTATGCCCCAGTACCATGGCGCCCATGCCGCAGTAATAATCGATCAGCCGGTTGCCATCGACGTCGATCAGATACGGCCCGTCGCCGCGTGCAAAGACCAGCGGCCCGCCGGCCATGCCGATGCGGAAATTGCTGTTGACCCCACCGGCGACGGACCTGGCGTTCGCCGCGATCAGTGCGGCCGAGCGATCAAAGGATAAAGACATAAGACCCCTGGTTCTTTTTTTCCGGTTCTAGCCCAAAGCGGCAGGCTTGTATTCCTTCGCATCTATCCAACAGCCGCGAAGGGGTGAATCCGCCCAAAGCGCGGTCGGATTCGGCACAAAAATCGTACCCCTCCCCCTTTATCCAACACCATTGCGGACGCCTCGCGGATCACTGCGGCGACGATCCTAGCACTGCCCAAAGCGGTGTTGATAAGGTCCGCAAATTGACGAAGCTTTTTGGAAAACCGGGGAAACATCATGCGCGCCATCCTGATCGCGGGCCTCGTCGCCCTCAGCCTGCCTGCCGCGGCCGGCGACTACTTCCCGCCCAAGGGCGATGCCTGGAGCACCCACACCCCGGCGCAGGAAAAGCTGGATGCCGCCAAGCTGAAGGCCGCCATCGCTTTCGCCATTTCCGCCGAACTGAAATATCCGCCCGAGCTGGCCAGGGTCGCCGATATCCGCGACCTGCGCATTTCGGTGCCGCTGAAATATGCCAAGGAAGCCTTCAACACGCCGATAGGGCCGCTCAAACCCCATGCCCCCGCCAACGGCATCATCATCCGCCACGGCTATATCGTGGCGGAATGGGGCGCGACCCGCGACGTGGACATGACCTTCTCGGTCACCAAGACTTTCGTCTCGTCGGTGGCGGGCATCGCCTTCGACAAGGGGATGATCCGGAACATCAACGACCGCGTGATCGATTATGTGCAGCCCACGCCGGACTTCCTGCTGCCGCACAACCAGCCCATCACCTGGAACGACATGCTGCGCCAGCAGTCGGGCTGGATCGGCACCCTGTGGGGCAAGCCGTGGTGGGCCGACCGCCCCGACCCCGGCAATGCCGCCAGCGAACTGATCAAGGGGCCGCCGCCGGTGGGCAAGGCATGGAAATACAATGACGTGCGGGTGAATGCGCTGGCGCTGGCCCTGACCCAGCTGTGGAAGCGCGCGCTTCCCGATGTGATGAAACAGTATATCGGCGATCCCATCGGTCTCTCGGATACCTGGCACTGGGAAGGCTATGACAACAGCTTCACCGAGGTGGACGGCAAGAAGTTGAAAGTGGTGACCGGCGGCGGCCATTGGGGCGGCGGCATGTTCATCTCGGCCCGCGACCAGGCGCGGCTGGGATTGCTGGGCCTTAATCGCGGCAAGTGGGATGGGGCGACAATCCTGTCGGACAAATGGGTGACGATGGCGACCACGCCCACCGGCCCCAATCCCGGCTATGGTTTCTGCAACTGGTATCTCAACACCGACCGCAAGCTGTATCCGGCCGCCCGCGCCGACAGCGTCGCCTTCATCGGCGACGGCGCCAACATCATCTTCGTGGACTATCAGCACGACATCGTCGCGGTGGTGCGCTGGATCGACAGCGCCCAGATGAAGGAATTCGTGCGGTTGCTGGTGGACGCAACGGGCGAGCCGGCGCTTTAGGGTCCGCCGCTTCGCACGGATTTTCATTTTTAGCCCTGAGTTACTGCCACCGCAGGTTGCGATTACACTGAGTTCATGCTAGCATGGAACTCGGGCTGAATGCGGGGGCATGTGATGGGCAGTCAAAATGACTGGGTCCGTACCGTATGCGTAACAGTGATCGTCGTTGCGAGCATAATTCTTCTCGGCTTCATCATTGATAAGGGCTTGGGGCTCGCCACGCTAACGCCCAAGCCTGATGTGGCGCCGGTGCTGGCGCTGTTGGGCGCGATAACGACGTTCCTGGGTTCTGCAATCGGTGTCTTTTTCGGCGTGCGCGCCGGCCAGGCGGGCGTGACCCAGACGGCCGCCGCGGCGAACGTCTCCAACGCCGCCGCCAATGTCTCCACCCAGGTGGCACAAACCGCGACAGACATCGCCGCGGCTGCGCAGAAAGCCGCCGCGACCGCGGTACAGGCGGCCGCCACGCAGAGCGCAAGCAGTACCGGGCAGATCGCACTGCTGCAAAGCAGGCTCAATACGGTTTACGCCAGCAAAACCGATGTCGATGCCCATCTGCGGCATGTCGCCGAAGGTCATGCGCAGTTCATGTCGACAATTGCCAGCATCCGACCGACGCTTGCGGCGGGTGTCCTGGCGCGGCTGGATGCTGCCACCGCCAACGCGCCAATCGTGGTCAAGGCGGCCGACGTCGCGGCCATCGTCGTGACCCTGGACAATGGCGCAGACAGTTGCAGTGTCAGCATGATGAATGGCGGGCCGACCATCATCATTTCCCCACCAGACAAAAGCCCGGCGAAGCAGCCCTGGAAACCCGCGCCCGGGAGCTACTTCTGCGTGTATGGGTGGAGTTCGCCGCCCACAGCGGGACCCGGCGGCTCGATCTCCATCGCTTTGGTCGACAGCAACGGCACGGTGCTGGCGGAAATCCCCGACAGCCTGCCGGTCGGCCAAATTGCGTCAAACGATTCCATGCCGTTCTTTCTGACATAGGTCGCGCGATGCGAAACCTTTACGGCGCGGCGTTTTTGCTGGTGGCACTGCAATCGGCCTCTGCGCAGCAAAGCGACATCGTTCGCCAGCTTCTGCCGAATCTTCAGGCCAAAGCGGATCTGGATACGCGGGCGGCGCTCAAATCGACCGGGCCCGCCAGGGCCGGCGACACGATCATCGACTCCCGGTCCGCCGTCCAGGCCACCGACAAGACCGCAAGGAACAACGCTGTCGCCGAGATCAGCGCTTCCGGCGCGGATGGCCGGGCCACGCTCAAGCTGGGCCATGCCTATACCGAGGCCCTTGTGCCCCAGATCGGCGATGTCATCAGCTGGGGTTCGCAACAGACGAGTTGGTCCCTCGCCATCTCCGCGCCGCTGGACAAATCCGCGGACCAGACGGATATCCTGACCAGCGACGCCCTGCCAAGCGACTTTCAGGCCAAGATCGGCTTCTCGCGTTTCGTCAGCCATTTCAGTTTGAACGCAAAGAAAATGGTCTCGCTGCACGAAGCGGCCCGCAAGAATTGCTACGACGCAAACGGCGCTTCGACCTATTACAAGCCCATCGCGCCCGGTCCACCGTCCGTCGATCATCTCGTTCCCGCCTGCGACGGCGTGAATGCCCGCAAACTTGAGGCGGAATACCTGCCGGACGGGCAGGCCACCCTGGAAAATCAGATGCATTCGCTGATGTATGCCTATGGCGGCGAAGCCGGTATCGGCTATGGCAAGTTCGACTATTTCGATGCCGTATCCGCCGCTGCCAACCACAGCACCAGCATCCCATGGTCCGTCAAAGCCTATGCCGGCATCCTGCCCAGCATCGATGCGTTGCTGATCCTGGCCAGCGTCGAGTACCGTGACAGCTTCAAGGCCGGCAAGACCGGCACGCTGTGTCCGCTGCCGGCCGGTGCGACGGTTCTGACATGCGTGACCGGCGCCGTCGGCGCGCCCAAGGACACCAAGGCGCTGGCACTGGCGCTGGAAGCGCGGCGGGAATGGGCCGTGGAGTCGCCGGTCTTGAACGGGCTCGGCATGACCGCGCTCGGAATAGACCCAAAATTCTCTTATGACGTGAAAAACAAGGAATACGGTTTCCAGGTCCCGCTCTCGTTCGTCATGGACGAGAAGAAAAACCTGGTCGGCGGCGTCAGCCTCGGCTGGACCAGCAGCACACATGACATTGTCGCGGGAATTTTCTTCGGCAGCGCCTTCGGCTTCAGCCCGGAGTGAAGGGCGCCTGCCCGGGTCGCTTCGCGATCTTGTGGCGCCCAATTTTCCCAAATTCGCTTCGCGCGCCAGGAATGTACGCCGCGCCGGCTCTCAAGGCGCTGTCGCGCGGCCGGCCTGGCATTTCTTTCACGCCTGCCGCGTGAAAGAAAATGGTGCACCCGAAGAGATTCGAACTCCTGACCCCCAGATTCGTAGTCTGGTGCTCTATCCAGCTGAGCTACGGGTGCGTTTTGGAGGCGCGAACCTATT
>JAQGLO010000139.1 GCA_028292825.1 Alphaproteobacteria bacterium | reverse complement strand
TGGTGGCCTCCACCGGCGCCGGCGCCGAAATGCGCCACGCCATGGGCATCGCGGTGTTCTTCGGCATGCTGGGCGTGACCTTCTTCGGCCTGTTCCTCACACCGGTCTTCTATGTGCTGCTGCGCGCGCTTGAAAAACGCGTCACCGGTACCGAGATGGTGCATCACCATATTTAATGGACGTTTGAAATGACTTATATTGCCGTCACCAATTTTCTCGCTTTGTCATTGAGTTTTCTGTTCGGCGCGGCGTCGCTCGCCCATCTTGCGGCGCCGCGCTTTTTGCGCGAGGCCTATCGTCGCTGGGATTTCGCGCGCGGCTTCCATTATGTCGCTGGCGTCGCGCAGGGCTTCGCGGCGCTGTTCCTGGCGGTGCCGGAAACCCGTATCTGGGGCAGTGTGCTGGGCGCCACGATTCTTTTCGTGGCGACCATTTCGCTGCTGAACCATCGCAAATACGCCTATGCCGTGCCCGCTATCCTGGTGATGGTGGCGCTGGCGCCCGCGGCGATCTGATTATTCCCGGGTCTTGAAGACCGCGTATTTCACCTTGGCGCCGGGTTTCAGCTGCATCTGGTGCGCGACGCCGGCCGGCACGTAAAGATAGTCGCCAGGATGCAGGGTGACGATCTTGCCGCCGGTGATGCCGCTGGCGCGGATTTCGCCGGGGCTGACTTCGCGCGGCCCGTTCATGGTGCCGCCCAGTGTGAAGGTCGCTTCGCCTTCCTGGAAGAAGATGAAGTCATTGAAGTGCGGATGCATCTCGCCTTCGCCGCTCTTGTCGCGGGTTGTCACCATCACGACAGTGTTATCGTGGCGGGACAGGAAGGCCTGGGAATAAAGCCCGCCCTTGTCCGGTACCAGTCGGCTCGCCAGCTCGTCCTTCGACAGATACAGCGGCGCGCTGTCGGGCGCGGCGGATTGCGCCAATGCGGGCGCGGCAGACAGGGCCAAGGCGGTCAGCGAAACGGCAAGGCGATTCATGAAAGCTCCTATTTGCGGGTAAAGCGGGCCAGGCCGGTCGGCGTGGCTTCATACAAAGTGCCGTCGGGCCCAGCGGCGATGCCTTCACCCGCGTCATTGTCCGGCACGAAAGCGGTGGCGATGCCGGTCCTGGCGCTGCCGATGAAAATGCCCTTCTTGCCGTCGGTGTTGTAATCCACCGCATACAGCGTGTCGTCCGGCGCGATGAACAGCCCGCTGGGATAGCCGAAGGCGTGATACTCGGTGAGATAGTCGCCGTCCTGGCTGAAAATCTGGATGCGCCCATTCACCCGGTCCGCGACGAACAGGCGGCCCTGGCTGTCGAACGCCAGCGCATGCGGATTGCGGAACTGGCTCTTTCCCGAACCCAGGCTGCCCCAGGCCTTGATGAACTTGCCGTCCTTCGTGAAGTGGATGATGCGGGTGACGGTGTCCGGCGGCAGGTCCATCGCCACCGTGCCATGGCCATCGGCGACAAAGATGCTGCCATCAGGCGCGGTGATGATGTCGCCGGGATCGTGGAACATCATGGGGCCGCCGCCGGACATGCCCGCCATGCCCAGCCGCATCAGCACCTTGCCGTCCGGCGATAGTTTCACCACCTGCTGGCCGGTCTTGCCGTCCTTGCTGATGGCGGGATCGGTGACCCAGACATTGCCGTCGCGGTCGACATGCAATCCATGCGGGAAGGCGAACAGCCCGGCGCCGATGCTGCGCAGCACCTTGCCGGTTTTGGGATCAAGCTGATGCACCGCTGCCAGGGACGAGCCGTCACAGCTGTTGGCGCCGCAGCGGTCGATCGCCCAAAGCTCGCCATGCGGCCCGAATTCGATCCCGGCGCTGGAGCCCCAGGGCTTGCCATCCGGCAATCTGGCCCATTGCCGCTCGGGCGGGTTGTAGGGATTGGATGTCTGCGCAACGGCGACGCACGGCAGCAGCAGAAGCGCAGCCAAAGTCCCGCCGATCCATTTTCCCATATCGTCTCCCCGTGCAGTCTTTACGCCGCGGGGCAGCTTAGGCAGCCAGCGGCCCGGCGCAATCCCTGTTCGGCTATATCCTGTGCTAGAAATTCGCCTGCGATCCGCATCGAAGGACAGCCGTGACATTCGACAGCACTATTTCGGGCGTCTATGCCATCGTGCCCACGCCATTCCTGGAGGATGGCAGCCTGGACCTGGCCTCGCTCGACCGGCTGGTGGATTTCTATTTCGAGGTCGGCTGCGATGGCCTGACTGTTCTGGGGGTATTGGGCGAAGCCGCCAAGCTCGACGCCGCCGAGGCGCTCACGGTCGCAGACCGGGTGATCCGGCGCGCGGGCAGCAAGCCAGTGATTGTGGGCGTATCGTCGCCCGGCTTTTCGGCCATGCGGACCTTGGCGCGCAGTGTGATGGACAGCGGCGCCTCCGGCGTGATGATCGGGCCGCCCAACACGTTACGCACCGATGATTCCATTGTCGGCTATTTCGCCCAGGCCGCGGACGCGGTGGGACGCGAGGTGCCTTGGGTGCTGCAGGATTTCCCGACGGTCAACACCGTGGTGATGACGCCCGGCGTGATCCGGCGCATCGTCAACGACAATCCGTCGTTGCAAGTGCTGAAGCATGAAGACTGGCCGGGGCTGGAGAAGATCTCGGCCCTGCGCAGTTTTGAGGCCGACGGCTCCATGCGCCGCATCGCCATCCTGGTGGGCAACAACGGACTGTTCCTGGACTTCGAACTGGACCGCGGCGTCGACGGCGCCAATACCGGCTATGCCTTTCCCGACATGCTGGTGGACTGTGTGCGCCTTGCCAGGGACGGCCAGCGCGACGCGGCGCACGACCTGTTCGATGCCCATCTGCCGCTGCTGCGCTATGAACAGCAGCCGGGGGTGGGCCTGGCGGTGCGCAAATATATCCTCAAGCGTCGCGGGCTGCTGGCATCCGACGCGATGCGCGCGCCGCGCGTGGCGCTGACCCCGACGGCCCGGGCAGAGATCGACTATCTGATGACCCGGCTGGCGCGTCACGATGCGCGTGCCGCAACCGCCGATCAGGGCAGGGCATAGGCGACATAGGCCGCGCCCTGCGGCGCTTTCTTGTCGCGCGCATTGTCGGCCTGGATCAATACGAACTGTCTGCCGCCCGCCATATAGGTGATGGGTGTGGCATTGCCGGCGAAGGGCAGTGTGTCCTGCCACAGCAGCGCACCGGTCTTGCTGTCGAAGGCGCGGATCTTCTTGTCGTACAGGGTGGCGCCGATGAACAGCAGCCCGCTGGCGGTGAGGATGGGACCGCCATAATTCTCCGAGCCCGTAGTCTTGTCCGCCAGTTCGGAATATTCGCCCAGCGGGATTTTCCACAGATAGGCGCCGGTGTTCAGGTCGATCGCGTTCAAGGTGCCCCAGGGCGGCGCCACGGCGGGATAGCCGTCGGGATCGAGGAACTTGCGATAGCCGGTGAACTTGTAGCGCGCGCCGCCGTCGCTGCCGGGTTCGGCTTTTGCCCCTTCATCCTTGCCGGTGACAAGATAGTCGATCAGCGCCGACAGGGTATCGCCCTGCAGGGATGCGAAAGCCGGCATGCGTCCGCGACCCGTATGGACCACATCGGCGATTGCTGACGGCATCATGCGGTTGCCGATGCCCAGCAGCGATGGAAAGGCCGGCGGCGAACCGCTGCGGTCCTGGCCGTGGCAGACGGAACAGTTTTTCTGATAGGTCGCTGCTCCCAGCGTTGCGACCGCTTGGGCTTCCACCAACCCACCGGTCCAGGCCACGTCATTGGCGTTGAAATAGATCACGCCGCTCTTGGGATCGGCCGCGGCCCCGCCCCATTCCGCGCCGCCGTCAAAGCCCGGCATCACGACGGTCTGCTGACCCACGCGCATGGGCGTGAATGGTCCCTCGCTGCGAAAGGTCTTGAACTGTTGCAGCGCCCAGTCATGCGCCTGCGGCGTTCGCTGAGTCAGGCCCCTTTCGTCAAGATGCTGGCGGGCATAGGGCGCGGGCGTCTTTACGGTTGGCTGGGTATGCGACGTGGCCTCGCCCGGCACATCGGTTTGCGGCACCGGTTCTTCGGTCACCGGGAACAAAGGCTTGCCGGTCACACGGTCCAGCAGGAAGAGGAAACCCTGCTTGGTGGGCTGCGCCACTGCATCGACCAGCTTCCCGCCATGCTTCACCGTCAGCAGCAGGGGCGGGGAGGGGAAGTCGCGGTCCTGCACATCATGATGCACACCCTGGAAGTGCCACAGCCGCTTGCCGGTCCTGGCATCCAACGCCAGCAGCGAATTGGCAAACAGGTCATCGCCGGCGCGGCCGGCGCCATAAAAATCATCCACCGCCGAACCGGTGGGCGCGAAAACAATCCCGCGCTTCTGATCGATCACCATGCCGGTCCAGTTGTTGGCGGCACCCGCGGTCTTCCAGGCCCCGGCGGGCCAGGTATCGTGACCAAATTCGCCTGGCCGGGGGATGGTGTTGAAGATCCAGCGCAGCTTGCCGGTGTGCACGTCCCAGGCGCGGATGCTGCCCGGCTGGGCCGGCGCGGTTTCGCCGGTGCGGAAACCGGTGATGATCATGTCGCGATAGATGATGCCGGGCGAGGTCAGCGAGACATAGAATTTATCGTCATCGCGCAGGTCGATGCGTCCGTTGGTGCCGAAGCTCGCGATTGGCTTTCCCGTGGCGGGGTCCAGCGCATAGAGATAGTTCATCACCGAAGCGAACAGCCGCCTGTTCTGGCCGTCGGTCCACCAGGTCAGGCCGCGCTGCGCCCCGCGCGCCGCCACCCCGGAATCGAACTGCCACAGCCGCTTGCCCGTTGCCCCATCCAGCGCGATCACCTGCAGGGCGGGCGTATAGGCATAAACCACCCCGCCGATCGCCAGGGGATGGGTCTGGGGATCGCCGCCGGCGTCCATGCCGAAGGTCCAGGCCCGCCTGAGGCCGCCCACATTGGCCTTGGTGATCCCGGTCAGGCTGGAATAACGGTTGCCGTCTGATGTTCCGCCATAGATCGCCCAGTCCGAGCCCGCGCCAAAAGCCGGCGCGGCCATCAAGGCCCCTGCAAATGCGATCTTAAGCTTCCATCCCATAACTGTTCTCTTGCGCAGCCATATGACGCGCGCCTGGAAACATAGTATTTTGATTCGCGCCGCTTCCTAGCGGCCGGCCTTGAGGGATCGATGCGCATCTTGCCGGTGGGATTGTTGCTGCTTGTCCCGTCACTGGTTATGGCGCAGCCGGTGGCTGACTGGCAGCAGGCCTCCTCTTCCAAGTCCGCAGTCACGTCGGCACCTTTGCCGCCGCTGCGCACCGAGCCGCCCGCGCTGCGCACCGCGCCGGAACCGGTCTCCGCACCCTTTACGCCCGCGCTGACCTCCGCCGCCCTGGCATCGCCCGCGCCGCCGCTGGTTGGCGCCATATCCGAAGTCCAGCCCAGCCAGCCAGCCCAATCGCAATCCAGGAGCTATGGCCCGCAGCGCGTCAGCTTCGGCGGCGGCGTCAGCGCCACCTTCGACATCACCTATCAGACCCTGAAGGGCTTTCGCCCCCTGACGCTGGATATCTACCAGCCGGCACGCCGCGCCTGGCCGCTGCCGCTGGTGGTGTTCGTGCATGGTGGCGGCTTTGGCGGCGGCGACACCCGCCATGCCGCCGGATTTGAAGACTTCCCGGGCACGCTGGCGGCGCTGGCGGCGCAGGGCTATGTCGTGGCCAGTGTGAATTACCGCCTGTCTGGCGAGGCCCGCTTTCCCGCCGCGCTGCTGGACGTGAAGGCCGCCATCCGCTGGCTGCGCGCCCATGCGGCGAGCGGCGACATCGACACCACCCGGGTGGCGGTATGGGGCGTTGCCAGTGGCGGCCAACTGGCGGCGCTGGCGGGCCTGACCTGCGGCGTGCCGGCGCTGGAGCCTGCCGATCTCGACAAGGATGCGCCTTCCGGCTGCGTCCAGGCGGTGATCGACTGGTATGGCGCCACGGACATGAAGGTGGCTGACAAGCCTGCAACCGGCTTCACGATGCCGGCGACCTCGGACGGGGGCGCGTTCCTGGGCTGCGAACCGGCAGCCTGTCCGCCGGGCCTCGCCCGCCTGGCCAGCCCGCTGTCTTATATATCGGCCACCAGTCCACCTTTCCTGATCCAGCATGGTGGGGCGGATGGCGTGGTTTCGCCCGCCCAGTCGCAGGCCCTGCTGGCGGCGCTGAAGGAACGGGGCGTGCCCGGCGAACTGGTGATCTATCCCGGCGTGGGACACGACTTCACCCGTAACGGGGCGCCGGACCCCGGCGTCAACCAGCAGGCACTGGCCAGGATCGGTGCTTTCCTGGCGACGATTTTCCCGCCAGGCCCGGTCGGCGTGAAGACAGCGCAGCAGCGCGGCCCGGTTTACTAGCGGCGTTAAGATTAAGGGGTCCCGGCTGGCCTCCTTCTTGAATGATCCTGCCTGAGACATCACGCCCTTATCAGGCTGGGACAGGCATGGAACATCAGACCTTCGCCGACGGTATCGGCCGCATCGCCATCATTGACGGGATCGTGCGGCTGGATCTGGTCGCGCATTCTCCCACCGAGGCCGGCACGGATGGCAAGCCGCGCGCCGTCTTCACGCACCGCATCGTGATGGGCGTGGACCAGTTCTTGCGCGCCGCCGAAAAGATCGCGGAAACTACCAAGGTTATCCGCAACAACACCGCGCCCCAGGCCGCCGCCGCCGCGCCGCCGGCCCCGACCCAGCCGTCGCGTCCGGCCGCGCCGACGAACCAGCCGCAAACGGTGCCGCCCCAGTTTCGCCGCGAAAGCATCCATCCCGACCGACCCGCCGCCAGCCCGGCGTCGCCCCAGCGCCCTTTTCCCTGAGAGCCACCATGACGGTAATCGGCAAGATCGAACCTCAGCAGCGCGCCGTCCCGGAACAGGACAATGCGCCTGTGCCGGACAGTGGCCTGCGGGCGCTGACGGCGGTGGCGCGGCATTTCCAGCTCGACTGGAGCCTGACGCGTCTGGCGCATGTCCATGGCCAGGAGCATGAACCGGACGCGCGCGCGCTGGTGCGTATCGCCCGGACAGAGGGCCTGAAGGCTGAAACCCTACGCGCCGACTGGAAAGGCCTGGCACGGCTGCAGAAACAGACACCGTTCCTGGTGCGGCTGGATACCGGCGGCTGGTTCGTGGTGTTGAAGGTCGGCAAGGACGCGGGCGCCGATCAGATCGTGGTGTTCAATCCCAAGGTGCCCCAGGCCAACCTGTTCCCGGTGGCGCGGGAGAAATTCCTTGCGCACTGGACGGGCGAGATCGTGCTCCTGAAGCGCATCTACAAATCCGGCGAGGACAAGCCCAGGAAGTTCGGTCTCGGCTGGTTTGTTCCCGAATTCTGGCGCCAGCGCGCGCTGCTGCGCAACATCGTGATCGCGGCCCTGGCCATGCATATCCTGGCGCTGGCGGTGCCGATATTCTTCCAGACCGTGATCGACCGGGTGCTGGTCTATCTCAGCATTTCCACCCTGGTGGTGATCGGGGTTGGCGTGGTGCTGGCCATCCTGTTCGATTCCACTTTCAGCTGGCTGCGCGGCTATTTCGTGCTGCGCACCGCCAGCCGCATCGACATCCGCCTGGCGCGCACCACCTTCCGCCATCTGATGAGCCTGCCCATCAGCTTTTTCGACGCCAGCCGTGCCGGCGTCGTCACCAAGCACATGCAGCAGGGCACCCAGATCCGCGAGTTTCTCACCGGACGCCTGCTGGGCACCTTGCTCGATCTTCCCGCACTGCTGGTCTTCCTGCCGCTGCTGCTGTGGTACAGCGTACCGCTGACCTTGATCGTGCTGGCGGTGACGCTGGTGCTGGGGCTGGTGATCGCGCTGATGCTGGGGCCGTATCGCCGGCGCCTGCGCCATCTCTATGCCGCAGAAGCCCAGCGCCAGTCGCTGCTGGTGGAAAGCGTGCACGGCATGCGCACCATCAAGTCGCTGAACCTGGAACCGCGCCGCGAAGAGGCCTGGGACAATGCCGCCGCCGATGCGGTCAACACCTATGTCGCGGTGGGCAAGATCGGTCTGGTCGCCAACACCCTGTCGTCCTTCATCGAGAAGGCGCTGACCGTTGTCATCGTCATTGCCGGCGCCTTCCTGGTATTCGATGGCAAGCTCACCGTGGGCAGCCTGGTGGCGTTCAACATGCTGTCGTCGCGGGTGATCAGCCCGGTGCTGCAGCTGATCGGCCTGCTGAACAACTATCAGGAAGTGATGATGTCGGTGGAGATGCTGGGCGAGATCATGAATCACCCCGGCGAAGGCAGCACCCGCGGCCTCACCCCGCCGCTGTCGGGCGCCATCGAGTTCGACAAAGTCACCTTCCGCTATCCCGGCACGGAAAATCCGGCGCTGCGCGACGTGTCGCTGAAGATTCCGGCCGGCGCGATGGTGGGCATTGTCGGCCGCAGCGGCTCGGGCAAGACCACCCTGTCGGCGATGCTTCAGGGCATGCATCACGCCACCGAAGGCGCCATCCGCATCGATGGCCATAATATCCGCGACATCGATCTGGGCTACCTGCGCAGCCAGAACGGCGTCGTGCCGCAGGAGCCGTTCCTGTTCCGCGCCAGCATCAAGGACAATATCCGGATGGGCATGACCACCGCCTCCTTCGAGGATGTGGTGCAGGCCGCGCGCATGGCCGGCGCGGACGAATTCATCCAGCAGCTGCCCAAGCGCTACGACACCGAACTGGAAGAGGGTGCGGTGAATCTTTCCGGCGGCCAGAAGCAGCGCATTTCCATCGCCCGCGCATTGCTGCGCCAGCCGCGCGTCATCATCTTTGACGAAGCCACCAGCGCGCTGGACCCGGAAAGCGAAGCAGTGGTGGTGAAGAACCTGAAGGAAATCGCCAAGGGCCGCACCGCCATCGTGATCTCCCATCGCCTGGCCACCATCCGCGATGCCGACGCCATCATCGTGATGGACAAGGGTGCGGTGAATGACGTGGGCACGCACGCCCAGCTGTTGCAGCGTAACTTCATCTACAACGCACTGTGGAACCAGCAGCATGCGGGCGCGGCGGCATGAGTACGGTGAATTTCGACCACGCCGCCAATGCCTTCAAGCCGGACGCCGCGGCGATCGAGGAAGCGCCGGTGCCGCTGTCGGCCCATGCCGCGCTTTTTGTCGTGGCGGCGCTTCTGCTGGCCGCCATAGTCTGGGCGATCATCGGCACGGTGGACCGCATCGTGGTGGCGCCGGGCAAGATCGCCACACGCACCCCCATGCTGGTGATGCAGCCCTTCACCACCTCCCGCATAGTCGAGATTGCGGTCAAGGCCGGCGATCACGTCGTCAAGGGCCAGGTGCTGGCGCGCTTCGATCCCGCTTTCGCCGCGGCCGATGTCTCGTCGATGCAGCAGACCGTGGATTCGCTGACCGCCCAGGGCCAGCGGCTGGAGGCCCAGTTGCGCAGCCTGCCGTTCACGGCGGGTCCCGAGGCTGGCGCCGACCGCGTCACCCAGGCGCAGATCTTCGCCCAGGAACTCAATGACTATAACGCTTCGATCAACCAGCGCGATGCAAGGCTGGCGCAGGTCGACTCCCAGATACAGCTCGACGAAACCAATATCCCCGGCATGCAGCAGCAACTGGGCATGGCCCAGCGGGTGGTGCAGATGTACGACCGGCTGGCGCGCCAGAAGGCGGCCGCCACGCTGGATATCATGCGCTCGCAGTCCAGCCTGATCGATGCCCAGACTCGGCTGCAGAACACCAGCGGGGACCGCGAGAAACTGGTGCAGCAGCGCGCCGAAACGCAGCAGGAGCGCCAGTCCTTCATCGAGAAGTGGCGCAGCGATCACAACCAGCAGCTGGTGGAAACCCGCCAGAAGCTGTCCGACGCGGTGGAGACCCTGAACAAGGCCAACCGCATGCAGGAATTCACCCAGATGACCGCCCCGGTGGACGGCATCGTGCAGGAGGTTGCCGACCGTTCCGTGGGTTCGGTGCTGCGCGAGGCGGAGACGCTGGTGACCCTGGTGCCGGACAATGCCGATCTTTATGTGGAGGCCAGCGTGCCGTCGCGTGACATCGGCTATCTCAAGCTGGGTGACAGCGTGCGGGTGAAGCTGGAAAGTTACCCGTTCCAGCGTTTTGGCACCGTCAGCGGCGTGCTGACAGTCATCAGCCCCGATTCCCAGCCGGTGAAAGAGGGCGACGACCAGCGGGTGATCTACCGGGTCCAGGTGAAGCTCGACGACACTGCAAGGGGGTTGCTGTCCCGCAGCATCCATCTCAAGCCCGGCCTGGTCGCCAGCGCCGAGATCAAGACGGGCGGCGAGACCATCGCCAGCTACATCTTGCATCCGATCATTCGCATCGGTGACGAAAGCCTGCGCGAGCCATGATGGCTTTGCGCTGCTGCTGACCGCAACAATCGCAAAACATGGTTAATTGCTTAAAGCCGCTGTTTCAGCGGCTTTTTCGCATGTGTGCTTTTCGTGCGTGCGGGCGTCACACAAAATCCACTGGACATGAAAGGTGTTTCATTTTGAGACTGTCCTCAAAGCAATGAGCAGGTAACTGCCTGCGCAAGGCAACAAGGAGCGGGTCATGGCGATCATCAACGGCACCAAGGGCACCCACGGCACCAACGGCGCCAGCCCCACCATCGGCGGCAAGGGCAGCAATGAAAGCTTCACCCAGAGCGGCAAGATCGGCGCCGACTCCTTCACCGAACAGGTCTTTGGCGGCGACGGCGGCGATGGCGGCAACGGCACCGGCGTGGCCGGCGCCAATGGCGGCACCGGCGGCAATGCCGCCATCACCCTGAACGGCAATATCTTCAATGCGCCGGCGACCAACAACCTGACAGTCTCGCTGACCGCGACCGGCGGCAATGGCGGCGCCGGCGGCACCGGCACCACGGCCGGATCGCAGGGTGTCGGCGGCAACGGCACCGTCACGGTGAACGGCAACATCATCCAGCCCAACAAGGTGATGAACAATATCGAGCTGGACGCCTTCGCGGTCGGCGGCAATGGCTCCAAGAAGGGCAATGCCAGCGCCACGCTGAACGGCAATGTCGTTCAGCCCAGCAAGGGCGCCACCAGCGTCACGCTCAAGGCCAGCGCCACCAACACCTTTGATGACTTCAGTCACGACGGCAACCTGGATTACGGCACCAAGACCGCCACGGTGAACGGCAATATCGTGCAGGGCAGCGTCAACAATGTCTGGCTGTCCGCCGACGCCACGCCCTCCAACGGCACCGCCAGCCTCAGCGGCAACATCATCCAGACCAATGCCACCAACACCGGCACAGTCACGTTGGAGGCCTCGGGCAACCATATCGCGGTCACCAACAACAAGGTGACCCTGGGCAAGCAGGAATTCGACTTCACCATCAACACCTATTCGCCCTATGACGCCTCCATCTCGGGCAACGAATTCAAGGGCACCGGCACCAACGCGTTCGTCTTCACGGACAACGCCATTCCGGGCCCGCATCATGACACGGTGTCGATCAATCTTACGACCGGCACCTTCGTCTTTGACGGCCAGAGCAACACCATCAGCGGCTTCAGCTCCATCACCGTGGCCGGCAACGGCGTCAACGCCAATCTCACCGGCGGTCCGGGCGACGATACTTTGTATGGCGGCGACGGCGATGACGTCATCAATGGCGGCGGCGGCAACGACGTTATCTATGGCGGCAAGGGCAACGACACCCTGATCGGCGGCGACGGCAATGACATCCTGCACGGCAATGACGGCGACGACACGCTGGATGGCGGCGCCGGCGATGACCAGCTGTTCGGCGGCGCCGGCGACGACACCCTGATCGTCAGCACCGGCACCGACCTGCTGGACGGCAACACCGATCCCCTGGGCGACACGGTCGACTTCCGCAACGCCACCAGCGGCGTTACCGCCAATCTGGGCGGGGCGCAGCAGAACTTCACCGCCAGCTTTGGCGGCGTGACCACCCTTACCACGCTGGTGAATATCCAGAACATCACCGGTTCGAGCTTCGGCGACACGCTGACCGGAGACGACAATGCCAACACCATCAAGGGC
Organism: Alphaproteobacteria bacterium; assembly: GCA_028292825.1. Lineage (GTDB taxonomy): Bacteria > Pseudomonadota > Alphaproteobacteria > Micropepsales > Micropepsaceae > Rhizomicrobium. The sequence goes on along the minus strand of JAQGLO010000139.1, from coordinate 16,598 downwards.
GGCGCCGGCAATGACACGCTGACCGGCGGCAAGGGCAACGATGCGCTGGATGGCGGCGCCGATACCGATACCGCCGTCTATACGGGCAACTTTGCCCAGTACACAGTCGCGGTCGGCAACACCGGCAACGGCACGGTTACCGACACTGTGCTGAACCGCGACGGCACCGACACGCTGACCAGCATCGAGCTCATCAAGTTCACCGACGGCACCTATAACAGCGCCACGGGCACCTTCACGCCGAACGGTCCGGTCAATCACGCCCCCGTCGCCCTGGCTGATCCCGGCTATGCGACCAACGAAGATACGGCGCTGGCGGTCAATGCCGCCAATGGCGTGCTGGCCAACGACACCGATGCGGATGGCGACACCCTGACCGCCAGCATCGTCACCGGCCCCACCCACGCCCTGAACTTTACCCTGAACCCGGACGGTTCATTCAACTATACGCCGACCGCCAATTTCCACGGTACCGACACCTTTACCTACCAGGCCAATGACGGCCATGGCGGCACCAGCAATGCCACCGCCACCATCACCATCGCGTCGGTGAATGATGCGCCGGTTGCGGTCGCCGATCCCGGCTATGCGACCAATGAGGACACGGCGCTGTCGGTCAACGCCGCCAATGGCGTGCTGGCCAACGATACCGATGTGGATGGCGACACCCTGACCGCCAGCATTGTCACCGGCCCCACCCACGCCCTGAGCTTCACCCTGAACCCGGACGGTTCGTTCAACTATACGCCGACCGCCAATTTCCATGGCACCGACACATTCACCTACCAGGCCAATGACGGCCATGGCGGCACCAGCAACGCCACCGCCACCATCACCATTGCCTCGGTGAACGATGCGCCGGTCGCAGTGGATGACAGCGGCTATTCGACGACCGTGAACACGGCGCTGGTGGTTCCGGCGACCGGCGTCCTGGCCAACGATACCGACGTCGATGGCGATCCCCTGACCAGCGCCATCGTGACCAATGCGGGCCACGGCAATGTGGTGCTGAACCCGGACGGCTCCTTCACCTACACGCCCACAAACGGCTATGTCGGCGGCGACAGCTTCACCTACAAGGCCAATGACGGTTCGCTCAATTCCAACACCGCCACTGTCACCCTGACCGTCACCGCCAACCCGCATCTCTTCCCGGGCACCCCCGGCGATGACAATCTCACGGGTACCTCCGGCGACGACACCTTCATCGCCTCCACCGGCAATGACACCTATAACGGCCTGGGCGGCACCGACACGCTGCTGTTCAACAGCTCGACCGGTCCCCTGACCGTGGACCTCGGCAATCCCAGCCCGCAGACCATCGGCGGCGGCTATGGCAACGACACGCTCCTCAACCTGGAAAATGTGGACACCAGCGCCACATCGTCGAACAACACCCTGACCGGCAACGCGTCCAACAACGTCCTGACCGGCGGCGCGGGCGACGACACCTTGATCGCCACCGCAGGCAATGACGTGCTGGACGGCAAGGGCAACACCATCGTCGGCGACACCGCCGACTTCCGCAACTTCGCGGGCGGCGTGACGATCGACCTGACCAATGCGGGCGCGCAAAGCCTGGGCGGCGGCAACAGCGTCACTCTGGCCAATATCGAGAACCTGACCGGCGGCGCCGGCAACGACACCTTCACCGGCAATGCCGGCAACAACAAGTTCGACGGCGGCGCCGGCATCGACACCGTGCTGTTCTCGGTCCAGCCCACGGCGGCGAATGTGGGCTGGAACGGCACCGCCTTCACCGTTACCGGCCCCGATGGCACCGACACGGTCAAGAATGTCGAGAATCTTGATGATGCGGCAGGCGGTTCCAAGATCCTGCTGGTGGGCGGCGGCGGTTATGCCACCATCAACGCCGCGATCGCCGCGGCCAATGCCGGCGACACCATCCTGATCGCGCCGGGCACCTACAACGAGAATGTCGTCGTCAACAAGAGCGTGACCCTGCAGGGCGCGGCGTCCGGCGTCGTGATCGAGGGCACTTTCACCGAGGACAATGGCAACTTTGCCGGCCCGCTCAGCACCTGGCTGCAGACGGCGCCGGGTTACAGCGGCGCGTCGGGCACCGGCATCTCGGTCTCCGCCGACAATGTGACCCTGAAGAATCTCACCGTGGACGACTTCCTGACCGGCGTCGGTGTTTCGGGTTCCAGCGTTTCGGGCCTGACCCTGGATGGCGTCACCACGCAGCATTCGGTGAACGGCTTCTCCAAGCCGGACGACACCGCGCTCAACGGCGCCACCATCACCAACAGCACCTTCTCCGATGAATATGTTGGCGCCGGCTTCTACAACGACCAGGGCGCCACCGGCGGTCCGGGCTTCGGCAAGGACGCCACCAACACCACCATCACCAACAGCCATTTCCAGGACATCGACATCAAGGGCGTCTACATGGAAACCGCCCAGGGCACGACCCTGCTGGACGGCCTGACCATGGACAATGTCGGCCAGTATGGCGGCGTGCCCAGCTTCGGCGCCAACGGCCTCAACGGCAACGGCATCGACCTCAACCTGAAATACCACACCTATACCGGCGATGTGACGATCAGCAATTTCGATCTGACCAACACCGGCGGCTCTGCCGGCCAGAGCGGCGCGATTGTTGTGGAGGGCCGTGACGATCCCAGCAGCTACAGCGCCATCCCGGCCGATGTCAGTGGGCTAAACGTCAACATCGCCGACGGCACCATTGACGGCACCTCGACTGGCATTCGCGCCGGCGAGAACAAGCCCAACCCGGCGGACAACAACAACGGCCCGGCGGTGAATATCGACAATGTGGCCATCACCGGCGCCACCGTGAGCGAGATCGACAATCACACCAATTCGATCATGACAATCACCGGCACCGACAATGACGATACCTATCAGTCCGCCCAGACCGTGGGTTCGACGGGCCCGATCGTGTTCTACGGCAAGGGCGGCAACGATTACCTGCTGGGCGGCCTGGGCGACGATATCCTGTTCGGCGGTACCGGCGACGACACGCTGGATGGCGGCAGCGGCGGCAACGATACCGCGAACTATTCCGACGCCAGCTCCGATGGCCTGATCGTCAATCTGCTGACCGGCACGTCCAGCGGCGGCGGCCTCGGCAACGACACGCTGTACAATATCCGTAACGTGTATGGCTCGATTCACGACGATACGCTGGTCGGCGACGATGGCGACAATTTCCTGTCCGGCGACGATGGCAACGACAAGCTCTATGGCCATGGCGGCACCAACCTGCTGGTCGGCGGCGACGGCACCGATGTGGCCTATTACAGCGGTCTGGAAACCAACTATGTCGCGCCCAGCCTGGGTTCGGTGGTCGGCGGCCCCGACAGCGTGAACGACACGCTGCTGGCCGTGGAGCGCCTGAAATTCCTGTCGCCGAGCCATGTGTCGGACGTGGACAATAACGGCACGGGCGAACGGATTTTCCAGAATAACACCAATGGCGACCTGCAGATCCAGGATCTGGGCGTCACCGTCAGTGGCGTCGGCGGCCTGAACTGGCGCGCCGTCGGCACCGGCCAGTTCACCCCGGATACCGACCGCAAGGCGGGCGTGCTGCTGCAGGATACCGCCACCGGCAACCTGAAGATTATCACCGACCTGACGGGCGCGCAGACCCAGACGTCGCTCAGCATCCAGCCGGGCGCCGTTGCCTGGAAGGCGGTCGCCATCGGCGACTTCAATGGTGACGCGGCGTCCGACGTGCTGCTGCAGAACCAGACCACCGGCGCCGCCGAGATTCTGTTCCTCAACACCAATGCGGGCGATGCCATCGGCACCGTCGCCGGCCCAGCCGTCTCCCTGGCGACGCCGGGCTCCGGCTGGAAGGCGATCTCCTCCGGCGATTTCAACGGCGACGGCAAGAGCGACATTCTGTGGCAGAATACCTCGACCAAGGCGGTCAAGGTCTATGAGATGGATGGCAGCGCCGTCATCAATGCGCCGGCGACGCAGGCGGCCGCGGGCCTCACCGCCATCGGCACCGGCGACTTCAATGGCGACGGCAACAGCGACATCCTGTTCCAGAACGCGGCCGGCCAGGCGGTGGTCTGGTTCATGTACGGTGACCTGCATACCGGCACCAAGACGGTCAGCAAGCCGGCCGGGACCTGGACCGTTTCCGGCGCCCAGGATGTGGACGGCAACGGCTTCAGCGACATCATCTGGAACAATGCGGCGACGGACGCCACCGCCACCATCACCTTCGGCGGGCCGGCCAGCCTGACCAACACCACCGTGATGAACCCCAATATGGGTCTGCCCACGGCCGGCAGCAGCTTCCACCTGATCGCCTCGACCGGCGGCGGGTGATCTCTTCACACAGGCTGTCAGACAAGCGCCGCGGCTGCAAAGCCGCGGCGCTTTTCTTTTAAGTCCTTGTGAAATAACAAGAAAACGTGGTTAATCTGGCGGTAGAGGGAATCGGGCGAACATCGCCGGATGGGCAAGAGCTTTGGCCTGACATGCGCCGCCATGCTGCTGTTGAGCGGCTGTGTCAGTGCGCCCCCGACCACGCCCCAAGTGGCCCAGACCACGGATTCATCCCTTGGCCTGGGCCCGGCCCCGGCGCCGCGCTTCGACCAGGCCTGGTGGAAAGCCTTCAACGATCCACAGGCCGACAGGCTGGTGGCGCAGGCGCTGGACAAGAATCCCAGCCTGCAGAGTGCACTGGCGCGCATCCGCGCTGCGCAAGCCGAACTGTCAACGGCGCGGGCACTGGATTATCCGCAAGTCTCTCTCGATGCGCAGGAGCAGCGCGAGCTGCTGAGCAACCGCTATGGCCTGTTGCCGCCGCTTGGCGGTTCCTGGCAGTGGGTGGGCGATGCGCAGGCACATCTGAACTGGTCGCTGGATTTCTGGGGCAAGCAGGCGGCCCTGATCGACAAGGCGCGCAGCACGGCCGAGGCCGCGTCGCTGGACGCGGCGGCGGCGCGGCTGGCACTGGCCGGCATGTTCGCCCAGACCTATATCGCGCTGTCGCTGGCTTACCAGAATCTGGATATCGCAAAGCTGACGGTGACCGAACGCCAGACCATCCTGGATCTCACCCAGAGCCGGGTGACATCGGGGCTGGAAAACGAAGCATCGCTGGAACAGGCCAGAGCCCTGCTCGCCCTGGCGAAGATCGAAGTGCGCCGCGCCGAAACCGCGCGCGACCTGGCGGTGCATGCCATCGCGGCGCTGGTGGGCGAGGGCGCTGCCGCCTATCCCGCCATCACCCGCCCCGCCGCGACCCTGGAAACGGCGCTGCCGCTGCCGGATGCCTTGCCCGCCGATCTGTTGTCCCGCCGCCCTGATGTGCTGGCGGCCCGGGCGCGTATCAGCGCCGCCATGCGCGGCCGCGACGCGGCCCATGCCGACTTCTATCCCAACATCAACCTGGTGGCGGCCATCGGCTTTCAGGCCATCGGGCTTTCCAGCCTGCTCTCGGCCGATGCCCTGACCATGGGCGTCGGCCCGGCGCTGCACCTGCCCATCTTCGATGCCGGCCGGTTGCGGGCGCAATATGCCCGCGCCACGGCGGACCTCGATTCGGCGGTGGCCGATTACAATGGCGCGGTGGTGACGGCGGTGCGCCAGACCGCCGATGCCCTGACCCAGGTCGCCAGCCTGTCCGACCAGCGCCTGGAACAGCAAAAGGCGCTGGACTCGGCCAGCCGCGCGCTGAAACTGGCGGAAGAACGCTACCGGCTCGGCCTGTCGGGCCAGATTCCCATGCTGACCGCCGAAAGCACATTATTGACTGCCCGCCAGCAGATGGCGGCGCTGATGGCCGAGGCCATGGCGCAGCGCGTGACCTTGCTGCTCTCGCTGGGCGGCGGATTTGATCCGGAGAAGGCGTCATGAGCGACATCATCGACAGCGCCGGCAAGGCCGAGCGCCGCCGCAAGGGCTTCATCATCATGGCGGCGCTGTTCCTGGGCGCCGCGCTGATTTGGGGCCTTTATTGGCTGCTGGTGGCCCGCTTCTATGAAGCCACCGACGACGCCTATGTCGCGGGCAACATCGTGGCGGTGACCAGCCGCGAGAACGCCACCGTCACCGCGCTCTATGCCGACAACACCCAGGGCGTGAAGCGTGGCCAGCTGCTGATCGAGATGGATCCTTCCATCGCCGACGTGACCATGCGCGCCGCCGAAGCCAATCTGGCGCGCGCCGTGCGCGCGGTGCGTGGAAACTTCGCCAGTGCCGATTCCTTTTCCGCCCAGCTGGCGCAAGCGAATGTGCAGCTCACCCAGGCCAGAAGCGACTATCAGCGCCGCCAGTCGGCGCTGGGCGGCGCGGTGTCGGGCGAGGAACTGTCCCATGCCCGCGATGCCGTGGCGGCGGCGCAGGGCGCGGTCAATGCCGCGCGCGGCGGGCTGGCCCAGGCCAATGCGGGCATTTCCGGCATGGATGTCGCTCACAATCCCGATGTGCTGGCGGCCGAGGCGCAACTGCGCGCCGCGGCGATTGCGCTGGCGCACATGAAGATCGTGGCGCCGGTGGACGGGATCGTCGCCCAGCGCACCGTGCAGGTGGGCCAGCGTGTGATCGCGGGCGCATCCTTGATGGCGGTGGTGCCGCTGTCGGGCGTGTGGATCGATGCCAATTTCAAGGAAGTGCAACTGTCGCGCATGCGGCTGGGCCAGCCGGTGACCATCTCCACGGACATCTATGGCGGCAAGGTCACCTATCACGGCCACATTGTCGGCCTGGGCGCGGGGTCCGGCAGCGCCTTTGCGCTGTTGCCGCCGCAGAACGCCTCGGGCAACTGGATCAAGATCGTGCAGCGCGTGCCGGTGCGCATCGCGCTCGATCCGGCGGAGTTGAAAGATCATCCCTTGCGCATCGGCCTCAGCGTGTCGGTCGAGACTGACATGCGCGACCAGTCCGGCCCGCTGGTTTCCAGCGCTGCGCCGGCCGCCATCATGCGCGGCGACACCGGTGAGGACACCAAGGCGCAGTCCGATGCCCTGATCGCGAAGATCATCGCCGAGAACACGCCGTGACAAACGCGCCTTTGAAAGGCGCTGCACTGGCCGTCACCGCATTTGCGCTGGCGATGGGCACCTTCATGCAGGTGCTGGACCTCACCATCGCCAATGTCTCGCTGCCCACCATCGCGGGCAATCTGGGCGCCTCGACCGACCAGTCCACCTGGATCATCACGTCTTTCGTGGTGGCAAACGGCATCGGCGTGCCGCTGACGGGCTGGCTGATGAACCGCTACGGCGTGGTGAAGACCTTCGTCGTTTCCATCGCGCTTTTCACCATCGCGTCCTTTCTTTGCGGCATCGCCTGGAGCCTGGAATCCCTGGTGGTCTTCCGCACCCTGCAGGGACTGGTGTCGGGGCCGATCATTCCCGGTTCCCAGGCGCTGATGATCTCGATCTTCCCCGCCAGCCGCCGCGCCACCGCGCTGGCGCTGTGGTCCATCACCTCGCTGGTGGCGCCGATCTGCGGGCCGCTGCTGGGCGGCTATATCTCCGACAATTTCCACTGGGGCTGGATTTTCCTGATCAATGTGCCGGTGGGATTGCTGGTGATGTTTCTGTGCTGGGAAAATCTGCGCCGGCGCGAGACGCCGGTGACCCGGTCCCGCATCGACCTGGTCGGCATGGGTCTTCTGGTCGTATGGGCGGGTGCGCTGCAGCTGATGCTGGACCGCGGCAAGAATGCCGACTGGTTCGGCTCGCCCTGGATCGTGGCGCTCGCCATCATCGCCTTTGCCGGCTTCTGCGCCTTCATCCTGTGGGAGATGACAGAGGATCATCCCATCCTGGACCTGGCGTTGTTCAAGAGCCGCAATTTCGCGCTGGGGACATTGGTGTTCTGCCTGGGCAATGGCGTGTTCCTGGCCAATATGCTGATCCTGCCTTTGTGGCTGCAGACCCAGCTTGCCTATACCGCCACCTGGGCAGGGCTGGTATCGGCGCCAACGGGCGTGGTGTCGGTCCTGCTGACGCCGCTGGCGGCGCGCGCTTTGGCGCGGACGGACGCGCGGCTGGTGGCCTCGGTGGCGTTCCTGGCTTCGGCGCTGTCCTATTACCTGCGCGCGGGCCTGACGGCGGATGCCAGTTTCATCGCAATTGCCCTGCCATTGATGGTCCAGGGTATCGCCAATGCCGGTTTCTTCGTCGCCACCGTCACCATCCTGCTGGATGACGTGCCGGGCCGGCGCATTCCCATGGCGTCCGGCCTGTCGAATTTTGTGCGCATCATCGTCAGCGGCTTCGCGGTCTCTCTCGTGACGACCTTGTGGGACCGCCGCGAGGCGCTGCATCAAAGCCGCATGGCCGACATGGCCACGGGACCGGTCCTGCACGACACGCTCTCCACCATGCAGGGCATGGGGATGTCGGAGCTGGCCGGCAAGGCGGTTCTCACCCGCGGCATGGAAGGCCAGGCCTATCTGCTGGCCTCCATCGACGTCTTCCATCTCTCGATGTGGATTTGCCTGGGCCTGACGGGCCTGGTGTGGCTTTGCCACCGCACCCGCAAGCCTGCCGAACCGGCTTTGGCGGCCGATTAGCCGTATTTTGCGGCGACAGCCTTGCGGTCGATCTTCAGGTTGGGCCGCAGCATGCCGTTTTCCCTGGTGAAGGCCTCATCGGCGAACACCACATCCACAAATTGCGCCGTCTTGCGGATCGACTGAAGACCTTGGGCATACTTTTTGATGCGGCCGCGCGCGCCGTCCGCTTCGGGCTGATGCAGCGCCACGACGCAGGACAGCTGGACCGCGTTGGGCTTGAGGAAAATCACCGACTGGGCGACATCCGGGCAGTTGTTCAGTTCCTGCTCGATGACTTCGGGATGGATCTTGTAGCCGCCGGAGGTGACGATCAGTTCTTTCTTGCGGCCCAGCAGGATCAGGTTGCCCTGGTCATCCAGGCGCCCGATATCGCCGGTGGCGATGCTGCCGGGACCGACAAAGGTGCGCTCATTCTCGTCCGGCGCGCACTGGAAATAACGCAGCGTCATGGGGTGGTCGCGGTGCACGATAATTTCGCCATCGTCCTGAAAGGACAGCCTGATGCCGTCCAGCACTTTGCCGACCGTGCCATAATCGCGCGAGCCGGGAGGGCGGAAGGTGATCGAACCCGCTTCCACCATGCCGTAGGTTTCGCTCAGCGGCAGCTGCATGCGCTCATAGAACAGGCCCAGATGGCGCCGGATCGGCGCCATGCCCGTGACCAGCACCCGCATGCTGGAGCCGAACTGGTCGCGCACATCGCCGAACAGAAGACGCGCGGCGGCGCGGCGTAGCGCAGGCACCGGGATCAGTGAAATCGTACGGCCTGCCGCCATCAACGCCGAACGCTTCCAGGCCGGAAGCTTTTCAAAATCGGCATAGATCATCTGGAACAGCACCGGCGGTCCAATCAGCATGGTGGGATTGAGCGCCTTGATGGCGGCAAACAGCTGGGTGTAATCGGTGATGATGATGTCGGCGTCGTACCACAGCGCGGCGTAGCACATGTTGCGCTGCTGGAAGTTCGACATGGGCAGGAATAGCATCAGTTTTTCGCCGGGCACCAGCTGCATGGCTTCGACGATGGGAGGCAGGGTGACTTCGATGCCCTTGCGGCTGATCACCAGGCCCTTCAGGCCGCCGGCGGAGCCGGAGGAAAAGACCAGGCTGTGCTGGTCGTCGCTGTCGGGTTCCGGCGGCGGCATCCGGTCCAAGGCGCGGATATCGGCATTGTCGGCGTCGATAAAGGCCACATGCGAAGGTTTTTGCGGAAACAGCCGGGCATGGCTTTTGGAGATCAGCAGCAGGGCAATGTCATAGCGCGCCAGCAGCGCGTCATTCACCTGGCCGGCGAAATCGTCGGTGAAGGGCACCGAGATGGCGCCGATATCGATCAGCGCCAGGTCATGGACCAGCCAGCGATAGGAATTGGGCGCATAAATGCCCACCCGCATGCCGGGCCGCACGCCCCATTCGCTGAGTGCGCGGCGTGTCCGCATGACCTCGTCATGCAGCGCGGCGTGTGGATAGGTGACGATCTGGCCGCGTTCAAAAGTATAGGCCTTGCCCTTTTTCCGGGGCAGGTCGGTAATCAAACCGCGCAACTGCATAGGCGATGTGTTCCCCCAACATGTTCAGGTGTTGCCCGCCCAGGCACACCCGGCTGCTGCATTCTTGTCGGGACGGCCCCCCGGCGCCCAAGTGCAGTTCAGCGGCGGAGAAACTACTTTAGGGAAGGGGGCGCTGTCATCAGCAACCTGTGGTACGCCGGTGCCTGTTCCCGGGATTATTTTTCGGCCACAGAGGGACGGGTGACGTCCCGGTCCGCGGAATGTTCCAGGATGCCCGGGCGATGCCAGCGTCCTTCCGGGCGGATGATGACATAAGGATCATTGCCGATGCTGATGGCGTCGGGGTCGCGCTCGATATTGGCGACGATCTCGACATAGTCGAAATCGGAAAAGACGAAGCGCTTGGCGTCTTCCATCACCCGGAAGCCAAACCGGCTCCAGAAATTTACCAGCCGCACCTGGGAATGGCCATAGACCTTGGTGTAACCCTTTTTCTGGCACAGCTTGAAGCCGGCCCGCACCAGCTGGAAGGCGGCGCGGGTCTTGCGAAATTCCTTGCGGATCGCCAGGCGCTCGATCTTGGCGAAATCGGCGAAGAAACGGATTCTCAGGCAGCCCACCGGTTCATCGCCGATATAGGCAAGCAGATGTGTGGCGGCCAGGTCGTTGCCGTCATACTCTTCGTCATACGGACATTCCTGCTCGCCGATATAGACGGCACTGCGGATCGCGACGACGCGGGACAGATCTTCGAAGGTGCGGGCGATGGTAACGCCGATCTCGCCCTTCCTGGCGCCGGGCTGATAGCTGTCATAGAGCGGCATCGGCTGCTTGCGGTCGAAGACCCACAATTGCGGTGCATCCAGCTCACCGACCTTGGCACCCTGGACGATACCCAGAACCTCGTTGAAGCGGCGGCCCGGGTCGGTGTTGGGGCGGGTGTAAAGATTGACGCCGGCATATTCCCGCCCCGCCATGCGCTCCATGAACAGGGCGGATCCTGCAGCCAGCGGGCCAGGCGCGAAGACGGCCCACATGTAAATCCCGGCCGGGCGCTCATCCGGTCTGGCAATCAGTCTGAGGTCGGGTTTGGAGGTGTTCAAAGCGCCCAGCGCCAGCACCTTCAGGCCCAGTTCTGTCAGCGGCAGCATGGCGAAGAAGCCTTCGCCTTCCGGCGCTTCCGGTTTGAAGCGGGAACGGCGGGCAACCGCCATCATGCAATCGGGGTTGTGCCGCACCACTCTGAGCACATCTTCGGTGGCGGCGAGGCCGGGAATGGTTGGGCGCGCGCGGGCCAGCAGCGTGCGTACCTGCTCCTCATTCGCCGGGAACATCACCAGATGCCTGGCGATACGGGCGGCGTCCATCTCGTTGAGCTTGTGGCGGCCGGCGCGGACAGCCTCGAGCGGCACAATGTCTGCCAGCATTCTCTGGGACTGTGCCATATTGAGGTTCCGCTCCGTTAACGAGATGGAAACCATAATCTTTTCCGACATGGATCGGAATATCTATCTGTACAAATACCTAGAACGTCGCGCCAAACCCGCATTAACCTTTGCTTTTAACGTTTGCACGCAGCCACGATAAGGCCCGTATTTCAGCGGTTTCTACCGCTGGCTGTATTGCCGGGCTTTACCGGGCCTTTAGGTTTTTCGCGCAAAATTGGGACATGGATGTCGAAGTCGCAGCCAAAGCCCTGAACGTGAAAGCGGCGCAGCAGAAATGGCACCATTTCTGCGATCCCTCGCTTTCATTTTCACATTCCAGTCACGATCACCTCTTCCGCGTGTGGAAGCAGAAGGCGGCTGGCCGGCCGATGCCGGCGCGCAACGACATGACGTTGCGCGATTTGAAGGACGTATTGCGCAACATCGTGATTTTCGAGCGCGTCGCGGAAAAACCATCTCATTATCGCTGGCGGCTGATTGGCACCAGTCTCACGGACGTGCTGGGCCACAATACGGGCAAGATGCTGGAGGATAGCGTGCCATCTGAACTTTTGCCGCGTTGGCTCGAATGCGGAGACCTGATTCTGGACGGCGGCAAGCCGCTTCGCTTTCTGGGCCGCGTGCATCTGCAGGGGCGGGAATATCTGCATGCCGAGCATCTGTATGTCCCGCTCGCCAACGAGCAGGGCGTTCCCACCTTTGTGATGGGACTGTGCCGCTACACCCCCCGCACTTCGGATTCCGAGGACAATTGGGAAAACGAAATCGCCTCCATTCCCGGCAGCCTCCTCTGATCTGACCGAAGCCTGCCGGTCGGCGGGATTCCCTCGCGCCGCCGCCCATGCCATAAATGGTCAAAGCGGGTCAGCGAGGGGAATGCCATGCGCGGTTCAACATCGCCTGTCTATTACGGCTGGTTCGTTCTGGCGGCCTCGGCGGTCGTGGAGCTTCTGGCGCAAGGCGCCACCAGCTATTCCGCCGGACTGTTCGTGCTGCCGCTGCAGGCGGAATTTCATCTCTCGCGGGCCAATGCCAACAGCGCCATCCTGATCCTGTTTGTGGGCGTCATGCTGACCGCGCCCCTGGTCGGCCGGTTGCTCGACCGCTACCCCATTCGCTTCGTCGTGTCGCTAGGGGCGCTTGTGTTCGGCGGTGCGTTGGCGCTGGTCGCCACTGCGGCCTCGCTGTGGGTGATGGTGCTGGCGCTGCTGGTGCCCGGCGCAATCGGATTTGCGGCAATAGGACCCCTGACGACCTCGACACTGGCGGCGCGCTGGTTCTGGAAGCGGCGCGGGCTGGCGCTGGGCATTGCGGCGATCTCCACCTCAGCCGGCGGGCTGGTGGTGGTGCCGTTGCTCAGCCAGGCGATCCGGGCTTATGGCTGGCGAACCGGGCTGCTGTGCGAAGCGGGAGCGATGGCGGCGATCATCATCGCACTGGCCCTGCTGGTTCTGCGCGACAATCCGCGGGACGCGGGACTGGATGATCATCCGGAAAATCGCGGGCGCACCACGGAACGCAAGATCAGCCCGCGCTGGATCGATATTCTCAGCCGCCGCGCCTTCTGGATTCCAAGCCTGGCTTTGGCCGCCAGCTCCGGCACCTGCCAGGCCATCATCGTGACACTGGTGCCGTATGGCGTTCAGCTGGGTGTCAGTCCCACGCGTGCCGCCCTGTTCATTTCCGCATTCGCACTTTGCGCCGGCGTTACCAAGATTCTCGCCGGCGTGCTGGCCGACCGCATCGAACAGCGCATGCTGCTTATCGCGGCGACCCTCTTCATGATGCTGTCACAGCTGCTGCTTTTGCTGGTTCCGACCTACGGCGCCCTGCTGGTCAGCGCCTGCCTAGCGGGCATCTCGCTTGGCTGCGCCATGCCCGTCGCGGCCGGCATGATCGCCGCCGGTTTCGGGTCTGCCGCCTTCGGCGCCGCAATGGGCTGGACCTATGCCCTGGTCGCGGCCTTCGCGATCGCTGCCACCCGCTTCATCGGCTTCGTCTATGACAGCAGCCATGGCTATATGCCGGCATTCGCCGCCTTCCTGGCGCTCAGCAGCGGCATGTTCCTGGCGACGCTCCTGCTGGCGCCGCGGAAGGCGGCATGACCGGCATCGCGCAGCTGCTGACCGATCTGGAAAGCCGCGGCATCATCCTGTTCCTGGAAGGCGGCGAGATGCGCTATCGCTCGCCGCGCAATGCGCTGACCGATGCCGATCGCGTACAGCTACGGGCACAGCGTGCTGCAATCGTGACATGGCTGCAGGCGCGTGAAGCCGGCAAGGCCTTGCGCGCCGTCAAGGGCAGACCAGGCCCGCTGACGCCATCGGTGGCACAGGAAATGTGGTGGCGTTTTGCCGGCCCTCCCGAAGAAGGCAAACCCATTGCGCTGAATATCGGCATGGCCGGAACGTTTCGCGATACCGATGCCAAGGCCGTGACCGCCGCCATCGCGCAGCTGATGGCGCGGCACGAGGCCTTGCTTGTGTCGTTCCGGGCGGATGGCGAGACCCTGACGGCTTTCAGCAAGCCCGCCGAGGCTTTTGCCATCGAACAGGAAAGCGCCCCCGATGCCGCCACCGCCGATCGCAGCGCCCAGGAATTCTGTACCCGGCTCAATCCTATCCTGGGCGAATGGCTGACGCGCGCCAAGGTGATCGCATTGCCGGACGGCCGGGTTACTGCGGCCATTTCCAGCGCCCACATGATCGCGGACGCCGCCAGCCGCAACATCGTGATGGACGAGCTGCGGGACATTTTGGAAGGCAGGGCATTGGCGCCGGCGTCCACATCCTACAACGACTATTCGCTGGCCGAGCGGGATCTCCTGGCCGGCCCGCAAGGCCGCGACCTGATCGATTATTGGCGCGACTGGTATGACCGACAGCCCGCCCTGACCGCGCCGGTGGATGGCACGCCGCTTCTGTGGGGCACGGGCGCGCGCATCGTGCGCAATTTCTCCATTCCCGGGCGCGTGCTGGACAGCGCCCGCGCCCTGGCCCGTCAGCTGAAGGTGACGCCGTTTCTCGTCTATCTCACCATCTTCGCCATCACCATGGCGCGCTGGTCCGGTCGGGCGCGCTTTCCACTGCGGGTGCTGGGGGACAAGCGCACCTCCATGGAGCTGACCGGCACGGTCGGGCTGATGTTCTGCGCCGATGCGGTGGAAATCCATGCGGAGCCCGACGCGGATTTCGAGACGGTGTTGCGCGGCATCGTCGCCGAATATGACGCCACGCTGGCGCGCCGCATCCCGACCCTGCATTTCTACGCGCCGCAGATGGTGCGTCCCGGTGTCGAGGCTGCCGGCTATCCCAACAGGATTCCGGCGGTGTTCAACTATTATGCGGTGGGCACGGCACGGGAGAAAGCGGAGCGCGCCGGATCTGACATTGGCGCAACCGCACCCTGGCCGCCCCGGATCACCGAACTGCCGCCGCAAATATGGCCGCGGGTGTCGTCGCCGGTGTTCCTGCACCTGATGGACTATGGCGACGCGGCGTCCGCTTCACTGCACTTCTATGAAAGGGTGCTGGGCAAGACGGACCAGGATGCTTTCACCGCCCTGCTGCTGCAGGTCTTTACCGAGACCCTGGCGGCGTGAGCCTGGTCGCCCGCATCCTGCCGCCGGGCATTTTTGCCGCGGACATCGAAGACCGGGGACAGGTTGTGCCGCTCCATCCCGGCGAAGAAGCCACGGTCGCCAACGCCGGAGAGAAACGCCGCCGTGATTTTGCGCTGGGCCGTGCCTGCGCCCGCGCCGCGCTGGCACAGGCGGGTGTGGTCGATGCGGTGATCGCCCGCGGCGAGGATGGCAAGCCGGTCTGGCCCACCGGCTTTGCCGGCAGCATCACCCATACCCGTGGCTATGCCGCCGCGTTGGCGGCCCGCACTGCGGATTTCATCGCCCTGGGCGTGGACGCCGAGCGGGTGGGCGGGGTGACAGACGATCTGATGCCACGCCTGTTCGATGCGGCGGAACGCGATTGGCTGGCGGGCCTGGACGCTGCCCGCCGGTCCGTGATGGCGGCCGTCCTGTTCAGCGCCAAGGAAGCCTGCTTCAAGGCCTCGGCGGTGGGCAAGGTGCTCGCCTTTCAGTCCATCCATATAGAAGTGCAGGGCGACGCCCTGGTGGCGCGCCAGCCGGGCCTTGGCGATCTGGAAGGCCGCTTTGCCGTTCTTGGCGATCTGGTGCTGACGGCGTTCTGGCGGCGCTAGATTTCGCCGAATTCCTCGCTGGGGGCGGTGAGCGCATGAACATGGGCGGAAAATTCCGCCAGGGTGGGAAACTCGAAAAGGTCGGCCGGCTTCAGTTCGTCGCCCAGATTCAGTTTTTCCTGGACCGCACCGATCATCTTCACGCCCAGCAGGGAATGGCCGCCCAGCGCGAAGAAATTGTCGTCGCCGGTCAGCTGCTTGACGCCCAGATGGCGCGCCCAGATATCGGCGAGCTGTGCCTGGATTTCTTCCTGGCTGGTCATGACGGCAACTCCTGTGTTGCGCGGACACTAGCGCACGGCGCTTTTGTTCGTCACCCGGAGTCGCGATCGGCGCGAATCCGTCGTGAAATGTCTTGTCGCGCGTATAACCCCACAAGCGCGTGGTGATTGCAGTGCGAGGGAACACACCAGCGCCTTGTTTGTGCTGCCAAGCACTAGTCACTCCGCCTAAAAGGCGCGCAATGTTTGGGTGAAAAATTTGTGCTGCACTGCAATATGACCAATTATCGGGACATTCACTGCACAAAAGATGTGTTATTGCCCAAGGTGCGTGCAGTTTGAATCATTGCAGATTTATTGCGCATGAATGATGCCAATTGGTGGTTTTTAACGCCTCAATATTGCGGATAAATAACAATAACAGCAATAAAATTCTTAATTTGCATGAATTCGGTGCATTAATATCACTTCGTCTTTCCGTCACAGTAGCGCGGACAGAATCCGATTTACCCACTGTTCCGTCTCGACCTACGGTCATTCCAGCGATTTTGCATCGCACAAAAAAATGGAGCTGGGCAGGAAATAGCAGGAAGGAGCACACCAAACATCGCCAAGGCGATATACCGGGGGTTCCTGAATGTTTACGTCGCGTACCAAGGTCAAG
>JAQGLO010000130.1 GCA_028292825.1 Alphaproteobacteria bacterium | reverse complement strand
GCTTCGGCTTCGAGGCCGGCGAGGAAGTCATCATGGGCGTGGGCGAGCGCCTGGCCCGCACCCTGCGCGGCAGCGACATCATCGGCCGCATCGCCGGCAACAAGTTCGGCGTCATCCTGAAGAACTGCTCCGAGCGCGAGATCGCGGTGGTGGCGGCGCGGCTGCGCGCCAGCGTGCGCGCCAATACCGTGGACACCTGCTGCGGCATGGTCGCCGCCACCGTCAGCGTGGGCGCGGTGTGGCTGCCCCAGGCCGCCTCCACCAGCCAGGAAGCCATGCTGCGGGCCGAGCTTGCCCTGAACAAGGCGCGCGCCAATGGCCGCGACGGCTTTGCCGTCTATCAGGCGTCGCCGCAGCGCGAATCCGGGCGGCTGCGCCAGATGCAGATCGCCGACGAGGTGGTGCAGGCGCTGAAGGATGGCCGCCTCAGGCTGGCCTACCAGCCCATCGTCCAGGCGCGTTCGCGCCGGACCTCGCATTATGAATGCCTGCTGCGGCTGCAGCAGCCCGACGGCTCCATCCTCACCGCCGGGAATTTCGTGCCCGCCTGCGAGCAGATGGGCATCGTGCATCTGGTGGACCGCTGGGCGCTGGAAGCCACCATCGCGACCCTGAAGGCGCAGCCCTGCGTCACGCTGGCGGTCAATGTCTCGGGCACCGCCGCGTCCGATCCGGTCTGGCTGCAGGATTTCGTGGACACCGTGCGCAGCCAGCAGGTGGTGGCGCCGCGGCTGATCGTGGAACTGACCGAGACCGCTGCCCTGCATCATTTCGAGGAGAATGCCCGCTTCGTCTCCCAGCTGCGCGAGCTGGGCGTGCGGGTGGCGATCGACGATTTCGGCGCCGGCTATACCAGCTTCCGCAATCTGCAGATGCTGCATGTCGATACCGTCAAGATCGACGGCTCCTATGTGAAGGATCTCAGCCAGTCGCCGGAAAACCAGGTGTTCGTGCGCACACTGGTCGGCCTGGCGCGCAGCTTCGACATCAAGACGGTGGCCGAATGGGTGGGCTCGGACGACGATGCCGCTTTGCTGCAGAATTTCGGCGTGGATTATTTCCAGGGCTTCCACTTCGGCGAACCGCTGCTCGATCCGAAGTTCTGATCTTCATCCTCCCCTTGAGGGAGGATCGAAAAATCCGCAGGATTTTTCGAGGAGGGGTCTATCGGATCGCGCGCTGACCCCTCCCCGAAATTTGCTCTCGCAAATTCCGACCCTCCCTCAAGGGGAGGGTCGGTTCATTTGTTCCAGGTGGTCACTTTGGAATTGCCGTTGTCTTCGACGGTGACGGTGAACTTCTGGCGCGGGCCTTCAAAATCCACCAGCCAGCGGTCCTTGATCTTCTGGGTGCGGCCCATGGTGATGGCGCCGCAGTTTTTGTTGCAGTATTTGGCCAGCCGCACATTGGCGACGTCCTGCGCTTCGCGTGTCGTCATGGGCGCAACGCAGCCCGTGACCATCAGCGACAGGACGATGATGAAGCCCCCCCGAGCGGGAAGCTTCATTTCTTTGCCAATTCCGCCAGCTGCCGGCGCATCGCGTCCATCTCTTCCTTGAGGTCGGCGACCTCGTCGGAAGCGGGCGGCTTGGCGGCGGGCTTGGTCTCGGCCTTGGTGGCGGTCGCGGCGGCGCCGCCGAAGGGCACGAACATGGCCATGGCGTTTTCGAACATCTGCAGGTTCTGGCGCGTCAGGTTTTCCACCATCTGGTTGCCGCCGCCCAGGGCTTCGGCAATGCGGTCGCGCATGGCGCCCTGGTTCTTGGTGAAGCCTTCCATGCTCATGTCCAGATAGCCGGGCACGAAGGATTGCAGGCTGTCGCCATAGAAGCGGATCAGCTGGCGCAGGAACTTGATGGGCAGCAGCGACTGGCCCTTGGCTTCCTCTTCGAAGATGATCTGGGTCAGCACGCTGCGCGTGATGTCGTCGCCGGTGCGGGCGTCCTGGACTTCGAACTCGGTCCCTTCCTTCACCATGGCCGCCAGATGGTCCAGCGTCACATAGGAGGAGGTCTGGGTGTTGTAGAGGCGCCGGTTGGCGTACTTCTTGATGACGACCGGACCTTCGGCTTTGGCTTTATCTTCCGACACTTATGTTCCCCGACTCGTTACTGCGCCTCCCCATAGGCGCGAACCGTTAAATCATCACCCCGCAGCGCGGGAGTCCAGCCTCAATGTGCAGCCGCAGCAAGGAAGACATTCTCAGTTTCCGGTCAAGTGGCTGAAAATACTATGGAATTTATCCACGGTTTACCAATGCCCGCGTTCGCGGCATTTTGCGCCCCGCAATAAGAAGAACAGGACCCCGCCATGCCCACTTCCGTCGAAGATGTCGTCATCGTTTCGGCCGCGCGCACCCCGGTCGGGTCCTTCAATGGCGCCTTCGCCACCGTCCCCGCCCACAAGCTGGGCGAGGTCGCCATCCGCGCCGCGCTGGCGCGCGCCGGGCTCGCGCCAGAGGACATCAGCGAAGTCATCCTGGGCCAGGTGCTGACGGCGGCCCAGGGCCAGAACCCGGCCCGCCAGGCCTCCATCCTGGCCGGCCTGCCCATCGCCACCCCGGCCTGGGGCATCAACATGGTCTGCGGCTCGGGCCTGCGCGCCGTGGCGCTGGGCGCCCAGGCGATCCGCAACGGCGACAGCGCCATCGTGGTCGCGGGCGGCCAGGAAAGCATGAGTCTCTCCACGCACGCCGCCTATCTGCGCGCCGGCCAGAAGATGGGCGACCTGCAATTCATCGACACCATGATCCGCGACGGCCTGTGGGACGCCTTCAACGGCTATCACATGGGCGTGACGGCCGAGAATGTCGCCAAGCAGTGGGAGATCACCCGCGAGCAGCAGGACGCCTTCGCCGTCGCTTCGCAGAACAAGGCCGAGGCCGCCAAGAAGGCCGGCAGGTTCAAGGACGAGATCGCCCCCGTCACCGTCAAGGGCCGCAAGGGCGACACCATTGTCGACACCGACGAATATATCCGCGACGGCGCCACGCTCGAAGCCATGGCGGGCCTGCGCCCCGCCTTCGACAAGGCCGGCAGCGTCACCGCCGGCAATGCCAGCGGGCTGAATGACGGCGCCGCGGCGCTGGTGCTGATGAGCGCCAGGGACGCCGCCGCCCGTGGCCTGACGCCGCTGGCGCGCATCGCCTCCTGGGCGCAGGCGGGCGTGGACCCCAAGGTGATGGGCTCGGGCCCCATCCCGGCCAGCCGCAAGGCGCTGGAGAAGGCGGGCTGGAAGGCCGGCGACCTGGACCTGATCGAAGCCAATGAGGCCTTCGCTGCCCAGGCCTGTGCCGTGAACAAGGAACTGGGCTGGGATACCTCCAAGGTGAACGTCAATGGCGGCGCCATCGCCATCGGCCACCCGATCGGGGCATCGGGCGCGCGCATCCTGACCACGCTGCTGTTCGAGATGCAGAAGCGGGATGCCAAGAAGGGTTTGGCGACCTTGTGCATCGGCGGCGGCATGGGCATCGCGCTGACGGTGGAACGCTAAGCTGCGTTGCAGCATCGCTTTTGGTTGAAACGACCCGCAAAAGCGGGCCTAACTGCTGCCTGGTCGAAGGCAGCAAAAGGAAAAACACATGGCACGGGTAGCGGTGGTCACGGGCGGCACGCGCGGCATTGGCGAGGCGATTTCGGTGGCGCTGAAGGATGCGGGCTTCATCGTGGCGGCGAACTATGCCGGCAATGACGAGCGCGCCAGGGCTTTCGAGGCGCGCACCGGCATCAAGGCCTTCAAGTGGGACGTCTCGGATTTCGACGCCTGCACCGCCGGCGTGGCCAAGGTCGAGGCTGAACTGGGCCCGGTCGATGTGATCGTGAACAATGCCGGCATTACCCGCGACGGCACCATGAAGAAGATGACCCGTGGTCATTGGGACGAGGTGCTCGATACCAACCTGGGCGGTTGCTACAACATGTGCAAGGCGGCCTGGGACAGCATGAACACGCGCAAGTTCGGGCGCGTCGTCAATATCGGCTCGATCAACGGCCAGGCCGGCCAGTATGGCCAGGTCAATTATGCCGCCGCCAAGTCGGGCATCCATGGCTTCACCAAGGCGCTGGCCCAGGAAGGCGCCCGCGCCGGCATCACCGTCAACGCGATTGCGCCGGGTTATATCGACACCGACATGGTGGCCGCCGTGCCGGCCGACGTGCTGGCCAAGATCGTGGCGCGCATTCCGGTGGGACGTTTGGGCCAAGCGAGTGAGATCGCGCGCGCCGTGCTGTTCCTGGTGGCGGACGAAGGTGGGTTCATCACCGGAAGTACGCTGTCGATCAACGGCGGCCAGCATATGTACTGAGCCTCGATTGGGCTAAGTTGCGTTCATGATCTCGTCCCTTACCGCGGAAAAACTCGCCTGCGCGCGCGGCGAACGGAAGCTGTTCGAGCAGCTGTCGTTCCGCGTCACCGCCGGGCAGGCGCTGGCGGTGGAGGGGGCGAATGGCGCGGGCAAGACCTCGCTGTTGCGGATGCTGGCGGGGTTTCTCAGTCCGGCTGCCGGGCGCATCGTGCTGAAGATCGGTGATGCCCAAAGTGATGACGCGGAGGAACGCGGCCGGCAGGTCGGCTGGCTGGGACATCATGATGGCCTCAAGCCGCAGCTCACCGTGCGCGAACAACTGACATTCTATGCCGGGCTGTACGCCAAGCCTGCGGATGCGGCGGTGCTCGATCAGGTCGGCCTCGGCCGCCAGGCCGATCTGCCGTGCCGCTATCTCAGCGCCGGGCAGAAGCGGCGGCTGGCGCTGGCACGGTTGCTGGTGTCGCAGCGGTCATTGTGGCTGCTGGACGAGCCCTTCGCGGCGCTGGACACCGCCGGGCAGCAGCTGGTGGCACAGTTGATGGCGCGGCATTGCGGGGCGGGCGGCATCATCATCGCCGCCACTCATGAGCCGCTGGGCCTGTCGAATGAAAGCCTGAAGCTGTGAGCCCTTTCTGGACGCTTCTCGCCCGCGACCTGAAGCTGGCCGCCCGCAGCGGCGGCGGCGCGGCGCTGGCGCTGTCCTTCTTTGCGCTGGTGGCGACGCTGGTGCCGCTGGGCGTGGGCGCGGACCTGAAACTCTTGTCCCGCATCGCCGGCGGCATATTGTGGGTCGGCGCGGTGCTGGCGGCGCTGCTGTCGCTGGACCGGCTGTTCCAGGGCGATTTCGAGGATGGCTCGCTGGAACTGATCGCCTTGTCGCCCTTGCCGCTGGAGATGACGGCCCTGGCCAAGATCGCGGCCCACTGGCTCTCCACCGGCGCGGCGCTCACCCTGTTGTCGCCCCTGTTGGCGCTGCTGTTCAACCTGGCGCCGTATCCGACCCTGGTACTGTTCCTGTCGCTGCTGATCGGCACCCCGGCGGTCAGCGCCGTGGGCGCGATCGGCGCCAGCCTGACCCTCTCCCTCAAGCGGGGCGGGCTGATCCTGCCCCTGATCATCCTGCCGCTGCTGGCCCCGGTGGTGATCTTCGGGGCAGGCGCGGTGGCGGCGGTGATGGATGGCTTCAGCCCCAATGGCGGGCTGGGGCTGCTGGCGGCTTTCTCCCTCGCGGCGGTGCTGCTAAGTCCCTTTGCAGCGGCGGCGAGCGTCCGCCTGAATCTGGGTTCCTGATGAACTGGCTTTTCAAATACGCCAACCCGCACAATTTCATGCGCCTGTCGGGCGTGGTGCTGCCCTTCACCGCCATCGGCGCCGCGCTGGGCATCGCCGCCGCCTTGTGGCTGGGATTTTCCGCGCCGCCCGACTACCAGCAGGGCCGCACCGTGCTGATCCTGTTCATTCATGTTCCCGCCGCCATCCTGGCCACCGCCGTCTATGGCGCCATCGCGGTATGCTCGCTGCTGTCGCTGGTGTGGCGCCATCCCCTGTCCGATACCGCTGCGCGCGCCGCCGCGCCCTTTGGCGCGCTGTTCACGGCGCTGGGCCTGATCACCGGCGCGCTGTGGGGCAAGCCGATGTGGGGCACCTATTGGGTGTGGGATGCGCGGCTGACCAGCTTCCTGCTGCTGCTGTTCCTCTACATGGGCTATATGGCGCTGTGGAACGCCATCGAGGACGAGACCCGCGCGGCGCGCGCCGCCGCCATTCTGGCGCTGGTGGGGGCGGTGAACATTCCCATCATCAAATTCTCGGTCGAATGGTGGAGCACGCTGCACCAGGGCGAAAGCATCGTCAGCGGCAAGCTGGCGCCGGTGTTCCTGGCGCCGCTGCTGCTGATGATGACGGGCTATGCGCTGCTGTTCGCCACGCTGTGGATGGTCCGCATCCGCACCGCCATCATCGAGCGCCGCGCCCGGGGCCTGATGCAGGGAGCCGCCTGATGTTCGAGATGGGCGACTATGGCGTGTACATCTGGCCCGCCTATGTGGTGACGGCCGTGGCGCTGGGCGGCGTCACGCTGTGGACGGTGGCGGCCTGGCGCGCGGCCAAGGCGAAGCTGGCGAGCCTCGAGAAGAAATGAAGCGCTGGATCTATATATTGCCCATCGCGGGCTTCGCGCTGCTGGCCTTCTTCCTGTTCCGCAGCCTGTGGTCGCCGCCGCCGGACATCATTCCGTCCGCTTTGCTGGACAAGCCGGCGCCGCGTCTCACCTTGCCGGCGCTGGACGCGCAGAGCGCCGCTTTTACTTCAGGCGACCTGCGGGCCGGCCATGTCACGGTGGTCAATGTCTTTGCCAGCTGGTGCGCGCCCTGCCGGACGGAAGCACCGGCATTGATGGCGTTGTCGCAGGTGCCGGGCGTGGCGCTGTACGGCCTCACCCAGAAGGACAAGCCCGAGGCCACCCGCGCCTTCCTGGACGAGGTGGGCAATCCGTTTGCGAAGATAGCCCGGGATGATGACGGCCGCGCCTCCATCGAATGGGGCGTCTATGGCGTGCCCGAGACCTATGTGGTGGACGGCAAGGGCGTGCTGCGCTTCAAGTATGTCGGCGGGTTGACGCAGGCGGTGCTCGAACAGCAACTGCTGCCGGCCATCAGGTCGCTGCAGCATTAGGACTTTCCTAACCCTGTTTTGTCAGGGTCAGGCCATGCAAGTCAGCGCCACATTGATTGCCGCCCAGCAGGCCGCCCGCGAGGCACGCAACCGCCTGAATGTGCCGCAGGCGCAGGCCCCGCAGTTCGCCGCCGCGCTGGAAAAGACCTCGGGTGTATCGGGGGCGTTCGCGCCCCTGCCGCTGAAGCAGACCGCGCCGGTGGTGCAGACGGCGGCGCCCCAGCCGTCACAGCCAAATGCTGCATCGGGCCGGTTGGGCCAGCTCGTCAATATCCTGGTCTAGAGAGTTTTTAAGTCGGTTTCGCACCAGCGGAACGGACTAGCCGCCTATCTTGCGGCGCCGCAGGTTCCTGCGCGGCTTGCTGGCACCGTCGCCATCCAGGGCTTCAGCGGCCTGGGCGATCTGGGACAGGGCCTTCACGAATTTCTGGCGGTCGGGCAGGGGCAGCGCTTCCAGCAGTGCGCGTTCGGCGCGGTCGGCGGCGTTGCGCGCGGCGCGCAGTGCCTTGCGGCCGGGCGCGCTGATGGCCACGGCATTGGCGCGCTGGTCTTCCTCGGTGCGCTCGCGGGACAGCAGACCCTTCTCCAGCATCCGGCGCACCATTTCGGCGAGCGTCGAACGATCGATGCCGGTGATCTCCACCAAAGCGGTCTGGCTGGCGCCGTCATTCTGTTCCAGCGCGCACAGCAGCGTGAACTGCTGCTTGGTCAGTTCCTTGCCGCCGGCTTCGCGCGCATAAAGGTCGCCATAGAATTGCTGGCAGCGGCGGATCAGGTGAGAGGGCGCTTCGGAAAGGTCAAAGCCATTTCCTGTACCGCGCCGCCCCTTCAACATTCCATGACCCCTTGAGAATACTTGCTCTGCCCGCATCGCGCTCCGTGCTGCGCCCTCTACGGGTGCTTGACGTTTGCGGCGACGCGGGAGGGCCAGTTAAAACGGTTTTGCGCGCCGATGTCCATGCGCAAAATTTTTCGAAAGGTATATTGCAAAGCCGCCGCGCTTGATGTTCGCGGGCTTTGTTGAGCGGACGTCCTATGCAAGCGCCGCGGCCTTGCGCCGATACGAAACACTAAGCGTGGTATGGCGACCACACATGCACCAACACATGTTGCCCGAAGCCGTGCGCAGCTGCGAAAAAATAGTCCGCGCGCGGTGCATCGCGCATCATTCTTGCGCGTTTTTGCCGCCGTCCGCCTGATGCCGCAGCACCAGCGGCGTCTGTGCGAGCGCGAAGAGGAAGATCAGCGGGATGATGCCCCACACCTTGAACGACACCCAGGTGTCGGTGGTCGTCATGCGCCACACGGTCTCGTTGACCACCGAGAGGGCCAGGAAAAACAGGCCCCAGCGCACCGTCAGCGTCTTCCAGCCGCGATCGTCCAGTTCAAAGGCCTGGGCGAAAACATATTTGATGAACAGGCGGTTGAAGCGCAGGCCGCCCAGCAGCACGGCGCCGAAAAAGCCGTACAGCACGGTGGGCTTCATCTTGATGAAGGCATCGTTCTTCAGATAAAGCGTCAGCCCGCCGAACACGATCACCAGCACGGCGGTGAACAGCGGCATGGGCGACAGCCTTTTTTCCAGCAGCCAGCCGATCAGCAGCGCCGCCAGGATGGCCGCCATGAAGGCGGCGGTGGCGCCGAAGATGCCCAGATACTTGAAGGCTGCAAAAAATATAAGCAGCGGACCCAGGTCCAGCGCCAGGCGGCGTATCTGCGGGTTCATGTTTGTTCTTCTCCTGCCAGCCCGACCAGGGCATTGGCGAAATCGACGGCGACAAAGGGCTGCAGGTCATCCTCGCCTTCCCCCACCCCTATGTAATGCACCGGCAGGCCGAAACGTGCCGCCAGCGCCACCAGGATGCCGCCCTTGGCGGTGCCGTCCAGCTTGGTCATGACCAGCCCGGTCAGCGGCACGGACTGGCCGAATGCCTCCACCTGGCCCAGCGCGTTCTGGCCGGTGGTGGCGTCCAGCACCAGCAGCACGGCGTGGGGGGCGGTGGCATCCAGCTTCTTGATGACCCGGGCGATCTTTTCCAGCTCGGCCATCAGCCCGGCCTTGTTCTGCAGGCGCCCCGCCGTGTCGATCAGCAAGACGTCGCTGCCATTGGCGCGCGCCTTCTCCAGCGCCTCGAAGGCAAGGCCCGCGGCATCGCCGCCCTGCTTGCCCGCGACGAATTCGGCCCTGGCGCGGTCGGCCCAGACGCGCAGCTGCTCGATGGCGGCGGCGCGGAAGGTGTCGCCGGCGGCCAGCGTGACCTTGGCGCCGCTTTCGGTGAGGCGCTTGGCCAGCTTGCCGATGGTGGTGGTCTTGCCGGTGCCGTTGACCCCCGCGACCAGGATCACAAATGGCTTTTTGTCAGCGTCCGTCACCAGCGGCTTCTGGATCGGTGCCAGGATGGCTGCGATTTCCGCCGCCAGCACGGCGCGCAGTTCGGGGCCGGAGATTTCGGCGTCATAACGCCCCTTGGCGACGGCGGCGGCGAGCTTTTTGGCCTGGGCCGTGCCCATGTCGGCCCGGATCAGCGCTTCTTCCAGTTCCGCGACGGCGTCGGCATCGAGTTTCTTCTTGGTCAGGACCGCGCCCAGGCCGGTCTTGGAAAGGCTGGTCTTCAGCCGCTCCAGGAAGCTGGGCGGCGGCGGGGCTTCACCGAAGGTTCTCATGCGGGCAGGCCGACCAGGCGGTCGCCGCTGCGGCCGGTGATGGCGACGGGGAGGAAAGTGCCATGCGGCACCGCGCCGATTTCCACGGGCGTGAAGCAGGGGGTACGGCCGATACCGCCGCGTTCCGCCAGCACCGTGTGGGTGGTGCCGCGCATCCCGTCCAGCCGCGTTGATAACGCGGCGGTGCCGCAGGCCCTGAGGCGGCCGGCGCGGTCCTTGACGACGGCGCGGGGCAGCTGGGGCATGTTCGCGGCCGGGGTGCCGGGGCGCGCCGAATAGGGAAAGACGTGCAGGGTGGAAAGCCCGGCATCGTTCACCAGCCTGAGGCTGTTCTCGAACATGGCGTCCGTCTCGGTGGGAAAGCCCGCGATCAGGTCGGCGCCGAAGGCGGCATCGGGGCGCAGGCGCCGCACGGCGTCGCAAAAGGCGATGGTGTCGGCGCGTCCGTGGCGGCGTTTCATGCGCTTGAGGATCATGTCGTCGCCCGACTGGGCGGAGAGATGGAAGTGGGGCATCAGCCGTTCCTCCTCCGCGATCATCCGCATCAGCACGGCGTCGGCTTCGATGCTGTCGATGGAGGACAGCCGCAGGCGCTTCAACCCGGGCACCAGCTTCAGGATTTTTTCCACCAGCGTGCCCAATCCGGGTGCGCCCGGCAGATCGGCGCCGTAAGACGTGATGTCGACGCCGGTCAGCACGATCTCGGGAAAACCCGCCTCCACCAGCCGCCGCGCTTCCGCCACCACCACGCCCAGGGGCACGCTGCGGGAATTCCCGCGCCCATAAGGGATGATGCAGAAGGTGCAGCGATGGTCGCAGCCATTCTGCACCTGCAGGAAGGCGCGGGTATGGCCTTCGAAGTGATCGACCATCTGCGGCGCGGTTTCGCGGACGCTCATGATGTCGTTGACGCGGATTTTCTCGGCCATGCCGACACCGAAATCGGCATGGGCCAAATCGGCATAAACCTGCGCCGTCAGTTTTTCCGCATTGCCGATCACTGCGTCCACTTCGGCCATGCCGGCATAGGTTCCGGGCTGCGTCTGTGCGGCGCAGCCGGTGACGATAACGCGCCGCTGCGGGTTTTCGCGTTTCAGCCGGCGGATGGCCTGGCGCGACTGGCGCACCGCCTCGGCCGTCACGGCGCAGGTATTGACCACCACGGCATCCCGCAGCTGGGCCTCCCCGGCGCGCAGCCTGATCGCCTCGCTCTCATAGGCATTGAGGCGGCAACCGAAGGTCACGACGTCCAGCGTCATAACTTTTCCAGCTCGACCCGGCCGCGGAACACGGTGACGGCGGGGCCGGTCATCAGCACATGACCGTCTCCCTCCCGCCATTCGATGAACAGCGAGCCGCCGTCCAGCACCAGCTCCATCTTGCGATCGGTCAGCCCGCGCCGCACCGCCGCCACCGCCGTGGCGCAGGCGCCCGAGCCGCAGGCCAGCGTGGCGCCGACGCCGCGCTCCCATACCCGCATGCGGATTTTGGCGCGGTCCAGCACCTGGGCGAATTCGACATTGGTGCGGTTGGGAAAGAGCGGTGAGATTTCGATCTTGGGCCCCAGCAGGGTCACCGGCGCGACCGAGGCATCGGGCACGAACAGCACGCAGTGCGGATTGCCCATGGAGACGGCGCTCACCGGCACCGAACTGGTGCCGATTTCCAGCAGGAAGTTGGTGGTGTCGCGCGGCTCGGCCAGC
Organism: Alphaproteobacteria bacterium; assembly: GCA_028292825.1. Lineage (GTDB taxonomy): Bacteria > Pseudomonadota > Alphaproteobacteria > Micropepsales > Micropepsaceae > Rhizomicrobium. The sequence goes on along the minus strand of JAQGLO010000130.1, from coordinate 1,984 downwards.
GGCACCTGGTTCCATTCCAGATGGGGCTCGCCCATGTCGATGGTGACCAGGCCCTTGCCGGCATCGCTGGCCACCAGCATGCCGCCCTTGGTCGACAGCTTCACCCGCTGCAGGCCGCGCTCGTCCATCAGCAGGCGCGCCACGCAGCGGCTGGCATTGAAGCAGGATTCCGATTCCGAACCATCGGCATTGAAGAACTGGACGCCGGCATCGGCCAGGGCGCCGCCGGGGCGGATCACCACCACCGTGTCGCAGCCGATGCCGAAATGGCGGTCGGCGATCTTCCTGGCCTGGTCGGCGCTCAGCGGAATGGCGCTGTCGCGCGCGTCGAACACGACAAAGTCGTTGCCCAGTCCATGCATTTTCAGGAAGACGGTCATGGGGTGGGTTATAGGGTGCCGGACCGGGCTTTTCCATGGACTTGGGCGGGCAAAAGCGCCCAAAATTGCGCACCTTCTTTACGGATCAGCCATGCGTGCCTATCTGGCCTTTGCTGCCCTGTTTTGTCTTGCTGCCGGAGCCCATGCCGTGACCATTGATGATCCTTATGCCTGGCTGGAAGACACCCATGGCGCCAAGCCCCTGGCCTGGGTGGCGGAGCACAACAAGGCGTCGCTGGGGCCGCTGAAGGCCGATCCGCGCTACCAGCAGAATTACGATTCCATCCTGCAGGTGCTGGACGCCACCGACCGCATTCCCATGGGAACGCTGCGCGGGGCCTGGGTCTATAATTTCTGGCAGGATGCGGCCAACCCCAAGGGGCTGTGGCGGCGCACGACGGTTGCCGACTACCAGACCGCCACGCCGAAATGGGAACTGCTGCTGGACGTGGACGCGCTGGCGAAAGCGGAAGGCGAGAACTGGGTCTTTGCCGGCGCGGAATGCGGCCCGAAGGAAAGCCGCTGTCTGATCCGGCTGTCACGCGGCGGCGGCGATGCGGTGGTGATCCGCGAGTATGACCTGAAGGCAAGAAAACTGGCGACGGACGGCTTTGCGCTACCGGAAGCCAAGAGCGACGCCAGCTACCTGGACGACGACACCGTGCTGTTCGCCACGGCGAAGGACGGGGAAACCGCCAGCGGCTATGCCCGCAAGGTGCGGCTGTGGAAGCGCGGCGCGGCGATTGCCGATGCGCCGGTATTATACGAAGGCGAAAAGACAGACGTGCTGGCGGCGACCATGACCGCGCATCTCAGGAGCGGCAATTTCGCCTTTGTGGTGCGGGCGGTGAGCTTCTTTGAAACCGAATATTTCGCGGTGGAAGGTGAGAAAATCCGCAAGCTGGATATGCCGCGTTCCGCTGACGTGAAAGGTATGCTGGACGGCGCGCTGATCGCCACCCTGCGCGATGATTACACGGTGGACGGTACGCGCTTCGCCAAGGGCACGCTGGTGGCGTTCCGCGACGGCAAGGCGCCCCAGACCATTTTTGCACCCCACGCCCGCCAGAGTGTGGAAAGCGTCGCCACCGGGCGCGACAAGTTGTTCGTGGTGATCAACGACAATGTGATCGGCGCGGTGCATGTCTTCACCCCGGGCACAGATGGCTGGTCCGACAAGATGCTGGCGCTGCCGGGCAGCGGCGCGCCGGACATCGTCTCGGCCAATGACTATGGGCCGGAAGCCCTGTTCAGTTTCCAGAATTACCTGACGCCCACCACGCTCTATTTCGACGGTGGTGACGATCATCCCAAACCGATCAAGTCGCTGCCGGCGCGGTTCGATGCGTCGGGGCTGGTGACCGAGCAGTTCGAGGCGACGTCAAAGGACGGCACGAAGATTCCCTATTTCGTGACTCGCCTAAAAAACTTGCCGGGTCCCGCCCCGACGGTGCTGTATGGCTATGGCGGCTTCGAGGTGTCGCTGACGGACGGCTTCAGCGCCTATTTCGGGCGGCTGTGGCTGACGCATGGCGGCTTCTATGTGGTGGCCAATATCCTCGGCGGCGGCGAGTTCGGGCCCGCCTGGCATGACGCCGCGCTGA
>JAQGLO010000117.1 GCA_028292825.1 Alphaproteobacteria bacterium | reverse complement strand
CACCGGCGGCAATGGCGGTTCGTCCAGCGTCGGCGACACCTCGGCCTTTGGTGGCAGCGGCTTTGGCGGTTCCTCGACCGCCAATCCGACCATCACCTTCAACCCCAACATCGCTTCCACCGGCGGCAGCGTCGGCGATACCTCAGCCACAGGCGGCGCGGGCGGCTTCGGCTTTGGCGGCAGTGTGGGCGACACTACCTCCAACAGTGGCGGCAACACCCAGACCCAGTATCAAACCCAGGATTCCAGTGGTTCGGGTTCGGGTGGCAGCTTGCCCAGCATATCCATCACCAATGCCGGCGCCACGGCAACCGCCAATGGCAATGGTGGTAGCGTGGGCGACACCACCGCGACCGGCAACGGCTTCGGCGGCGCCGGCGGCAGTGCCACGGGCGGCAATTCCTCTGCCACCGGCGGCAACGCCCGCAACGGCAACGTCACCGGCACCAACACCAATGCCAACACTGTCAGCCCGACCATCACGGCGACGGGCGAAGGCGGCGCGGGCGGCTTGGCCACCAGCAACAGCGGCGGCAACACCTTCACCGGCGGCGACCAGACCGCGACCAACACCAATGGCAGCTTGAGCGCCACCCAGGCCCAGACCAACGACAACGCGCAGACCCAGACCAATGCGCAGACCGCCACCAACACCAATGGCGACACCACGGCCACGGGCGGCACAGCCACGGCCTATGTGCTCAGTGGTTCGGGCTCGGGCGGCGGCTCGACGCCGACCATCAACCTGACCCTGGACAATTCTGCCACCAACACCGCCACAGGCGGCAATGGCACCGGCGGCAACTCTGCTTCGAACGCCACGGGCGGCCGCGGCGGCAATGCCACCAACGACGCCACCCAGAATGCCAGCCCCACCATCACCGCCAATGGCGGCGCCGGCGGCTTCGGCTTTGGCGGCAGCGCCAACAATACCGCCACGATCAGCCCGACCATCACGGCGACCGGCGGCTTCAGCGGCGGCAACACCCTGCGCGGCGGCGACCAGACCCAGGCGGCGACCAACACCAATGGCGACGTGACCGGAACCAACACCCAGGCCCAGACGCAGGACCAGCACATCGGCGACGTGACGGCTACCGGCGGTACCAACAACAACACAGCTACGGGCGGCGCCGGCGGCTTCGGCTTTGGCGGCAGCGCCACAGGCGGCAACGCCAACAACGACAATACCAACAACAACACCGCGGCCGGCGGTAATTCCACCGCAAACGGCATTGGCCTGGGCGGCGCGGGCGGCAACGGCACCGGCACGGGCGGCAACGCGACAAACAACAACACTTCGACGAACAACAACACGTCGAACGCCACCAATAACAACACCAGCACCAATACCAACACGAACACCGCCAACAGCAATTCGACGGCGAACGCCAACGCGAATTCGAACTCGAACTCGAACTCGAACTCGACTTCGAATGCGACAGGGACCGGCACGGGCGTTGGCATTGGAATCGGCAGTGGTTCGGGCGGCGGTGGCGGCACACCCGGCAACAACACGTTCAACATCACGAACAACCAGGATCAGAACCAGACCCAGTATCAGACGAGCAACAACTTCAACAACCATGCGCTGACGAACAACAACGTCAACAACAATTTCAACAGCGACCAGAACCTTAACAACAACACGAATAACAACAACGTCGCGAACAACAACTACAACAACCAAAACAACCAGAACTTCAACAACAACACGAATAACAACAATCAGAACAACAACAACTCCAACAACGACCAGAACAACAATTACAACAACCAGAACAACGCCAACCAGAACTACTACAGCGCCTACAACAACAACCAGAACGCCAACAACAATTACGGCTACAGCAAAGCCACCAGCTATGCCGACTATGCCAACAACAATGGCGGCAGCGGTTACGGCTATGGCAACGGCACTGCCTATGCAGCGGGCGGCGGCTACGGTTACGGCAATGGTGCGGCCAGCCAGGGCGGCTACGGCAACGGAAACGGCACCGCTTATGCGGCGGGCGGCGGCTACGGTTACGGCAATGGCACGGCGATGGCCGGCCAGGGCTATGGCGGCTACGGTGCAGCCAATGGCGGCGGCTACGGCTACGGCCAGGGTTACGCGCAGGGTTATGGCCAGCAAGGCGGCGGCACCGGCTATGGCGCCGGCAATGGCGGCTACACTTATTCCCAGCCGGGCGGCCCGGTCAGCGCCTATGGCTATGGCCACCCCATCGGCACCGGCGTCGCGCAGAGCGCGGCACAGAGCACAGGCTCCAGCGGCGCCGTGCCGGCATCCGCGGGCGGCCAGTGCCACTTCGCCGACACCACGGTTGTGAAGGCGATCCACGCCATCTGTGTTAGCGCCGATGGCCACCAGTTCCCCGCCAGCCACATGGTCGGCGATACCTGGATCAACAGCGGCTATGAGGGCGAGATCGCCCGCTGCCTGCCGGGTTCGGTTCTGAAGGTGATGGTCGGCTCGGTGATGATGAGCACCGCGGGCATGGCCGTCTCGATGAACGACGCACAGGTCCTGTCCTGTGCGCCCGGTCAGGCCGTGCGCCACTACAAGGACGGCATGCTCAAATGCGCGCTGGCCGAGAAGGTAGTGGACTGCACGGAACGCAACAACCTGCGCAAGTGGGGCACCGGCGACATGTTCTTCACTTATGTCACCCGCGTGTGCTTGGATCAGAAGCGCGAGATGGCCGGCGGTTCCAGCCAAGTTTCGTCTTCCTACAGCTACTCCATGACCGCCGAACAGCGGCAGATGGCGGCGGCGGCGGCCCAGGCCAAAGCCCGGGAGCTGCACCTGTCCGGCATGAGCCTGGGCGGCGGGGTCGGCCAGGGCAGCTGGTAAGCCAACAAGACAGCCGAAAGGCTTGAACGGATCTGGGGCTTAGGGGCTCTGGATGGTCAGGAAGGGCGTCCCGCATTTCGATGCGGGGCGCCCTTTCGTTTTGACAGGCGATCGGGCCATCTGCCGCGTTGCACAAAGGCCGTGGTCTGCCTATTGTGCGCCCGATTTTCTTCACCCGCACCGGGGCTAACTCCATGAATATACACGAATATCAGGCCAAGGACGTTTTGCGCGCATTCGGCGTGCCCGTACCCCGCGGCAAGGCCGCCTTCACGGTGGACGAAGCCGTCGCCGCAGCCCAGGAACTGGGCGGTCCGATTTGGGTGGTCAAGGCGCAGATTCATGCCGGTGGCCGCGGCAAGGGCGGCGGCGTCAAGGTGGTCAAATCCATCGAGGACGTAAAGAAGGAAGCCGAGCGCATGCTGGGCATGACCCTCATCACCCACCAGACCGGGCCGGCGGGCCGCCTGGTGAAGCGCATCTATATAGAAGACGGCTCTGCCATCGACCGTGAGCTGTACCTGTCGGCGCTGGTGGACCGCGAAACCAGCCGCATCGCCTTTATCGTCTCTACCGAAGGCGGCATGGACATCGAAGCCGTGGCGCATGACACGCCCGAGAAAATCCACACTTTCCAGGTCGAGCCTGTGGCGGGCTATTCGCCCTATGTCGGTAACGAGATCGCCGTGGCGCTGGGCGTCAAGGGCGATACCGCCAAGCAGGTCGGCAAGGTGGTGAAAGGTCTTTATGACGCATTCGTCGCCAAGGATATGAGCCTGCTGGAAATCAACCCGCTGGTCATCACCAAGGACGGCAACGCCATCTGCCTCGATGCCAAGCTGAACTTCGACGACAACTCGCTCTACCGCCACAAGGACATCCAGGCACTGCGCGACCTGGATGAGGAAGACCCGGCGGAAGTGGAAGCGTCGAAATACGACCTTTCCTACATCAAGCTGGATGGGGAGATCGGCTGCATGGTCAACGGCGCAGGTCTGGCCATGGCCACCATGGACATCATCAAGCTGTTCGGCAGCGAGCCCGCCAACTTCCTGGACGTGGGCGGCGGCGCCACCAAGGAAAAAGTCACGCAGGCGTTCAAGATCATCGTCAGCGATCCCAATGTGAAGGGCATCCTGGTCAACATCTTCGGCGGCATCATGAAGTGCGACATCATCGCGGAAGGCATCGTCGCCGCCGCCAAGGAAATCTCGTTGTCCGTGCCGCTGGTCGTGCGCCTGGAAGGCACCAATGTCGAATTGGGCAAGGAAATACTGGCCAAATCGGGCTTGGCGATCACATCCGCCGACGATCTCGCCGATGCCGCCGAAAAGGTCGTGAAGGCCGTGAAGGGTTCGAAATAATGTCCATTCTTGTCGACAAGAACACCAAGGTCATCTGCCAGGGCTTCACCGGCAAGCAGGGCACCTTCCATTCCGAACAGGCCATCGCCTATGGCACCAGGATGGTCGGCGGCACCACGCCCGGCAAGGGCGGCGAGACCCATCTGGGCCTGCCGGTGTTCGACACCGTGCGTGAAGCCAAGGAAAAGGTCGGCGCCGACGCAACAGCCATCTATGTGCCGCCGCCCTTCGCGGCCGACGCCATCCTGGAAGCGATTGACGCGGAAATCGCGCTTATCGTCTGCATCACCGAAGGCATTCCGGTGCTGGACATGGTAAAGGTGAAGCGCGCGCTGTCGGGATCGAAGTCGCGTCTCATCGGTCCCAACTGCCCCGGCGTGATCACCCCCGATGAATGCAAGATCGGCATCATGCCCGGCCACATCCACAAGCGCGGCAGCGTCGGCATCGTGTCGCGCTCCGGCACCCTCACCTATGAAGCAGTGTTCCAGACCACGGCGGTCGGCCTGGGCCAAAGCACCTGCGTCGGCATCGGCGGCGATCCGGTGAAGGGCACCGAACATCTGGAAGTGCTGGAGATGCTGCTGGCCGATCCGGAAACCCAGAGCATCATCATGATCGGCGAAATCGGCGGCAGCGCCGAGGAAGACGCCGCCGACTTTGTGCGTCGTTCCAAGGTCAAGAAGCCCATGGTCGGCTTCATTGCCGGCGTCACCGCCCCGCCAGGCCGCCGCATGGGCCACGCCGGCGCCATCATCTCCGGCGGCAAGGGCGGCGCCGAAAGCAAGATCGAGGCGATGAAGTCCGCCGGCATCCGCGTGTCGCCCAATCCTGCGGCCCTGGGGACCACCCTCATTGCGCTACTGAGCGGCAAATAGCTCGTTTGCGCTGCAATCTGGCTTCAATATGAATGGGGCCGGCGCGAGCCGGCCCTTTTTCTTACGTGACATGCGCCGGCATCGGGGCCCCTGCCCGCAATTTACCGTGCAAAATGGGCTTCTTGAGCCCATATTAACTGCATTCGGCGTTGAATCGCCTTGCAGAAGGCGTTACCACGCACCGCCATAGGCGACGCGCCACCAGGAAGGGCTAGAGCCCAACAAGCTCCCCCATAAGCGTTTGAAATGACAGAACAATCCCCCGCAGACAAACTGAACCGTGCTTCGAATGATATTTTCGAAGCAACCTCCTTCCTCAACGGCACCAACGCGGCCTTTGTCGAACAGATGTACGAGGCTTGGCTGGCCAATCCGGCTTCGGTCGATGAAAGCTGGCAGGGCTATTTCTCCCAACTGGGCGAACAGGGCCTGAGCGCCACCCAACTGGGCCGCGGCCCCGCCTGGAAGCGTGATCGCAAGCCCGATTACGCCAGCGGCGACCTCATCGCCGCCCTGACCGGCCAGGAGCCCCCGGCCGCCCCCGGCAAGCCCGGCCCCAAAAGCGACAAGGGTGCCCCTGCGAAAGCCGCCCCGGCTGCCGCGCCCATGGACAACACCGAAGCGGCCAAGGCCTCGATTCATGCGGTGCAGATGATCCGTGCCTACCGCATGATCGGGCATCTGGAAGCCAATCTCGACCCGCTGGGCATCACCCCGAAGACACCGCAGACGACCCTGGATCCCAAGCATTACCAGTTCGAAGGCGCCGCTCTCGATGCGCCGGTGTTCGTGGATGGCATCCTGGGCTTCAGCAACACCACGCCGCGCCAGCTGCTGGACAAGTTGCGCGGCATCTATTGTGGTCGTATCGGCTATGAATTCATGCACATCAACGATGCCGAGCAGAAAACCTGGCTGCAGCGCCGCATCGAGGATTCCGGCAATGCGATCGGCTTCACCCCCGAGGGCAAGAAGGCGATTCTCAACAAGCTGATCGAAGCGGAAGGCTTTGAGAAATTCTCCGCCAATCGTTTCGTCGGCACCAAGCGTTTCGGCCTGGACGGCGCAGAAGCCACCATTCCCGCGCTGGAACAAATCATCAAGCGTGGCGGCCAGCTGGGCGTCACCGAGATGGTGTTCGGCATGGCCCATCGCGGCCGCCTGAACGTGCTCGTCAATGTGATGGGCAAACCTTATCGCCAGCTGTTCCACGAATTCCAGGGCGGTGCCGCCAATCCGTCCGATGTCGAAGGCTCGGGAGACGTCAAATACCATCTGGGCGCTTCGTCGGATCGCGAGTTCGACGGCCAGAAGGTCCATCTTTCGCTGACCCCCAATCCGTCGCATCTGGAAATCGTCAATCCCGTAGTTCTCGGCAAGGCCCGCGCCAAGCAATGGCAACTGCACGACATCGATGCGCGCACCAGTGTATTGCCCGTTCTGATCCACGGCGATGCGGCGTTTGCCGGCCAGGGCGTGGGTGCGGAATGCTTTGCCATGTCGGGCATCAAGGGTTTCCGCACCGGCGGCACCATGCATTTTGTCATCAACAACCAGATCGGCTTTACCACGGCGCCGATGTTCTCGCGTTCATCGCCCTATTGCACCGATATCGCATTGATGGTGCAAGCGCCGATCTTCCATGTGAATGGCGACGATCCCGAAGCTGTGGTGCATGCGACGCGCATCGCCATCGAGTTCCGCCAGAAGTTCAAGAAGGACGTCGTGCTCGACATGATCTGCTATCGCAGGTTCGGGCATAACGAAAGCGACGAGCCCGCCTTCACCCAGCCCCTGATGTATCGGGTGATCAAGGATCACCAGTCCACCTTGCAACTCTATGCCGCCAAGCTGGTGGCCGAAGGCACACTGACCCAGGCCGAAGCCGACGGCATGGCGGCCGATTTCAACAAGAAGCTGGACGAGGAATTCGACGCCTCCAAGACCCATCGCCCCAATCGCGCCGACTGGTTCGACGGCAAGTGGCAGGGCATGGAAGTCGCCCCCAAGAACAGCGATCGTCGCGGCGAAACCAGCGTGACGGCCGATGTGCTCAAGAAGGTCGGCAAGGCGCTGGTAACCTCGCCGGAAGGCTTCAACCTGCACAAGACCGTCACCCGCCTGCTGGACGCCAAGGCCAAGATGATCGAGACCGGCGAAGGCATCGACTGGGCAACCGGTGAAGCGCTGGCGTTCGGCACCCTGCTGGACGAGGGCTTTTATGTCCGCCTGTCGGGCCAGGATTCGGCCCGCGGCACCTTCAGCCAGCGTCATGCCGCGCTGGTTGATCAGCAGACGGAGGAACGCTTCTACCCACTGCAGCATGTCAGCGAGGAGCAGGGTTGTTTCGAAGTCGTCGATTCGTTGCTGTCGGAAGAGGCGGTGCTGGGTTTTGAATATGGCTATTCCACCGCCGAGCCCAAGGCGCTGGTGCTGTGGGAAGCCCAGTTCGGCGATTTCGCCAACGGCGCCCAGGTGGTGATGGACCAATTCATCGCCAGCGGCGAAATGAAGTGGCTGCGCATGTCGGGCCTCACCTTGCTGCTGCCGCACGGCTACGAGGGCCAGGGGCCGGAGCATTCCAGCGCCCGCCTCGAGCGCTATCTGCAGCTGTGCGCCCAGGACAATATGCAGGTCTGCGTGCCGACCACGCCGGCCAACTATTTCCACATCCTGCGCCGCCAGATGCATCGCAGCTTCCGCAAACCGCTGATCGTGCTGACACCCAAGTCGCTGCTGCGCCACAAGAAGTGCACCAGCTTCCTGTCAGACATGGAGCCTGGCACCTCGTTCCACCGCGTCCTGCGCGACCAGGCCGAAGTCGTGCCCGGCGCCACCACCGTCAAGCTGGTGCCGGACAGCCAGATCAAGCGCGTGGTCCTGTGCAGCGGCAAGGTCTATTTCGACCTGATGGAAGAGCGCGAAAAGCGCGGCGAAAACCGCATCCAGATTCTGCGTATCGAGCAGCTCTATCCCTTCCCGGAAAATGTCCTGGCCCAGGAGTTGAACCGCTTCCCCAAGGCCGAGATCGTCTGGTGCCAGGAAGAGCCGCAGAACCAGGGCGCCTGGAATTTCGTGCGCCACCGCATCGAAGACACGGTCGCCAATCTCGGCGGCAAGGGCAGCCCGCGCTATGTCGGCCGTCCGGAATACGCCTCCACCGCGGCGGGCCTGATGAAGCAGCATCTGGCCGAACTCGCCGCTTTCCTGAATGACGCGCTGACCCTCTAGGATCAAAGAAGAGTCCCCCGATGACCGTCGAAAT
>JAQGLO010000106.1 GCA_028292825.1 Alphaproteobacteria bacterium | reverse complement strand
CACCAGCAGGACATCGTCGAAGGTAAGGGCTTCGCGGATGGTCGGGCTGGTCATATCGGGGGGCGCTCCGTCATGGGAAGCGCCGAGCCTGTATCAGCCACCCCGGCCCGGCGCAAGGCCCGCAATTTCTTTCGCCTTAAATATCTGTAAAATCAGAATATTCCTGTTTTTCGGCGAACCGTCACGGAACTCAGGACGTGGCGAAACGTTCTGCTTCTGCGACCGGCATTTTGCCGAGTCCCCCCTTTTTCAGGAGCGCATTATGAAGACACTTCGTTTGATGATCGGCACGGCTGTCGCCGTGGCCAGCCTTGCTGTCGCCGGTTCCGCCAATGCCGCCCCCGCGGGCGTCAAGATCGGCACCCTGACCTGCAATGTCGCCAGCGGCATGGGTTTCGTTTTCGGCTCCAGCAAGGATCTGCGTTGCAGCTATGAGCCCACCAAGGCGATGGTCGAGCATTATCGCGGCACCATCTCCAAGTGGGGTGTGGACATCGGCTATACCGGCAAGGGCAAGCTGGTCTGGGCCGTCTTCGCGCCCACCTCTGATGTGAATCCCGGCGCCCTTGAAGGCGAATATGCCGGCGCCACCGCCCAGGTGAACATTGCGGTCGGCCTCGGCGCCAATGTGCTGGTCGGCGGCCTGGACAAGTCCATCGCCCTGCAGCCGCTCAGCGTGGAAGGCTCCACCGGCCTGAACGTGGCGGCGGGCATCGGCCAGATCAGCCTGACGCACGTCCATATGTAAGCGGCAGTTCACTGTCTTGAGCAAAGGCCCCGGCGTTCCGCGCCGGGGCCTTTTGCATGTGCGCTTGGTGGACAACGGGATGATGGACAAGCGGCCTGCTTGCGCATTTCCGCCGGCCGCCTGCCCCTTGTCCTCTGGGGAATATCGTTTTGCACCAGCAATTTCACGAATAGTCGTTTTGATGAACGGACGCACCCCCCTCCCCTCGCCCGACGGATAGCGGGGCGGTAGACAGGCCGGCACGGACATGGCGATCACATTCCTCATGCCGTCAGTATCGCATGGGCGAATGTTGGAGAGGAACGTGGACAGGCGGTTTCAGGACGCCGGCTTGAATCCCAGGGCGACGACATACAATTCGACCGACTCCGCGCGCGAGGCCGGCGGCTTGACATGCTTCACCTCGCGGAAGCTTTTCTTCAGCCGCGCCAGCAGTTCGTTGGACGAACCGCCCTGGAACACCTTGCCCACGAACGCGCCGCCGGGACGCAGGCAGTCTTCCGCCACTTCCAGCGCGATCTCCACCAGCGCGATGGTGCGGATATGGTCTGTGGCGCGGTGGCCGGTGGTGGGGGCGGCCATGTCGGTCAGCACCAGGTCGGCGGGACCATCCAGTGCCGCCTTCAGCATCGCGGGCACATCCGGGTCGGTGAGATCGGCCTGGAAAAAGGTGACGCCGGGAATTTCCTCGATCATCAGGACGTCGGCAGCGACCACGGTGGCGCCTTTTGCCGCCGCCACCTGGCTCCAGCCGCCGGGCGCGGCGCCCAGATCCAGCACCTTGGCGCCCTTTTTCAGGAAGTGGAATTTCTCGTCCATCTCCACCAGCTTGAAGGCGGCGCGGCTGCGATAGCCGGCGGCGCGCGCCTTGGCCACATACGGATCGTTGAGCTGGCGCTGCAGCCAGACGCGCGACGACTGGGTGCGGGTGGCGTCCTTGTGGACCTTGACCGGAACACGGCCGCGGCCCGATTTGTCGCCTGTATTGTTGGTCATAGATCTTCCGCCAGTTGCCGCAGCATGCCTTCGCGCAGGCCCCGGTCGGCGACGCGTAGCATGGGCGCGGGCCAGAGCGAACAGATGGCGGCGAAAATCGCACAGCCCGGCAGCATCAGGTCGGCCCGTTCCACACCGATGCTGCCGATCGCGGCCAACCCCGAAAAATCCAGCCCCACCAGCCGGTCCACCATCTTCAGCATGTGTGCCGTCTCGTGCCAGCTGCCGTCCACCCGGGTGCGATTGTAGCGCGGCAGTTTCAGCGCGATGGCCGCCAGGGTGGTGACGGTGCCAGACGTGCCCAGAAGATGGTTCTGGCGGACATCGAAGCCTTCCATCTGCCGCGCAAAAGGCTCGAAACGGGCAATCAGCTCGGCCCGCATGGCTGCAAAGCCTTCGGGGCTGGTGGCAGCCGCGCCATGGCGCTCCGCCAGGCTGACCACGCCCAACGGCACCGAGGTGGCGAGACGCGCTTTGGGACCTTGCGGGGTCTTGTTCAGCCAGATGATCTCGGTCGAGCCGCCCCCGATATCGAACACCAGCGCGCCGCGATATTTTCGCCCGATCAGCGGGGCACAGCCGATGGCCGCGAGATTGGCTTCTTCCTCGGCGGAGATCACCGACAATTCCAGTCCCGCTTCCTGGCGCGCGCGCGTCACCAGCACGTCTGCATTGCCGGCAAGCCGCGCCGCCTGGGTGGCGATGGCGCGGACGCGGACATCCTTGTAGCGGGCGATACGGTCGGCACAGATTTTCAGGGCGGCGATGGTGCGGTCCAGCGCAGCCGGGGACAACAGCCCGGTCTGCCCGACCCCCTCGCCCAGCCGCACGATACGCGAAAAGGAATCCACCACCCGAAAACCGCCACGGCCGTCCGGCGTGGCGATCAGCAGGCGGCAGTTGTTGGTGCCCAGGTCGAGCACCGCCAGCAGGGGCCCGGCTGCGCCGCCCCCCTTGGCATTTTCGCCCGATTTTTCGCGGTTTCCGTGCAATCCGACCCCGTTCCGGGGCGCATCGCCCCAGAGCAGGCTAGCACGGCGCATCCCCGCGCCGGTGGGGCAAAATTGGCCAAAAACCTGTCCTTGCAAGGGGTTTGCGGCTGGTCTAAACGGGCGGTCCCACCGGGCATACCCCGGTCCGTTGGGGGATCGTCTAACGGTAGGACTGCAGACTCTGACTCTGCCTATCTAGGTTCGAATCCTAGTCCCCCAGCCATTGCGGCCGCGCTGCGGCCTCAGGCTTCCACCCCCCTGGGAATGACATAGCCGGCGCGCGGCAGCAGCACGCGCAGCAGCGGGCCCGTCATCACGGTCGTCACCACCGCCATGATCACCAACATGGTGAAGACCTTTTGCGGGATGAAGCCCATGTCATAGCCGATGTTGAGCACGATCAGCTCCATCAGCGCGCGGGTGTTCATCAGCGAGCCCAGGATGGAGGATTCCTGGTGGCTGAACCCGGACAGGCGGCTGGCGACATAGACCGGAATGATCTTGCCGCCGATGGCGGCGGCCAGCACCAGGGCCAGCCATCCCCAGTCGCCGGCGCTGGCCAGGCCCAGCACATTGGTGCGCAGGCCGGTGAAGGTGAAGAACACCGGCAGGAAGAAGACGAGCACAAAGCGGCCGACCTGGCGGTGCCAGGCCTGCACGAAAGCCTTGTTGTCATGGAACAGAAGGCCGCACAGGAAACCGCCGAAAATGGTGAAGATGCCCAGAAAATAAGTGCAGATACCCATCGTGAAAATCAGGCAGATGACCAGGGTCATCAGGTTGGGCAGCAGTTCGCCGTCATGCACCGGCATCGCGGCCAGCATGCGCCCCACCAGCGGGCGCACCACGAACAGCGACGCCAGCAGCAGCACGGCGATACCGGCCACCTTGAAGCCCATCTCGGCGCCCGAGAAATGCGCGGCGGCATAGGTGGAGATGCCCGCGAGCAGCACCCAGCCGACCACGTCATTGACGGCGGCGGCGGAAATCGCCACCACGCCGACTTCGGTGCGGGTCAGGTCGAACTCGCGCAGGATGCGGCCCATGATCGGCACCGCGGTGATGGCCATGCCGACGCCGAAGAACAGGCTGTAGACCAGCGGGTCGATGGAAGGCGCCAGTATCTTTCCGGTGACCTGGCCGATGATGAAGCCCAGCGCAAAGGGAATGGAAATGGACGCTGCGGCCACGCCGATCACCGCATTGCGGTTGCGCTTGCGCGCCAGGTGCGCGAACTCGAAATCCATGCCGATCTGGAACATCAGCAGCACCAGGCCGATCTGGCTGATGATGACGACCGGCGCCGACGGCTTGGCGCCGAACAGGAAGACCGAGGCATCGGGAAAGAAATGCCCGAACAGCGACGGGCCCAGGAGCAGTCCGGCGACGATTTCGCCGATCACGCCGGGCTGGCCCAGCCGCCGCGAAAGCTGGTTGCCCGCGCGCGCCGCCAGGATCATGGCGATCAGCTGGAGCAGCGTGATGAAGAGAAGATTTTCCGTTGCGTGTACCGACGAATGCATGAAGCCCCCTGAAGCGGATGTGCACACCGCGCGCATGGGCGCGATGATCCTGATGAAATTATTTTGGATTTCCGCCGCGGCCCTCGAGCACGCCGACGTGAATATGATAGCGTTATCGCCTGGCGGGACGCAATGGCAAACCGCCGTTTGGGCGAAGGATCAGTGCCCATATAACACATTGTTTTTGTTATACAATATATGACACCTCCAGGGGGCATTCGGCATGCCGGAAAACCAGATTCGCAGCATCGTGATCGTGGGCGGCGGTACCGCCGGATGGATGGCCGCCGCAAGCCTTGTGAAGATGCTGGCCGGAATGAATTGCAGCATCCGGCTGATTGAATCCGAGCAGATCGGCACGATCGGCGTGGGCGAAGCCACCATCCCGCCGATCATCGATTTCATCCGCCTGCTGGGCATCGACGAGAATGACCTGGTGCGCCAGACCAAGGCGACCTTCAAGCTCGGCATCGGGTATCGCGACTGGACGCGACCGGGCGACTATTACTTCCACCCGTTCGGACCCACCGGATTCGGCATGGGGCCGATCTCCTTCCCTGCCTATTGGCTGAAGATGTACCTGGATGGCAAGGCCTCGCGGCTGGAGGATTACTCCATGCAATGCGTGGCCGCAGCCCAGAACAAGTTCATGCGCCCGGTGCATGCGCCCAACACGCCGCTGAACAAGATTACCTATGCGCTGCATTTCGACGCCTCGCTGTTCGCGCGCTATCTGCGCAAGTTCGCGCAAGACCGCGGCGTGGCGCGAACCGAAGGCAAGGTACGCAGCGTCACGCTCAAGCCGGAGAACGGCTTCATCGAGTCCGTGACACTGGAGAGCGGCGAGGTTGCCGCCGCCGACCTGTTCATCGATTGCAGCGGCTTTCGCGGCGTTTTGATCGAGGAAGCGCTGAAGACCGGCTATGAAGACTGGACCAGGTGGCTGCCTTGTGACCGCGCTTTGGCGGTGCCCAGCGCGTTGGACGGGCCACCGCCCTCCTATACCCAGGTGACGGCGCGGCAGGCGGGCTGGCAATGGCGCATTCCGCTGCAGCACCGTGTCGGCAATGGCCATGTCTATTGCAGCGGCTTCACCACCGACGAAGCGGCGCGTAACACGCTGCTGTCCAACCTGGAAGGCGAGCCGCTGGCCGATCCGCTGCCGCTGCGCTTTACCACCGGACGGCGCAGCAAGGCATGGAACAAGAACTGCGTCGCGCTGGGCCTGGCCTCGGGCTTCCTGGAGCCGCTGGAATCCACCAGCATCCACCTGATCCAGCGCGGCATCGCCATGCTGCTGAAATTCTTTCCGGACAGGAACTTCGAACAGTCCGACATCGATCGCTACAACAAGATCTTCGAGTTCGAATTCGGGCGGGTGCGCGATTTCCTGCTGCTGCACTACACCCATACCGAGCGCGAGGGGGCGTTCTGGGAGCATTGCCGCAACATTCCCCTGACCGACAGCCTGCAGGAAAAAATCGACCTGTTCCGCAGCCATGGCCGCATCCTGCGCGAGGATACCGAACTGTTTCCCGCCCAGAGCTGGCTTTACATCATGATCGGACAGGCCATCCGTCCGCGCGGCTATGAGCCAACGGTGGACACGCTGGATCCCAAGGTGATCCTGACCAACCTGGACGATATTCGCGGCGTGGTGAAGAAATGCGCCGACGCCATGCCGCTGCACCAGCAGTTCATTGACCAGAACTGCGCCAGCTAGGCGCCGCGCATCAGGTGCATGATGCGGGCGCGCAGCTTGCCATAATTTTCCGCCAGGGGACCCAGCAGGCCATGACGATCCGGCGGCAGGTGCGATAGCGGATGGCCGTTTTCGCGGAAGACATAATGATCGAACAACGCCTTCCAGGCGCGGCGTTCAGGCGCGGGACGTTCGGCGATGGCGATCATCGCCAGCAGCATGCCGGTATAGGGCGCATCGGGGCCCAATGCGAAGGCGTCCCACCAGTAATTCACCAGCCCGTTGAAAGGCGACGTGGCCTCCACCTGGTGCCACCACAATTTCGGCAGATAGAGTGCGTCGCCCGGCGCCAGCTCGGCGGTCAGCGCCAGGTCCCGCACGGCGGCGAAGCGCGGAAACTTGTCATTGTCGGCGGGTGATGATGCCGCCAGGCTGACCGGCTGCCCCGCCATGGTGTTGTCGATGGGACCGACATAGAGGCTGCCGATCAGCTCGGGCGCATAGAGCGTGAAACGGCGCACGCCCGCTACCACGCAGGCGATGTTGTCGACCGTATCATAGTGCGAGGAGACATTGGAGGCATGACCCAGCCAGATGCGCGGCGCCACGGACGATGGCAGCAGCGGCATCGGGTTTTGCGCCGAGAAGCCGGGCAGATAGTCATCGATGGAAAGCGAGCCGACATAAACCGATTGCGAACCGGGCAATTCCAAATGGGCGAGAATGATCTCCAGCGCGGCGGCGAAGCGCATCTTGCGCCGCTCGAAGTTGAAGCCCTTCAGGCCATCGGCATAATAATATTTTCCGGCAATGCGTGGTTCGCCGAAAAAGGCTTCCATCTCGCCGCCGACATCGAAACGGGCGACATAATCGCGGAAAGCCGCTGGCGTGTCGGCCCGCACCGCCGGCCAGTCGCGAACCAACCCGCGAAGGACCATCGGGCGGCATGGCAACACGATGTCCTGCAGGAAATCGCGCGCGCCCGAAATTGCGGCGGCGTCGATTTCGGGAACCGGCGTCATGCGCCCAGACTGGCGGTCGCCGCCAGCAGGCGCCGGTTCTTCTTCTGCGCCAGAACCGGTATCTGTTTCAGCGAGCCGATCATCAGATAGATCAGCTGCAGATAGCCCTTGCGGAAGAGATCGATCGCGGCGGCATCGGGCAAGGCACGCAATGCCTCCTGGTTGATGGTGTAGAGGTCGGTCAAGGTCCGCTTGCCGCCATCGTCGAACGATGCGGTGATGTCGATCGGTTCCACCAGCTTCAGCCGGATGATGATTTCGATGAAGGCGCGCGTCGTGTCGCTGCCCGGCACCAGGTCGCGGAACAGCGACATCATGCGCCGCAAATATGGCGCCGGCTCGCCGGCTTCGGTGAACAGCAGCTCGCCGCCACCGATGCGCGGATGATCCACGTCGATGGCCAGATCGCTGCCTGCGGTGAAGAAAGGTCCGCGCTGCAAGTTCAACGGGCGGTAACTCTCCATTCCTTTCTCGTCCAGGAAAAGGTTCTCGTCCTCGTCGAATCCCAGCATGGCGCCCACCAGGAAGCCACCGGTCTGGGCGTCCTTGGTCAGCAGGATGGGATAGTGCACGGCGACAAACGGAAATTCGCCGACGATCACCGCCACAAAGCGCTTGTCATCGCCGTAGCGCGGCGAAGCCCCCGGCTGGACGCGCAGGGTGCGATGGTCTTGGCTGTTCAGGACGGTGATGTTTGTCATGTCAGATCGGCTGCAGGCCGTAATCGTGAATTTTCTTCACAAGATCACGGTTGCGGGGCAACTGGGCGCGCAGCTTGCGGGTCAGGTTCATCGCCTCGCTGAGGAAGCCCGCCGCCTGGGAGCGCGTGCCCTCATTCTCGGCCGCCGCGACTTCGGTGCGGAAACCCATGCCATACAGCACATATTGATAGCTGGCGGCGGGAAAGACTTCCTCGATCCGGTCGAACTCGTCGAAGAACCAGGGCGGCTGGTATTTCCACAGATGCAGCAGGTTCTGCAACCGGGCGGGAACGGAAGCCGGATCGAGATTGTCCTGCCAGAATTTCTCCGGACGCTGCGTCAACACATAGTGCAGCTTCAGGAAGTCGATGATCCGGCCCCAGCGATAATGGTTCACGTCGTTGAAGCGGGCGGCGATGATATCCATCACCTCGCGGTTGGCCGGCATCTGCTCGGCTATCAGCTTGGCCGATAGTTCAATCAATACGATGGCGGACGATTCCAGCGGCTCTAGGAACCCCGCCGCCAGACCGATGGCGACGCAATTGTTCTTCCAGAAGGTTTCGCGATGGCCGGAGCGGATGGAAATCTTACGCGGCGTCAGCCCCCTGACGGCCGGGCCGACATAGCTGCGCAACGTCTCCTCCGCCTGCTCGTCGCTGACATGGCGACTGGAATAGACATAGCCGGTGCCGCGGCGCGTCGGCAGACCAATATCCCAGGTCCAGCCGGCGGCATGGGCGGTGGAGATGGTGTGCGACGCCATCGGCGCATCCGGTGTGTCGTAAGGCACCTGCATCGCCAGTGCGGTGTCGCAGAACAGCACATCGTTGCAATCCTTGAACGGCACACCCAGGGCCTGTCCCAGCAGCAGGGATCGAAAGCCGGTGCAATCCACAAACAGGTCGCCGGCAATCTCGCCGGCCTGCTGCGTGGTCACGCTTTTGATGTCGCCATTTTCCAGCTGGTTCACCGTCTGCACATCGGCCTGGATGTGGCAAACCCCCAGCTTGGCCGTGCAATGTTTCTGCAGGAAGGGCGCAAACTTTCCCGCATCCAGGTGATAGGCATAGTTGGCGACCGCCTGATATTCCGGCGTCGTGATCATCTTGGGCGCCAGGCCATCGTCGCACAGCACGCCCTGGGGCGTGACGGCGTCGCAAAAACTCTGGTCTTTGCCGCCGGCCAGCCAGTGCGGCGCCAGATTCACCTGGGTAAATCCCTGCGGCAGCATCAAGGGATGGTAATAGGCGTCATCCGCGGCGCCGGTGGTCCAGCGCGCAAACTTTGCGCCCTGTTTGAACGCGGCGTCGCAATGGCGGAACAGATCCGTCTCCGAAACGCCCATCTTTTCCAGCGTGGTGCGTAGCGTTGGCCATGTGCCCTCGCCCACGCCGATGATCGGAACATTCGGGGATTCAATCAGGGTAACGGAAAAAGTGCCCGCCTTGATGCGCCCCTGATGGCGCGCCGCAATGACGCCGGCCGTCAGCCAGCCCGCCGTTCCGCCCCCGACAATGACGACGTTCCTGACCGGATGCATCATGCTCGTTTTATATCACGCGGCATGCGGCCGCCCAAAAGAAAAAGGGGCCGTCCTGTGGTGGACGGCCCCAGTTGCTGCGTGTGGACGCAGTTAGAGCTTGAAGTGAAGCCCCAGGGTAAAACGCCTGCCATAGTCGACAACATCCAGAAGCTGCTCGGAGAAGCGGCCATGGGTGCTGAAGGTTGAGTCGTTCAAGTTCTGAGCCGAGAAGTACACGTTGAACTGGGACGTGACGTCATAGCTCGTGCTGAAGTCGATCTGGGTATTGGCATTCACGAAGGTCGGCTCGGTGCCGAACTTGGAACCATTCTGTTGCTGGCCGAAGTGATCCAGGTAGGAGTCGCGCCAGTTGGCGGCGACGCGCGCCTGGAAACCATCCATCTCGTAGAAAGCCACCAGGTTTGCGGAGTCGGCCAGGCCGGTAACCGCAAAGCCAGACACCGTCAGATCGTTCGGATTGTAGGGCTTGTTGGTGCCGACCACGGTCGCATTGGCCTGCACACCGAAGCCGCTGTCGCCGAACAGATGCTGCACCGCGAATTCCGCGCCATAGACGTTGGCAGTCGGCCCGTTGACCTGGGAGGTAACGGAGAACACCGCCGGCTGCCCCGTGGTCGGATCGATCACGCCGTTGATGCCCTGTTGCACCGTGCCGCCAACGATGAAGTTGGTGACATTCTTGTTGAAGACGTCGATCGAGGCATAGGAGTTCGGCGCGTAATACCACTCCGCACCCAGATCGACCGAATCCGACAGATAGGGCATCAGGCCGGGGTTGCCGCCTGTGGCTGTCAGCGCACCGACGCGCGGGCTGGTCGGGACGTTCAGCACCGGCGTGATATTGCCCAGCGCCGGGCGCGTCAGGGTGCGCGAGGCGTCGAAACGTATCTGCAGGTCATCCGCCACCTGCAGGTTCAGGTCCAGGTTGGGCAGCAGATACTGATAGCTGTTCTTGCCCGTCACCGCGGACTGCGGGCCGAAGGTGGTCACGAAGGCGGTATGGTCGGACGGCTGAACCGTCAGCGCGGTGGGCTGCTGGCCGATACCGATGGCGGTCAGGTTGGTGAATTCCTGGCGGAGGCCGATATTGATCTTCAGCGGCATGCTGGCGAGGTTGGTGTCGGTCGCGATGCTGACATAGGCAGAGTTCGAATTCTCGATAATCTGCTGGTAGCTGCCGGCATTCAGCGCCGTGCGGTAAACACCGTCAAAGGCCGGGTTGCAGCAACCCACATTGTAGCCCGGGATGGTGGCATTCTGCGGATTGCCCAAGCCCTGCAGGTAGTTCAGCACCTTGTAGGGGTCGAAGGCCAGTACCGCCGGCGGCAGGCCGCTGCCATTCCAGCCATTGATGAAGCCGCTGCCCGTCGAGAAGGAACCGGTGAACAGGTTCTGCGGCAGCGCCGCGCCGTGGGTGCCATTGTTGTTGGACGCGGGACCGTAGCCCGCATAGGCCTGCCAGTCATTGTTGGCGAAGTCGTCATAGCTGACGGCATTGTCATGGTCGCCGGTATACTGGTAGCCAAAGGTGATCTTGAGGTGATCGCTTTCGGTCCAGGTGCCTTCCGCCTTGAGCTGCTGCACCTTGTCGACGCGATTGGGCTGGCTGATGGGAAACACATGGCTGCCGATGATGCCGGTGCCCAGGAAGTTGGCGGCATTTCCGTTCGGGCCGATTCCGGTCGGGAACGGCAGGCCGTGGCCGCCCGGCAAGGTGATGCCGATGTTGCTGGCGTTGGTGCCGCCGGGCGTGGACGGACCGTAACCAACATCCGCGTCGATGGAGGAAAGCTGGCCGCCGGGGTTCAGCTGCGACAGCGCCTGGTCGGCGTCAAGATTCAGCGCGAACCTGTCGCTGACATCCCACTTCACATTGATGCCGTATTCGTTGTTCTGCAGCACCGAGCCGTTGATCTGCGACTGGAAATCGGTCGGGGTGCCGTTCTGCACAAAGCTGCTGATGGTGCCGTCGGGCGCCTGCTTGACGTTCTGCAGGCTGCCGGAATTGAACCAGACCGAATAGCCATACTGGACCTGGTGCAGGGTATCGCGCGAAAAATTGTCATTCACCGTGACCAGCACGGCGTCCGATGGACGCCACTGCATGGCCAGGCGGCCATCGAGGCGCGTGTCGGTGGTGGTTTCCTGATACAGGCCGTAATCCTGGATGAACCAGGCATTGATGTTGTTGGTGGTCGAGGCGCCCGGCGCGGCGCCCGCCAGCTGGGCGGCATTGATCTGCGTGCCTTCCCAGCCCTGGATATTGATGTGATTGCCCAGGGTGCGGCTGGAGGTATAGGCCGCGTCCACCAGGATGCCGAAGGTATCGTGGTTGAAGGTATCGCTGAACAACACGTCAGCGCTGGGCATGGGATCGCCCTGTTCCGGCGAAATCGTGCCGTTCACCGAACCCACCAGCTGCAGGCCAGGATGGTCGAACGGCTTGGGGTACTTGATATTGATGGTGGCGCCGATGGCGCCCGCTGAAAGCGAGGCGTCCGGCGACTTCAGCACATCGATTTCGCTGACAAAGTCGGCGCTCACGGCGCTGAAGTCGAACGAGCGACCGGTGCCGCTCGACATCTTGCGGCCATCATAGAGTGTCTCGTTGAAAGCGGGACCGAAGCCGCGCACCGTGATCTGGGTGGCGGTGCCGGTGGAGGTCGGCACACCGCCCATGCTGGACGTGCCGCGGCTGACCGTGACGCCAGGCACATGCTGCAGCGCAGCGGCGATATCGCTGTCCGGGAACTTGCCGATGTCTTCCATGGAGATCGCATCGACGATGCCGAGCGAGACCCGCTTGATGTCCAGGTTCTTCTGCAGCGAGCTGATCAGGCCGGTGACGGTAACGCTTTCAACCTGGTCGTTGGCGGCGGTCGTCTGTGCCGAAGCCGGCACGGCGACCATGGCCAGCATGCAGACACCGCCCAGCAAAACCGCGCGAATTCCGTGATTGGCAGAAACCTTATTGGACATTGCATTCCCCTTGTGGCGCCGCCCTCAGGCCGGCGCGTAAATCCCCGTAACGTCCGTCCGTCAAAGGCGCACCGCGCCCCGCTTTGCCTTCCCGCGCGGCATGCCGCACAAGCCAAAATATTGTTTGCGCTATCATTTCCGCGCAAAAGCCAAGCACCAGCGTC
The DNA here is from genome assembly GCA_028292825.1 of Alphaproteobacteria bacterium. Classification (GTDB taxonomy): domain Bacteria; phylum Pseudomonadota; class Alphaproteobacteria; order Micropepsales; family Micropepsaceae; genus Rhizomicrobium. Next base: position 21,517 of record JAQGLO010000106.1, on the reverse strand, counting down.
TGCGTCCCATGCGTTCGAAAAGCCGCAAGCGGTCTTCGAGGCACGACGACACACATTTCATTTTCAGATGAAGGAGCCGAAGATTCCCCGGCGATCATCTCCCTGCTCGGGCGCCTGTCTTTCGCAGGACCCTTAACAAGGAGAACGACGCCCTCCGGCAAACCCTCCATACTTTCTTCACAAAGCGCGAACTTTTGCTGACAAGCGGTCATTCATGCGGGCGCAGCGACGCGCCGACTTTTCTTGTGCGGCGCAACAGTGCACATACCCATCATGGAAAAGACGAAACCCTTCCAACCCATTGTCTTGTCGTCGATCTGTCGTAGTATCGCCGCGGGTGAGGGCATGGCTGTGCATGTAAGGGGTTCGATACCAAGACGCAGCACGATCAAGGAAGACCTGGATGCGCGTTTTCGCGCCTCTCTGGTCGCCTATTTCCTGCGTCGCACCGGCAGCCCCCAGGAAGCCGAAGATCTCACCCAGGAGACCTTTGTGCGGCTCATCGGTTCCAATACATTTGAAGATGCGCAAACGCCCCACGCCTTTGTTTTTCGCGTGGCCAGCAACCTGCTCCGCGACCGGGCGCGCTCGGCGACCCGGCTGCAGCGGTTCCCGCCCTTGTTGATCGACGCCCTGCCCAATCCGGATTTCGAGCCGAAACTCGTGGAGGGTTTGGACCCCGAGCGCGTCTTAATAGCGAGGGAGAATCTCTCTGAGGTTCTGGCCTGCCTGGACGAGCTCGGCGAGCGGACCAAGAGCATCTTCATTCTTTTCCGGCTTGAGGGCATGAAGCAGAAGGGCATCGCCGCAATCTATGGCATCAGCCATTCGACGGTGGAAAAGCACGTCATGGCGGCCGTCCTGCACCTGGCCAAACGATTCAGGACGATACGATGAGCGGCAACGGGGACTTGCGCGACGCCGAGGAACGGCGCCTGGGAGAGGCCGCGGCCTGGCAGATGCGCCTGGCCGAGGCCGCTTTGCGCAGCACGCCGGAGTTCGAGGCCTGGCTGCGCGAACCGGCCAACCAGACCGTCTGGAACGAAATATCGGCGGCCTGGGGTTATTTCGATCTTGTCGCGGACGCGCCCGAACTCACCGCCGTCCGGGAAGCGGCCTGGGAGGACGCCCAGCGCAGCGCCCAGCCCGAAGACGCCAGGCGGCGCATTCCGTCCTGGACAGCGCTTGCCGCCGCGGTACTGCTGGTCGGCATGATGGGCGCAGGCGGGTACTGGTGGTCGGCGCGTCCGGACGACTACCGCACGGCTGTCGGCGAACGCCGGGTCATAACCCTCGCCGACGGATCGCGGCTGTCGCTGGATGCCAACAGCGAGGTGACCGTCCGCTACCGGGCCCATGACCGCGCACTGCATCTGCTGAAGGGCCAGGCACGCTTTGACGTGGCGCATGACAAGTCGCGTCCCTTCTCCGTCGTCGCGGGCAACCAGAAAGTGATCGCCACCGGCACGGCCTTCAACATCGACATGGCGGGCAGCAGGATTCTGGTGACGCTGATCGAAGGTCATGTCGTCGTCCAAGATGAGAGCGACGGCACCACGATGATGCCCGGCCGGCCGCGGTCGCTGGAATTGCGGGCGGGCCAGCAGATGATCGCGGGACCAGCGGTGCCGCCGGAAATCATGCCGGTCAATCTGCAAAGGGTCACGGCGTGGACGGTCGGTCACGTCGTGTTCGACGATGAACCGCTTTTCTCGGTCGTCGAGCGCATCAACAGATACGGCGGCACGCAGATCGTCATCGCGGACCCACAGGTGGGCGCCATGAAGATCAGCGGCGTGTTCAATACCGGCGATGTGCCGGGCTTCGTGGAGATCGTCACCCATTACCTGCCGGTGCGGGCGGTATCGGAGGATCCGCACACGATCGCCCTGCAGAGCCAGGCCAGAAAAAGTGGGGCATTGTGACGGGGCCGGAGGGCTTCGCCGAGATCGTCACAATCCATAATAACAAGACGCAGCGCCCGCGCATGCGTCCGAATATCCGGGAAGGAATGCATGCCGAGGGGGAAGTCACGGCATTGGCTGCTGCGGACGGTATCTGCCGGCAGCCTGTGCGTCGCGCTATGGACTAGCGACGCCCTTGCCCAGCAACAGCAATATTTCTTCGACCTTCCGCAGCAGCCGCTCTCCGCCTCGCTGAATGCCTATGCACGGGTTTCCGGCCAGCAGATCATCTTCACAGAAGACCTGGTGCTGGGCTATGTCGGCAAGCCCCTGCACGGAAATCTCAGCGCGCCCGATGCCCTGACCTTGCTTCTGGACGGTACCGGCCTTTACGCCGAGCGCACCCCGGCGGGCGCGGTGATGATCCGCCGCGAGCGCCGCGCCGATGCCGACAAGCCGGATCCGGCCGGTGATGCCCTCACCCTGCAGCCGTCCGGCGATGAACCTGAACAGGTGATCGTCACCGGCCTGATCGGCTCGCTGCAACACAGCCTGAACATCAAAAGGGCCGCCGGGGGGCTGGTCGATGTCATCACCGCCGAGGACATCGGCAAGTTTCCGGATGTGGATGTCGCCGCCGCCATGCAGCGCATTCCCGGCGTCACCGTCAGCCGCGGCGTCTCAAGCCTGGGCGGCATCCCGACCTCGGCCGGCAACGCCACCCAGATCACGGTGCGCGGCTTTGGTCCGTCTTTCAACGAAACCTTGTACAGCGGCCGCAAGATCGCCTCGGGCGTGGGCCGCGCCTTCGATTTCAGCACCGTGGGCGCGGATTTCGTCAGTGAAATCGACGTCCTGAAATCGCCGGACGCCACCTTGTCGGCCGGCGCGATCGGCGCAACCGTGGACATCAAGTTCCCCAGGCCTTTCGATCATCCCGGCCTGCGGATCGTGGGGGCTGCATCCACCACCTTCTCTCCCGAAGAAGGCAACGCCACTCCCAATGTCACGGCTTTGTTCAGCGACACCTTCGCGGGCGATACCTTCGGCATCCTGGTCGACGGCGCTTTCTCCCAAAGCCGCACCCGCGGCCATCATGTCAACAATCAGGGCTGGGAAGGCACGCGCATCGATGCCTCCCAGCTGGCCAATGCGGCGCCCGGCGCTTCAACGGCCGACACCATCAACGCCTGGTATTCCCAGGACTATGGCATCTACCAGGAGACAACACAGGACACGCGTGTCAATGGTCGCGCGGTGTTGCAGTGGCGTCCGGCAAACGGTCTGACCGTCACCCTCGACGACAATTATTCGCGCGATACGCTGCATGCGCTGCAATACGGGTTCAGCGTCTGGTTCAATGCCGGCAGCCTGCGCAATGTCACCCAGAACGCCAACGGCACCATCACCAGCTTCATCCAGCCTGGCACGCCGACGGATTTCCAATCGCAGGTCAACGGCTCGATCCTGCAGAACAACGATACCGGACTGAACGTGAAATGGGACATCAACGACAGGCTGGCGGTAAACCTGGACTATGACCATTCGCAGGCCTGGCAGAATCCCGGCGGCAAGCTCAGCTCGATAGACGCGGATGTGGGATACGGTCCTTCAACACCCGGCGGGACCTTTGGCAGCAATGTCGGCCTTGTCCTGCCGGGCGGCCACAACCTGCCTTACCCAGTCAATTACGGTCCCAGCGGCAACGCCGCGGCCCTCCTGGGCAACGGCCTGATCGGCAGCCATGTGTTGCCCATGACCGCCCCGCAGCGGTTCGACCGGGTGCAGCAGTTCAAGGCCGAAGCCACCTTCACCAGCAGCCCTGATTTCAGGATCACCGGCGGTTACCAGTTCGTCGGCGACCATGACAACACCCAGAGCCATGACGATTTCAGCAACAACCAGTGGCAGGCCTATGCGGGCTACGGCCCTGCCTCCAACAACAACGGCACCCACGGCGCGGCCCTGCCCCAGAGCCTGTTCACGGGATCGTTCCGCACCGGCGATTTCATCAACGGCTTTGGTGGGTCCGCCAACCTGCCGCCGCAGATCCTGGTCTTCAATGCCTATTCGGTCCTGAACTATCTGCAGAGCCTGGGCAACCCGCAGGCCGCAACCATCGCGGGCTACAATTACGGTCCGCCGGACTGCTGCGCCGGCTTTGACGGCACCTACCGGCTGGCGAATGTGCCCGGCGCCTATTCGCAGGTCGTCGAGAACACCAATGCCGTTTTCCTCAGCATGACGGCGAAGGTTGCGTTCGCCGGCATGCCGCTCAAGATCTATGCGGGGTTGCGCCAGGAATTCACCGGCGTGACCACCATCGGCATCTCCAACCCGCTGACCTCGCTGACGGTGCAGCCGTCCGACCATACCGCGCTGTTGGAAGGCTTCGGGCCGCAATCGCCCGTCAATGGCAGAAACAGCTATCAGTTCCTGCTGCCCAATATCGACCTCAGCCTGCAGGCGACCGATGACATCCAGCTGCGGTTCGACGCGTCCCGCACCCTGACGCGTCCGCCGCTGAGCCAGATCACTCCGGTCCTCAGCCTCGGCACCGGCCAGCGCGTCGGCGCGATGACGGCCTCCGGCGGCAACCCGAACCTGATGCCCTATCTGTCGGACAATCTCGACCTCAGCGCGGAGTGGTACTACCAGCCCAATTCCTATTTCTCCATCGACGTGTTCAGCAAGAATGTCACCAACTTCGTTGTCCAGGGATCGACGCAACAGACCATCAACGGGGTGATCGACCCCACCACCGGAAATCCGGGCATCTTCACCGTCTCCACCAACGTCAACGGCCCGACCGCGAATGTCTATGGCGCGGAATTCGCGCTGCAGCATGTATTCGGGGACACCGGCTTCGGCTTTCAGGCCAATGCCACTCTGGCCGGCAACGACAAACCCTATGACCGCGGCGACCTCACCATGAGCGGCTTCGCGGTAACCGGGCTGGCCGATTCCGCCAACCTTGTCGCCTTCTATGACAGGAACGGCTTTCAGGCCCGCATCGCCGCCAACTGGCGCGATGAATATCTCGATCACTTCGGCCAGCAGCAGAACACGTCCATGTTCGGGTCAGAGCCGACCTTTGTGAACGCCACGACGCAGATCGACTTCAGCACCAGCTATGACCTCACCCCCCAGCTGAACGTCTATTTCTCAGCGCAGAATCTCAACAATGCCAACTACAGCACCCATGGCCGCTATTCCGAGCAGCTTCTGGACATGGTGGATTTCGGGCGCCGCTTCACGCTGGGCTTCCATTTCAAATACTAGAAAATATCCTTATCTACGAAACTGCCTGTCCGCGAAGGCGATGAAATAGGGCCAGTTCGGCGCGGGCGTATGGCCGTAAGCATGCTGGCGAAACGCGATATCGCCCGTGTCTATCAGAGTACCCATCGGCGGGAATGTCGCCGTGCCGATGCCCTTGGCGCCCAGCAAGGTCCAGGCCGGGCTGGCGGCGACGGCCGCCATGAACATGCCCTGTGTATCCTGCCAGGCGTCACCGGGCGCATATTGCGGATCGGTGAGCAAGGCGCCGCCGCCAATGAAGACGGGCCGCGGCGCTACCAGCGCAATGAATTCATGGGAATCCACCGGCATTTCATTGGCGGAGTGACCCAGGGCGGCATATTTCAGGAAATTGCCGGCGAACCAGTGAAACTCGCTGGTGCCGGCGATATTGGCGGTCGCCTCGCCATAGTTGCGCCGATAGAGGTTTGCACCGCCCGCACCCGATGACGAGATATAGCCGACCGCAAGGCGCGGATCATCCACCAGCGCCACCAGCGCCGCCTTGCCGCCGCGCGAATGGCCCATGATGCCGACATGTCCGCCATCGACATTGGAATCGGTCTGCAGATAGTCCAGGGCGCGGCTGTACGCCCAGGCCCAGGCACGCAAGACGCCCCAGTCCGAAAGGCTGCGCGGCCTTCCCAGGTTCACCAGTCCGATGATACCCGATGTCAGACCCGCGCCATTGTCGGCCTGCACATCGTTGGTATTGACCGTGACAAATCCCCAGCCATGCTCCAGCAGCAATTTTGCGGAGTCAGCGACATCCGTGGGCGCCGACAGCAGATGCACCGGCTGCCCCGGTGGCGGCGCAGGAAACGGCGGTCGCGGTTTGACCGAGCTGCCGCCGATGATAACCGGAACTTTCCTGCCTTCGGTAGCGGCGGGCGTGACCACGTCCAGCTGAATGTCGACGTTGATCGCCGGATAAGCCGAATTGTCGAGATGACCGGTGACATGGCGCACCAGCGCCGGCACGCCCTGGACATCCATGGGCTCGGCCGCTCCGGCTTTCCAGGTCACACCAGGGATATGCTTGGGATACTTGCCATACACCTGGTCGTCGAACAGCGCCTTGATCTCGGCGCGACGCGTCTGCCATTGGCGCGCGGTCGTCACCCTGGTGCCGTTTTTCAGGGTCATCAGGTCGGGCAGGTCGGGATAGGGATTGGCCCTGGCCTCGTCATAGTTGGCGTTGCCGGGCTTGCCGATGTCATAGGCGGTTACAGGCTTCTGCATTCCGGCGATGCCCAACAGTGCAACCTCGCGGTCACGCTCGGCGTTCGAAGCCGCCGTGATCGCTGCCCGTTCGGCGGCGTTGGGCATGGCAGGCTGGGCGTGCGCGCCGGTCCCCGCCAGCAGCAGGACCGTCAGACCGGTTTTCCAGGACAGCATCGGCATCTCCCTTGTGCGCGCTGGCACTGACATTTTCTCATGCCCGCTTCTGAACGCGCGTCGCCGTACCATGATAGCGTCTGGCGTCGGAAAACAGGAGCGTCGTCATGGTTGGGCCGTTCAACCGCAGGGAGATGATGGTATCGGGAATCGCCGCGCTGGCTGTTGTGCCGGCGCGCGCCGCATCACCCCTCACCGTGTCGCAGGTGCTGGAGCGGATGCATGGCCAGATCGGCACCAATTGGCGCGAAGGCGGCGTGGACCGGATCGTCGCGGGCGACGCCGACACACAGGTCACGGGTATCGCCACCGTGATGATGGGAACATTCGATGCCTTGAAAGCGGCGGTAGCGGCGAAACTGAACCTGGTGATCACCCATGAACCGACCTGGTGGTCGCACCCCGACACGCTGACCCAGTTGCAGGAGGATCCGCTCTACAAGACCAAGCTGGAGTATATCCGGGCCCACAAGCTGGTGAGTTTCCACTTCCACGATCACTGGCATGCCAGGTTGCCGGTCGACGGCATCAATGAAGGCATGGCGCGACGGATGGACTGGGTCCGGTATCGCGATGCCGACAACAGCAAGCGCTATCTCCTGCCGGCCACCACCTTGTCGGCGCTGGCGAGGGACTTCCGCCGCAAGCTGGGTGACCGCACCCTGCGCGTGGTGGGAGATCCGGACATGCCGGTGAGAAAGGTGATGACCAGCTGGGGTTATTGCAGCGCTTTTCCAGGCATACAATTCCTGAACGGCGATGCCGATGTGCTGGTGATCGGCGAGGCACAGGACTGGGATCTGATCGCCTATGCGCAGGACCTGGCGACGTCGGGCCGCAAGAAGGCGCTGATCGTGCTGGGGCATGTGCTGTCCGAGCAATGGGGCATGCAATATGCTGCGCAATGGCTGCAAGGCTTCGTGACCGAAGTGCCGGTTCGGTTCGTGCCCATCATCGAGCCTTACTGGAATCCCCGTCAGCCCGTGTTCGAAATCAACACCAGGATCTGAGCATGGCCGATATTTCCAGCATGCCGGCCCATACCGGTCCCCTCACTGCGCTGCAGTTCATCCAGCGCATCCTGGCGAAAACCGGCGCCGCCAACCGCCCGCAGACCGCGGACCGTGTCGCGGCGGGCGATCCCACCCAGGCGGTCACAGGCATTGCCGTGATGGGAATCGCCTCATTGGCCGGTATCAAGGCCGCTGCCGCGTCGGGCAACAACCTGGTCGTGACTTATGATTCCGCCTTCTGGTCCGGCAATGACGAGCTCGACCGGCTGGAAGGAGACGCGCTGTTCCAGGAGAAACGCGATTTCCTGCGGACGCACAACATGGTGGTGTTCAACCTGCATGACCATTGGCGCGACCGCATGCCGGATGGCATCGCCATCGGCATGACACAGGCACTGGGCTGGGAAAAGCTGGCCGACCCGGCCGATCCCAATCTGTTTCACCTGCCGTCCACCAGCCTGCTGGCGCTGGCGACAGATCTGGGCCGCAGGCTGAACGATCAAACCCTGCGCGTGGTGGGCGATCCGAAGCTGGCGGTCGCGACGGTCGCGACAAGCTGGGGCAATGCGGCGCAGATGCCGACCATCGGGCTGCTCAACGGACCGGCCGATGTCGTGATCTGCGGCTACAGCCACGAATGGGAGGCGGTGGAATATTGCCAGGACATGATCGCTGCCGGCGGCAGGAAGGGCATGATCCTGCTGGGCGAGGCAGCATCGGTGCAGGCCGGCATGAAATATTGCGCCGACTGGCTCGGCAGCTTCATCACCGAAGTGCCGGTACGGTTCATTCCGCTTCCCGAACCCTACTGGAACGCCTGACGGATCAGGCTTGCGCCAGGATGGACTGCGCCTGTTTCAGGTGTGGCGCGTCCAGCATCCGGCCGTCCAGCTGAATCGCCCCGGCGCCGGGGTTCTGCGCGAAGGCTTCGACCACCCGGCACGCCCAGTCGCGCTCCGCCTGGCTTGGCGTGAAGGCCGCGTTGATCAGCGGCACTTGCGCGGGATGGATTGCCAGCATGCCGGAAAAACCATCGCGGCGACCGCGCGCCGCATAGGCGGACAAGCCGGCCTCATCTTTTATCGCCGGAAACACGGTTTCAATCGCGGCAACGCCGGCGGCATGCGCGCCGAACAGGGTCAGTGCACGCAGGGTTTCGTAGGGCGGGGTGAAGCTGCCGTCCGACAAGCGCGATGTGACCGCGCCGATGGCCGCCGGCAGGTCTTCCGCGCCCCAGGTCAGGCCGCAAAGCCGGGCACTGACACCGCCATAGCTTCCCAGCGCAAAGACCGCTTTCGCTGTCTCGGTGCAAATGGGCAGGATCCTGGCGTTCGTATCGCCAAGCCGCGTCAGCCGCGCATCCAGTTCCGCGACAGATGTGCCGCCTTCAGCCTTGGGCAATACAATGCCGTCGGGCTTGTGCGGCACAATCGCCGTCAGGTCTTCATCGGTGATGACGCCAAGGGGATTGACCCGCACGAATACCGGCATGGCGCGCGGCTTCGCCAGGGAGGCGGCAACAGCGGCCCGTGCGGCAGGCTTGGCGTCGGGCAACACCGAATCTTCCAGGTCCAGGATCAGCGCATCGGCGCCGCAGGACAGCGCCTTGTCCATCCGGTCCGGCCGGTCGCCCGGCACGAACAGCAGCGACCTCATGATTTCTTCACCAGGGCCATGCGCAAGGCCTCGCAGACCAGTTCATCCTTCTGGTTGAAGGCGCGATGACGGAAGGTAACGATGCCGGCATTGGGGCGTGACTTTGACGTGCGCAGTTCCAGCACCTCGGTCTCCACCCGCAAGGTGTCGCCCAGGAAAACCGGGTGAGGCATGGTGACCTTGTCGTAACCCAGATTGGCGATCAACGTGCCCAGCGTGGTATCGGCGACGGAAATTCCCACCATCAGCGCAAAGGTGAAAAGGCCGTTGACGACGATCTGCCCGAATTCGGTGGTGGCGGCATAGTCCGCATCGAGGTGCAGCGGCTGGGGATTGTGAGTCATGGTCGTGACAAGGCGGTTCTCGGCATCAGTCACAGTATGGCGGATATCGTGGACAATATGCTCGCCCAGCGTCCACTGTTCGAAGGTCCGCCCCGCCATTACACCTTGTCCTTTTCAATGCGCGCCAACACAGCGCCTTCGCGCACCTGTGCGCCCAAGGTCACCTCCAGCGCCGCCACCACGCCGTCGAACGGCGCCACCAGGCCGTTTTCCATCTTCATCGCTTCCAGCACCAAAAGCACCTCGCCCCGCCGGACAGCCTGGCCCATCTTCACCTGCAAAGCTGTCACCATTCCCGGCATCGGCGCAACGAGGACGCCATCCGTCGGCCCGGCAGCGGTGCCGCCTTCGAACCTCGGGGCAGAGAAAGCCCAGGCCTGGCCGTCCGCGAACAGGACGTTGTTTTCTCCATCGCGCCACACCGCTTCCGGCCCTTCGGCCGGTACCGCATTATATATATGACCACCCATGGCGACGGCGATTGTCCCGTCCGACGGCGCAGCGGCACGAAAGCCCTGCAGCGCTGTCCAGGGACCATCACCGCCTTGCAGAAGCGCCTGCGCGGCGCGCGCCACCAGCCGCGCGTCGGGCGCGTCCGGCGGGATCAGGCCGGGATGGCGGGCGATGAAACCGGTATCGATCCGGCCCGCCACAAAATCGGGATCGGCGGCGGCGCGGGCCAGGAAGGCGGCGTTGGTCCGGACCGGCCAGACCTCCACGGCGCGACATGCGGCGGCGAGCCGGGCGGCGGCTTCTTCGCGCCTGTCCGCATGCACAATCAGCTTGGCGATCATGGGATCATAGAAAGGCGTAACCACCCCGCCCTCCTCCACACCGCTGTCGACGCGGATATCGGAAGGCAGCTTCAGACGGGACAGCGGCCCGATGGAAGGCAGGAACCCCGCCGAAGGATTTTCCGCATATAGCCGCGCCTCCATCGCCCAGCCCTTTATGGAAAGTTCGCTCTGGGATCTGGGGAGGGGTTCGCCTGAGGCCACGCGCAGCTGCCATTCCACCAGGTCCTGGCCGGTGATGGCCTCGGTGACGGGATGCTCCACCTGCAATCTGGTATTCATCTCCATGAACCAGATGCGGTCGGCGCGCAGGCCTTCGGACGCGTCGGCGATGAATTCGATGGTGCCCGCGCCGACATAATTGACAGCCCTGGCCGCCTTCACCGCGGCGGCGCACAGCGCGGCGCGGGTGGCGGCATCCATGCCGGGGGCGGGCGCTTCCTCGATAACTTTCTGATGGCGCCGTTGCAGCGAGCAGTCGCGCTCGAACATATGGACACAGTTGCCATGGGTGTCCGCGAATATCTGGACCTCGATATGCCGTGGACTGGTGACATATTTCTCCAGCAACACATGATCGTCACCAAAGGCCGACGCGGCTTCGCGCCGGCACGAAGCCAGCGCATCCGCGAAATCGCCGGCCGCATCGACCCGGCGCATGCCCTTGCCGCCACCGCCCGCCACTGCCTTGATCAGGACAGGATAGCCGATTGTATCGGCTTCGCGCTGCAGGCGCGCGGGCGATTGGTCCGCGCCGAGATAGCCCGGCGTTACCGGCACGCCGGCATTCTGCATCAATGTCTTCGCGGCATCCTTCAGGCCCATCGCGCGTATGGCAGCGGGCGGCGCGCCCACCCAGACCAGGCCCGCATCCAGCACGCTTTGCGCAAAGGCCGCATTTTCGGAAAGAAAGCCGTAGCCGGGATGAATTGCAGCTGCGCCGCTTGCCTTTGCCGCCGCCAGGATCTTGCCGCCATCGAGATAGCTTTCCCGCGCCGGAGCGGGGCCAATGGCAATGGCCTGGTCCGCTTCGCGCACGAACGGCGCGTCCGCATCGGCGTCCGAATAGACTGCGACTGTCCTGATATCCAGCCGGTGCGCGGTGCGAACAATGCGACGCGCGATCTCTCCCCGGTTGGCGATCAGCAGGCGTTCGATCATCTCACATCCGAAACAGGCCGAAGCGCGGATGCTCCGGAATGGGCGCGTTCAGGCTGGCGGCCAAGGCGAGTCCCAGCACGTCTCGGGTCTGGACGGGATCGATGATGCCATCGTCCCACAGCCGCGCCGTGGCGTAATAGGGATTGCCCTCGTCCTCGTATTTCTGGCGGATGGGGGCCTTGAAGGCTTCTTCCTGTTCCTTGCTCCAGGTCTCGGCATCGCGGTTGACGGTCGCCAGCACGGAGGCTGCCTGTTCGCCGCCCATCACGCTGATGCGGCTGTTCGGCCAGGTGAACAGGAAGCGCGGCGAGAAGGCGCGGCCGCACATGCCGTAATTGCCGGCACCAAAGCTGCCGCCGATGAGCACAGTCAGCTTGGGCACCGTGGCAGTCGCGACCGCCGTCACCAGCTTGGCGCCGTCCTTGGCGATGCCGCCGGCCTCGTATTTTCCGCCCACCATGAAGCCGGAGACATTCTGCAGGAACAGCAAAGGCGTGCGGCGCTGGCAGGCCAGCTCGATGAAATGCGCGCCCTTCTGGGCGCTTTCCGAAAAAAGCACGCCATTGTTGGCCAGGATCGCCACCGGCATGCCCCAGATATGCGCGAAACCGCAGACCAGTGTAGAACCATAAAGCGGCTTGAATTCGTGGAAGTCCGAACCGTCCACGATGCGGGCGATGACCTCATGCACATCATAGGGTGCGCGGACATCGCGCGGCACGACGCCGTAAAGTTCTTCCGCGGCGAATTTCGGCGGCCGCGGCGGCGTCAAGGCGACATCAGGCTTGTGCGCAGGCGGCAAGGTGCCCACGATCTGGCGCAGGATGTCGATGGCATGCTGGTCGTTCTCCGCCACATGATCCACCACGCCGGACTTGCGGCCATGGGTATCGGCGCCGCCCAGTTCCTCGGCGCTGATGATCTCGCCGGTGGCGGCCTTCACCAGCGGCGGCCCGGCCAGGAAGATGGTGCCCTGGCCGCGCACGATAATGCTTTCGTCCGACATGGCGGGCACATAGGCGCCGCCCGCGGTGCAGCTTCCCATCACGCAGGCAATCTGGGCGATGCCCTGCGCCGACATGTTGGCTTGGTTGAAGAAGATGCGGCCGAAGTGATCGCGGTCAGGAAAGACTTCAGACTGGTGCGGCAGGTTGGCGCCGCCGGAATCCACCAGATACAGGCAAGGCAGGCGGTTCGCTTGCGCAATTTCCTGGGCGCGCAGATGCTTCTTCACCGTCATGGGAAAATAGGCGCCGCCCTTCACGGTGGCGTCATTGGCAGCGATCATCACTTCGCGGCCCCGCACCCGCCCGATCCCCGCAATGATGCCTGCGGCCGGCGCGGCATCGTCATACAGGCCGTTTGCCGCCAGGGCGCCGATTTCCAGGAAAGGCGAGCCGGGATCCAGCAGCCGCATCACCCGCTCGCGGGGCAGCAGCTTGCCGCGATCGGTATGCTTGCGGCGCGCGTTTTCGCTGCCGCCCGGCGCGGCGGCTGCGATCCGGGCCCGCAAGTCTTCCGCCAGGGCGCGGTTGTGCGCGGCGTTGGCGGCGAAGGCCGGGCTGGACGGATCGACCAGGCTGGTCAGCTCGCTCATGCGCCGATCAGCTCCCGCCCGATCAGGAAGCGGCGGATTTCGTTGGTGCCGGCGCCGATGTCATAGAGCTTGGCATCGCGCAGGAACCGTTCCACCGGCCATTCACTGGTGTAACCCGCGCCGCCCAGCGCCTGGATTGCTTCCAGCGAAGTTTTCACCGCATTTTCCGAGGCCAGCAGGATCGCGCCTGCCGCATCGAAGCGCGTGGTCTTGCCGGCATCGCAGGCCCGCGCCACGGCATAGACATAGGCGCGCGCCGAATTCAACGCCACATACATATCGGCCACCTTGGCCTGCATCAGCTGGAAGGAGCCGATGGCCGCCCCGAACTGCTTGCGCTCGCGCACATAGGGGATGACCACGTCCAGACACGCCTGCATGATGCCCAGCGGTCCGCCCGCCAGCACGGCGCGCTCGTAATCCAGGCCGGACATCAGAATCTTTACGCCATGGCCTTCGGCGCCCATCACCTGCCCCGCCGGCACTTCGCAATCCTGGAACACCAGCTCGGCGGTGTCGCTGCCGCGCATGCCCATCTTGTCCAGTTTCTGGGATACCGAAAAGCCCTTCATGCCCTTTTCGATCAGGAAGGCTGTGATGCCCTTCGAACCGGCTGCCGGATCGGTCTTGGCATAGACCACCAGCACATCGGCTTCCGGCGCATTGGTGATCCAGAACTTGGTGCCGTTAAGCACATAGTGGTCGCCGCGCTTTTCGGCCTTCAGCCGCATGGACACGACATCGGAACCTGAACCGGCTTCCGACATGGCAAGCGAGCCGACATGCTCGCCGCTGATCAATCGAGGCAGGTATTTCTGTTTCTGCTCGTCATTGCCCCAGCGGCGGATCTGGTTGATGCAGAGATTGGAATGGGCGCCATAGGACAGCCCCACCGAGGCGCTGGCCCGGCTGACTTCTTCCATCGCCACGACATGTTCCAGATACCCCAGGCCCAAGCCGCCATAGTCTTCCTCGACCGTGATCCCGTGCAGGCCCAGCGCGCCCATCTCGGGCCAGAGATGGCGCGGGAATTTGTTGCTGGCGTCGATGTCCGCGGCCAGCGGCGCGATGCGGTCAGTGGAAAAACGCCGCGCCGTGTCGCGCAGCATGTCGGCGGTTTCGCCCAGGCCGAAATCGAGCATCATGGCGTGCTGTCCGGCGGCACTGGGCGCGGCCGGCCCTGCAGGTCGATGGCGACGAAGGTGAAGGTCGCCGATGTCACTTTCGAGGTGCTGTCGCCGTCGCGGGCGCGCTGCCAGGCTTCCACCGCTATCTTCATCGAGGTGCGGCCGACCGAAGTGACCTTAGCCCAGACCGACAGTTCGTCGCCGATATGAACGGGGTGGTGGAAACTGACGGCGTCGATCGCCACCGTCACGGCGCGGCCCTGGCTGCGGCGGCTGGCGGTGTTGCCGGCCGCCAGATCCATCCAGCTCATGATCCAGCCGCCGAAGATATCGCCGTTGAAATTGGCGTCGGCGGGCATGGCGGTGACGCGGATAGCGGGTTGTTCGTGGGGCGGCGTCGTGGCGGGTTGGGCGTCTGTCATGGTCACTCCAGAAACAGCAAGGCGGGATGTTCCAGCAGCCGTTTCAGCTGCTGCACAAACCGCGCGGCATCGTAACCATCGATGATGCGATGATCAAAGGAGGCGGACAGATTCATCAGCTTGCGGCGGGCGATGAAGGCGCCGTCGACCACCGGCCGTTCCACTAGTTTGTTGGGGCCGATGATGGCGACCTCGGGGTGGTTGATGATCGGCGTGGCGGCGATGCCGCCCATCGGGCCCAGGCTGGTGAGGGTGATGGTGGAGCCGCTGAGCTCTTCGCGGCCTGCCTTGCCGTCACGGGCGGCCTGGGTGACGCGCCCCAGTTCGCGGGCGCAGTCCCACAGGTCGCGCTGTTCGGCGTGACGAACCACCGGCACCATCAGGCCGTTGGCGGTCTGGGCGGCAATGCCGATATGGACGGCGGAAAACCGCTCCAGTTCCCCATCGGCTTCGTGATAATGGGCGTTGATATTGGGAAAGTCCGGCACCAGACGAACCAGTGCCCGCATGAAGAAAGGCAACAAGGTCAGCTTGGGTTTGTCACCACGGCTATCGTTCAGCGTGTGGCGCAGGCTTTCCAGTTCGGTGAGATCGAACTCCTCGACATAGGTGAAATGCGGAATGTGGCGCTTGGATTCCTGCATCCTGTCGGCGATGCGGCGGCGCAGGCCGGTGATCTTGATCTTTTCGCTGCCTGGCCGCGCAGGTCCAGCACCACCGTCCCGATGACGTTCCAGGTCTTCGGTCAGAATGCGGCCATGAGGGCCGGTGCCCGGCACATCTTCCAGCCGGATGCCCCACTCCATCGCACGGCGGCGGGTGGCGGGCGAGGCAGTCGGGTCGGCATTGACCGGCGCGGCGGCGGGTGGGGCCGGCTTCACCTCGCCGGCGCGGGCATTTTCGATCACGTCTTTTTGGACGGGCGCGGCCACCGCCTCGCCCGTGACATCCATCTCCACCAGCACCGAACCGACGGGCGCCATGCCGCCGACATCGCCGTGCAGCGCGACCACGGTGCCGTCCACCGGCGAGGTCATGTCCACGGTGGCCTTGTCGGTCATCACGTCCAGCAAGGGTTGGTCCTCGCGCACATGGTCGCCCGGCTTGATGTGCCAGGCCACAATCTCGGCCTCGGCCACGCCTTCGCCAATGTCCGGCAGACGGAAGAGATACTGGCCCATCAGTCCTCCATCACCCGCTTCAAGGCGCTGACGACGCGCCCCGGCCCGGGGAAATAATCCCACTCAAAGGCGTGCGGATAGGGTGTGTCCCAGCCGGCGACACGCTGGACGGGCGATTTCAGGTGGAAAAAGCAGCGCTCCTGCACCAGTGCCGACAGCTCGCCGCCAAAACCGGCAAAGCGCGAGGCTTCGTGCACGATCACGCAGCGCCCCGTCCTGGTGACGGATGACACGATGGCGTCGATGTCCAGCGGCACGATGGAACGCAGATCGATCAGTTCGGCGTCAATGCCGGATTCTTCGATCGCGCTCTCGGCCACATGCACCATGGTACCATAGGCCAGCACCGTAACGTCGCGACCTTCGCGGACCGTCGCGGCCTTGCCCAACGGCACGGTATAGTGACCTTCGGGCACATCGGCCTTGGCGTGATCGGCCCAGGTCTTCATCTGGCGTTCGTGATGGCCATCAAACGGTCCGTTATAGATACGCTTGGGCTCCAGGAAAATCACCGGATCGTTGCTTTCGATGCTGGCAATCAACAGGCCCTTGGCATCATAGGGATTGGACGGGATCACCGTGCACAGGCCGGTGACATGGGCGAACAGCGCCTCCGGGCTCTGGCTGTGGGTCTGGCCCCCGAAGATGCCGCCGCCATAGGGCGCACGCACCGTGATGGGCGCCCAGAACTCGCCATTGGAGCGGTAGCGCAGGCGCGCGGCTTCCGACACCAGCTGGTCGAAGGCCGGCAGGATGTAATCGGCGAACTGGATTTCGGCCACCGGACGCAGGCCATAGGCCCCCATGCCGATGGCGGTGGCGATGATGCCACCTTCCGAGATCGGCGTATCGAAGCAGCGCTTCAGGCCATGCTTCTTCTGCAGGCCTTCGGTGACGCGGAAGACGCCGCCGAAATACCCGACATCTTCGCCGAACATCAGGACATCGGGATCGCGCGCCAGCATCACGTCGAGAGCGGAATTCAGCGCCTGGATCATCGACATGGACGGCATGGTCAGACTCCCAGCTCTTCGCGCTGCTCGCGCACGCGCCAGTCGGGTTTCTCGAACACGCCTTCGAACATCTCGCTGACCGGCGGCTTGGACTTGCCAAGCGTACCCACCGCCTCGCCTTCCTTGGCGGCGGCGCGCACCCGCTCCACCAGCTCGGATTCGAACTGGGTGTGGCGGGCCTCGTCCCATTCGCCGATGGCGATCAAATGCTGCTTCAGGCGCGCGACCGGATCGCCCAGCGGCCAGCCGGCGGCTTCGTCGGCGGGGCGATAGCGTCCGGGATCGTCGCTGGTGGAATGGCCGGCGGCGCGATAGGTGAAGAATTCAATCAGCGTGGCGCCCAGATTGGCGCGGGCGCGGGCCACCGCCCACTGCGTCGCCGCCCACACCGCCAGGAAGTCGTTGCCATCCACCCGCAGTCCCGGCAGGCCATAGCCGGCGGCCTTGGCGGCAAAGGTGGTTTCGTCCGCGCCGGCGATGCCGGCATAGCTGGAGATTGCCCACTGGTTGTTGGTGATGCACAGGATGACGGGCGCGTGATAGACGGATGCAAATGTCAGCGCCTCGTGGAAATCGCCTTCCGCGGTGGAACCTTCGCCGATATAGGCCAGCGCCAGGCTGTCGTCATTCTTGTAGGCGCTGGCCATCGCCCAGCCCACGGCATGGCCGAAGCGGCTGCCCAGATTGCCCGACAAAGAATAAAAACCGTAATCACGCGCCGAATAAAGAATAGGAAGCTGGCGGCCCTTCAAGGGATCGCGTGCGTTCGAGAATATCTGGTTGACCAGGTCGATCAGGGGATAATCCCGCGCCATCAGCCAGCTCAATACGCGATAGGTGGGAAAGCACATGTCGCGCCGGTCCAGCACCATGGATTGCGCCGCGCCGATAGCTTCCTCGCCGGTGGACTTCATGAAGAAGCTGGTCTTGCCCTGGCGATGCGAGCGGAACATGCGGTCTTCAAACAGTCGGGTCAGCATCATGGCGGACAGGCCCTGGCGCAACTGCTCGGGCGACAGCCCAGGCGCCCAGGGGCCGACCGCTTGACCCGCATCATCCAGCACCCGCACCAGGCCATAGGCCATGTCGCGCAGCGTTTCGGCGGGTGCGTCGGTCGGCGGCCGCGGCATGGCGCCGGCCGCCGGGATTTCCAGGTGGCTGAAATCCGGCGTGTCGCCGGGCCGGGTCGGCGGTTCGGGGATATAGAGCGTCAGACCGTCCGTCATGCGCCTCACCTGATACTTGGCGCTTTCACAACGCCTTGGCGGGGAGCATGGCACAGACGTGCCGGGACGAAATTGCCTTTTCTTGCAGCTGACGTGCCCAGAATATGATAGAATTCTGTAAAATGGCACTTTGATAGGATGAAATCCTATGGATGAGATTGATTTGAAAATCCTGCGAATCCTGCAGGAGGACAGCACCACCTCCATGGTCGATCTGGCCCTCAAGGTCGGCCTGTCCCACACACCCTGCTGGCGGCGGGTGAAGCAGCTGGAGGAATCCGGCGCCATCCGCGGCCGGGCGGTGCTTCTGGACCCGGCCATCATGGGCCTGTCGGTCAATGTCCTGGCCAATATCAAGCTGAAGGCCCATGACGAAGAAACCCTGGAGGCCTTCGAGCAGGCAGCGCTGGCCCGGCCTGAAATCGTGGAATGTTTCGTCACCAGCGGCGACAGCGACTATGCCGTGCGGATCGTGGTGCGCAGCATCGATGAATATGAGCATCTGCTGAAAAAAGTGCTGCTGCATTTCCCCGGCGTCGGCTCGGTCAATTCCCACTTCGCCTTGAAATGCGTGAAGAACACCACACGTCTGCCCATATGAGCGATCCCGTTGTCATTGTCGCCGCTGTCCGCACTCCGCTGGGGCGTTTCCTGGGTGCGCTGTCGCCGCTGGCGGCACATGAGCTCGGATCACATGCGATTGCGGCCGCGCTGGCGCGCAGTGGCGTCGCGCCCGGTGCGATAGATGAAGTGCTGATGGGCTGCGTGCTGCCGGCGGGCCAAGGCCAGGCCCCGGCGCGCCAGGCAGCGCGCGGCGCGGGCCTGCCGGACAGTGTGGGCGCCACCACCGTGAACAAGGTCTGCGGTTCGGGCATGAAAGCGGTGATGCTGGCCCATGACCTGATCCTGGCGGGTTCGGCGCAAAGGATCGTGGCGGGCGGCATGGAGTCCATGTCCAATGCGCCGTATCTGCTGGCCAAGGCGCGTAGCGGCTATCGCGCGGGCCATGACCGCATCTTCGACCATATGATGCTGGACGGCCTGGAAGATGCCTATGAACCGGGGCGCCCGATGGGCGATTTCGGCGAGCTGTGCGCCCAGGCCTTCCAGTTCAGCCGCGCCGACCAGGATGCCTATGCCATCGAAACCCTGACCCGCGCCCGCGCCGCCATTACCGGCGGCGACTTCCGCGCCGAAATCGTGCCGGTGGAAACCAAGGCCGGACTGGTGGCGGACGACGAACATGCCATGAAGGTGTCGCCGGAAAAGATTCCGAATCTCAAGCCCGCGTTCCGGCCGGACGGCACCATCACCGCCGCCAGCGCCAGTGCCAATGCGGACGGTGCGGCGGCGCTGCTATTGATGCGGCGCTCGACAGCGCAAGCGGAGGGCCTGTCCATCCTGGCCGAGATCAAGGCGCACACCACCCATGCGCAGGAGCCGGCCTGGTATTCCACCGCGCCGATCCCGGCGATCCGCAAGCTGCTGTCAAAGACCGGCTGGGACGTCGCCGATGTGGGCCTGTTCGAGATCAACGAGGCCTTCGCCGTGGTGCCGATGGCCGCGGCCAAGGAATTGGGAATCGCACGCGAGCGGCTGAACATCGGCGGCGGCGCCTGCGCACTGGGTCACCCCATCGGGGCCACCGGCGCCCGCATCATCGTAACCTTGCTGCACGCCCTGATGCGCACCGGCGGCCGGCGCGGCGTGGCGTCCCTGTGCATCGGCGGCGGCGAAGCCACCGCTATTGCCATCGAATTGGCCTAGGACCAGTCCATCACGACCTTGCCGGATTCACCCGACAGCGCGGCATCAAAACCCGCCTGGTAATCATTGGCGGCGACGCGGTGGGTGATCAGCGGCGTCAGGTCCAGCCCGGCATGCAGCAGGGCGAGCATCTTGCGCCAGGTCTCGAACATCTGGCGGCCATAGACGCCCTTGACGGTAATCGCCTTGAGGATGATGTCGGACCAGTTCACCTCCATCGCCTTGGAGGGGATGCCCAGCATCGCCAGCCGGCCGCCCATGGCCAGATGGGTGATGCACTGGGCGATAGCCGCCTGTGCGCCGGACATTTCCAGCGCCACGCCGAAGCCGTCTTCAATGCCTTCCTCCGCCATCACGCTTTTCAAATCCTCGCGCGTCACATTGACGGTGCAGACATCGGCCATCTTCGCCGCCAGGCCCAGCCGGAAATCATTGCGATCGGTCAGCACCACGCTGCGGGCGCCGGCGCGGCGCGCCACCATGGCGGCCATGATGCCGATGGGGCCGGCGCCGGTGACCAGCACGTCCTCGCCGACGATGTTGAAGGCCAGAGCGGTGTGCACGGCATTGCCGAGTGGATCGAGGATGGCGCCCATTTCATCATCGATGCTGTCGGGCAGCGGGATGATGTTGAAGGCCGGGATCTTGACGAATTCGGCGAAGGCGCCCGGCAGGTTGACGCCGATGCCCTTGGTGTCGGGATCGAGGTGGAACTTGCCGGCGCGGCTGGCCCGGCTGTTCATGCCGACGACATGGCCTTCGCCGGAGACGCGCTGGCCGATGCGCAGGTTCTTGACCTCGGCGCCCACGGCGGCGATCTCGCCGGCATATTCGTGGCCGGTGATCATGGGCACCGGCACAGTCTTCTGGGCCCATTCGTCCCAGTTGTAGATGTGGATATCGGTGCCGCAAATGCCGGTCTTGTGCACCTTGACCAGCACATCCTCAGGCCCGATTTCGGGGACCGGACCCTCCTCCATCCAGATGCCACGTTCGGCTTTGGCCTTGACCAGTGCGCGCATCAAATGATCCCCAATTGCTTGCCGGCCTCGGTGAAGGCGCCGATGGCGAAATCCACGTCCGCGTCCTCCAGCGCCGCCGACATCTGCGTGCGGATGCGCGCTTTGCCCTTGGGCACTACGGGGAAGAAGAAGCCCGCCACATAGACGCCGCGCCTGTCGAGCTCCGTCGCAAGGTCTTGCGCCAGCTTGGCTTCGCCCAGCATGACGGGGATAATGGGTGTCTCGCCCGCAAGCAGTTCGAAGCCCGCGTCGGTGAGGCCAGCGCGGAACTTTCGCGTGTGCCGCATCAGCTTTTCACGCCGGTCATCGGCCGCTTCGGCGATGGCGATGGCCTTGAGCGAGCCGGCGGCGACGGATGGCGCCAAAGCGTTGGAGAACAGATAGGGCCGCGCGCGCTGGCGCAGCAGGTCGATGATCGGCTGGCTGGCGGCAATGAAACCGCCCATGGCGCCGCCTAGCGTTTTGCCCAGCGTGCCGGTGACAATATCGACTCGGTTGCCGACGCCGGTGAGCGCCGGTGTGCCGCGACCCTGTGGGCCGAGATGACCAGTGGCGTGGCAATCGTCGACCGCTACCATGGCGCCGTAACGGT
>JAQGLO010000090.1 GCA_028292825.1 Alphaproteobacteria bacterium | reverse complement strand
CACCGCATGGGCCGTGTCGGTCATCTGGTAGATTTCCACGATGGTGGAGAGCAGCCGCGACAGCGCCACCGCCTGCGGCGCCTCGCGCGACAGTTCGGCATCCAGCCGCGAAGCGTCGGAAATGTCGGTGATCAGCCGGTCGATGCGCTTGATGTCGCCGCGCACGATGGTCAAAAGCTTCACGCGGCTTTCCTCGTCCTTGGCGCGGGAGAACATCTCCACCGCGCTGGCCAGCGAGGTCAGGGGGTTTTTCAGTTCATGCGCCACATCGGCGGCAAAGCTTTCGATGGCGTCGATGCGGTCATAGAGATTGGCCGTCATCGAGCGCAGACTGTCCGCCAGGTCGCCGATCTCGTCGTCGCGCTCCGGGAAGTTGGGAATGTCGCTGCGCCCGCCGATGCCCGAGCGCACCCGGTCGGCCGCCGCCGCCAGCCGCTTCACCGGCTCGGCGATGGTGCCCGCGAGATACAGCGATGAGAACAGCATCACCAGGAAGGCGACCGCAAACACCTCAATGAGCGTGGCGCGTTCGGCCCGCAGGATTCCGTCGATATCGCCGCCCTCGGTGGTCAGGAACAGCACGCCATAGATGGCGGTGAAACGCTGGATCGGCACCGCTACCGACAGCACCAGGCGGTTGCGATCGTCCACCCGCTCGGCGGTGCCGGTGCTGCCGGTCAGCGCCGTGCCGACCTCGCCATAGACCCGGCCATCCTCGTCCGCTTCGTAGTAAGGCTGCAGCCGCGCAAAGGGCCTGACGCCCATGATGCCGTCATACAATCGCTTGAACCATTCCTGCACGCGGACACTGGTATCCAGCGATGGCAGTTCCTGCATCTGCACCACATTGCGGGCGAGGAGATTGCGGGTATCGGTGGCGATCCGTCCGCTGGGCAGATACAGCCGCGCCCGCAGCCGTGTCGGCGCGATCAACTGGCGCAGCAGCGGTTCGGCCTGCTCGACCTTCAGGGTATGGGTTTCCGGATCGGTGGCATATTCGGCCAGGGTGCCGGCCACGATATTGGCCTGTTCCTGGATCGAGGTGAGGCGTTCCTCCACCAGCCCGCGCCCGCTCGCCTGCACCAGGATCACGCCGCCGGTCAGCACAATGAGCGCCAGCGCATTGAAGGCCAGGATGCGCCAGGTGAGGGCGGAAAAGTGTGGCATTACTCGCGGTAGCGATAGCCCACGCCGTATAGCGTTTCGATGGCGTCGAAATCGTCCGCCACCACCTTGAACTTCTTGCGCAGGCGCTTGATGTGGCTGTCGATGGTGCGGTCATCGACATAGACCTGGTCGTCATAGGCCGCGTCCATCAGGCTGTCGCGGCTTTTCACGAAGCCGGGCCGCTGCGCCAGCGCCTGCAGGATCAGGAATTCGGTGACGGTCAGCCGCACCGGCTTGCCGTCCCAGGTGCATTCATGGCGCTGCGGGTCCAGCGCCAGCTTGCCGCGCACCAAAGCTTCCTTCTTGGCGGCTTCGCTGCCCGGCGCGGCAGGCGCACCACCGGCACGGCCTTCGGCCCGGCGCAGCACGGCGCGCACGCGCTCCAGCAGCAGGCGCTGGGAGAAGGGCTTGCGGATGTAATCATCGGCGCCGGCATTGAGGCCCATCAGTTCGTCGATCTCCTCATCCTTGCTGGTGAGGAAGATCACCGGCAATTCGCCATTGGCCTGGCGCAGGCGGCGCAGCAGCTCCAGCCCGTCCATGCGCGGCATCTTGATGTCCAGCACGGCCAGGTCGGGCGGCGCGGCGGTGAGGGCGGTCAGCGCCGCGGCAGGATCGGAGAAGCTGCGGACCTGATAGCCTTCCTGCTCCAGCAACATGCTGACCGAGGCGAGGATATTCTTGTCATCGTCAACCAGGGCAATATTGGCCATTGAGTCCGTTCAAAATGTCGCGGGGCTAGTATAAGCCCATGATCAACAAAGCAAAGTCTAAAAGGTTCCCACCTTGAGCACCCCGGAGCCCGGCCTGTTTGCCGGCAATGTCGCCTTCTACGAGCGCTATCGCCTGTCTTATCCGGACCGCCTGGTGCGGCGGGTAGCGGCGCTGGCGGGTTTGCAGCCCGGCGATTCGGTGCTCGATCTGGGGACCGGCACCGGCATGCTGGCGATTCCCTTTGCCCGGCTGGGCTGTTCGGTGACGGCGCTGGATCCGGAACCCGCCATGCTGGCGGCGGCGCAAGCATCCGCCGCTGCGGCGGGCGCAAGCGTGGCGTTCGGCCAGGCCGCGTCGCAGGATCTGACGCCGGACATGGGACCGTTCCGGCTCGTCGTGATCGGGCGCGCCTTCCACTGGATGGATGGCGCCGCGACCCTGGCCATGCTGGACCGCATCGTGCAGCCCGGCGGTGGCGTGGCGCTGTTCCACGACGCTCATCCGCCCGTGGCGGAAAACCGCTGGTTCAAGATCCTATACGATGTGGCCCGGAAATTCGGCCGCAACGAAGGCGAGCACGGCAAGGAACGCAGCGGCGGCCATCGCCGCTATGAGCCGTTCCTGTTTGCCTCCGCCTTCACCCAGCTGGAATGGCTTTCGGTCACCATCCGCCAGCCGCTCACCACCGAGGACATCATCGGCCGCGCCTTTTCCATGTCCACCTGCGCACCGGACCGGCTGGGGGCGCGGCAGGACGAATTCGCGGAGACCTTGCGCGCCGCCTTGCGCGATGTGTCGCCGGATGGGACATTCACCGAGGTCGCGGAACTGGTGGCGCTGCTGGCGCGGCGGCCTCACGAAACAGACGACCAAACAAACATGCTGGGGGACTGATGCTGGACGGAATTCTGACGGGACAGATGAGGTCCTTCGCGCTGCTGACCACCGGCGTCCTGCTGTATCTCTATTTCCTGCCGTCGCTGCTGGCCTTCCTCAAGGGGCATCGGCGCTTCTTCATCATCTTTGTGCTCAATCTGCTGGTGTCGCCGCTGCAGTCCACGGCGCTGCATTTCCTGGCGCCGGGCTTCGTGGCGGTGGATATGCACGATCTGTCAGCGGTGGCGCGTGTGGCGCTGGTGAGCAATTATGGCTTGGGCTGGCTTTTGCTGCTCACCTGGGCGCTGAATCCCGGCACGCCGGATCCGCGCCTGCTGGCGGCGCAGAATACCAAGCTGTACGACGCCTTTGCGGCGCTGCCGCTGGTCCTGTGGTTCGGCTATGGCGCGCTGCAGCTGCGGCCATCAGTGATCAACGACATTGCGCTGATCGCGCAAAGCCGGGCGGACCTGTTCACCTGGGTGCATCTGTTTTCGCTGGTGGCGGCGCTGGCCTTCAATGTGCTGCTGATCTGGCTGCTGCTGATACGCAACCGCCCGGTCGCCAAGTCCAAGGGCCTGCTGCCGCGCTTTTGCGGCTTTGCCGGCACCTTCCTGGGCGTGGGCATCCTGCAGCTGCCGCAGGCGCATCTCACGCTGGGGATGCAATTTTTGACGGCGGCGCTGATCGGCGTGGGCAGCCTGTCGTCGGCGCTGGTGCTGTGGCGGCTGGGCAAGGCCTTCTCGATCATGCCCGAGGCGCGCACCCTCGTGACCGGCGGGCCCTATGCCCATGCCCGCCATCCGCTCTATGCGGTGGAGATGATCACCATTGTGGGCATGGCGCTGCAGTTCCAGCAGCCCTGGGCCTTCCTGGTGGCGCTGGGCGTGGTGAGCCTGCTGGTGATCCGCAGCGTGTATGAGGAGCAGGTGCTGTCGGCCGCCTATCCGGAATATGCGGCGTATCAGGCGAAGACCAAGCGCTTCATTCCAGGGATCATATAGAAGTCGTCATGGCCCGGCTTGGGCCATGACGCTTGGAGTGCGTTACTTGAACTCGACCTTCACGACCTCATAGGAGCGCGCGCCGCCCGGCGCCGCGACTTCCACCGTGTCGCCCTTGCTCTTGCCGATCAGGGCGCGCGCGATGGGGCTGGACAGCGAGATCTTGCCCTTCTTGGCGTCGGATTCCACGTCGCCCACGATCTGGAACTTGCGTTCCGCATCCGTGTCCTCGTCCACCAGCGTGACCGTGGCGCCGAATTTGACGCTGCTGCCCGACAGTTTGGAAATGTCGATCACATCGGCGCGGCCGATCTGGTCTTCCAGTTCCATGACGCGGCCTTCAATGAAGCTCTGCTTCTCCTTGGCGGCGTGATATTCGGCGTTTTCCGACAGGTCGCCATGGGCGCGCGCTTCGGCGATGGCCGCGATGATGGCGTGGCGCTCGACATTCTTGAGCTGTTCCAGCTCGGCCTCCAGGGCCTTGAAGCCTGGCCCAGTCATCGGAATTTTTTCCATCTCGTCCGTCCCTCCCCGGTCTGAGCGGGGCAAAAAAAGTCTCTCGCCGCCGGGGTGAGCCGGCTGCGGAGACTGTTGTTTGTTAAAGCACTGAAATCGCTGACAAAAGCTAAAAGCGGGTCAGCGGGTGCGTCACAAAGAGTAGGACTGCAGCGGCGCCACTTCAAGTGAGCCGGCGCGCAAGGCCTGGATCGCCTGGATGGCCGCCGCGGCACCCGCCATGGTGGTGTAGTAGGGCACCTTCAGAGTCAGCGCCGCCCGGCGGATGGAGGAACTGTCCACCAGCGCCTGTTGCCCGTCGGTGGTGTTGAAGACCAGGTGGATGGCGCCGTTCTTCAACGAATCCACCACATGCGGGCGGCCTTCCAGCACCTTGTTGACCACCGCGACCTGCAGGCCCGCCGCCGCCAGCACCTTGGCGGTGCCGCGGGTGGCGACCAGCGAGAAGCCCATCTCCACCAGCGCGCGGGCCGGGGCCTCGATCAGGTCCTTGTCAGCTTCGCGCACCGAGATGAAGACGGTGCCGCCGGTGGGCAGCTTCACACCGGCGCCGATCTGGCTCTTGGCGAAGGCGCGGCCGAAATTCTCGTCCAGCCCCATCACTTCGCCGGTCGAGCGCATCTCCGGTCCCAGGATGGTGTCCACGCCGGGGAAGCGGGCGAAGGGCAGCACGGCTTCCTTCACCGAGATGTGCTTGGGATTGGGCTTCTTCAGCTTCATCGAGGCCAGCGTCTCGCCCGCCATCACGCGCGATGCGATGGCCGCCACCGGCAGGCCGATGGCCTTGGCGACGAAGGGCACGGTGCGGCTGGCGCGCGGATTGACTTCCAGCACATAGATCTCGCCGCCCTGGATGGCGTATTGCACATTCATCAGGCCCTGGACCTTCAGCGCCTTGGCCATGGCGATGGTCTGGCGCTCGATCTCGGCGATGGTGTCGGCCGACAGCGAACGCGGCGGCAGCGAACAGGCGCTGTCGCCGGAATGCACGCCTGCTTCCTCGATATGCTCCATGATGCCGGCGATGAAGACATCACCGTCCTTGTCGCAGATCGCATCCACATCCACTTCGGTGGCGCGGTTGAGGAAGCCGTCGATCAGCACCGGATTGTCGCCCGAAATGCGGAACAGCTCGCCGGACGCCACCTGCTTCTTGGCTTCGGCCTCGTCGGAGACCACCACCATGCCGCGCCCGCCCAGCACATAGCTGGGGCGCAGGATCACCGGATAGCCGATCTCGTTGGCGATCCGCACCGTTTCCTCCGCCGTCATGGCGGTGCCGTTGCGCGGCTGCTTGAGATTGAGGTCGTTGAGCAGCACCTGGAAACGCTTGCGGTCCTCGGCCAGGTCGATGGCGTCGGCGCTGGTGCCAAGAATGGGCACGCCCGCGTCGCGCAACCCGTTGGCCAGCTTCAGCGGTGTCTGGCCGCCGAATTGCACGATGACGCCGGCCAGGGTGCCCTTTTCCTGTTCCTTGGCGATGATCTCCAGCGTGTCTTCCAGCGTCAAAGGCTCGAAGTACAGGCGGTCGGAGGTGTCATAGTCGGTGGAGACGGTTTCCGGGTTGCAGTTCACCATGATGGTTTCATAGCCCTGCCTGGACAGCGAATAGGCGGCGTGGCAGCAGCAATAGTCGAACTCGATGCCCTGGCCGATGCGGTTGGGCCCGCCACCCAGGATGATGATCTTCTTGGCATCGGTGGGATTGCTCTCGCACACCGTGCTGCCGCCTACCGGCGTTTCGTAAGTCGAATACATGTAGGGCGTCAGGGCCGCGAACTCCGCGGCACAGGTGTCGATGCGCTTGAAGCAGGGATGGATGTCCAGCGCGTGGCGGGCGGCGCGCACGGCGGCTTCCTTCAGGCCGGTCAGCGTCGCCAGCCGGGCATCGGAGAAGCCCATCGATTTCAGCGCGCGGAAACCCTTGGCGTCTTTCGGCAGGCCGCCGGCGCGAACGCGCGCTTCGGCCTGGATGATGCCTTCGATCTCGCCCAGGAACCACGGGTCATAGCCGGTGATGCGCTGGATCTCGTCCAGCGGGAAATCGAAGCGCATAGCCTGCGCCGCCTGGCGCAGCCGGTCCGGCGTGGCGCGCGCCAGGGTGGCGCGGATTTCGGTGACGTCATTCTCCATGGCGATTTCGTCGAAGCCGGTCAGCCCGGTCTCCAGCGATCGCAGCGCCTTCTGCAGCGATTCCTGGAAGGTGCGTCCGATGGCCATGGCTTCGCCCACCGACTTCATCGAGGTGGTGAGCAACGGCTCTGCGCCAGGGAATTTCTCGAAGGCGAAACGCGGAATCTTGGTGACGACATAATCGATGGTCGGTTCGAATGAGGCCGGCGTCACTTTTGTGATGTCGTTCTTCAGTTCGTCCAGGGTGTAGCCGATGGCCAGCTTCGCCGCGATCTTGGCGATGGGAAAGCCGGTGGCCTTGGAGGCCAGCGCGCTGGAGCGCGACACGCGCGGATTCATCTCGATGATGACCATGCGGCCATCCTTGGGGTTCACCGCCCATTGAACATTCGAGCCGCCGGTCTCAACGCCGATTTCGCGCAGCACGGCGATCGAGGCCGACCGCATGCGCTGATATTCCTTGTCCGTCAAAGTGAGGGCAGGGGCGATGGTGATGCTGTCGCCGGTATGCACGCCCATGGCGTCGATGTTTTCGATGGAGCAGATGATGATGGCGTTGTCCGCCTTGTCGCGCACCACCTCCATCTCGAATTCCTTCCAGCCCAGCACCGATTCCTCGATCAGCACTTCGTTGGTGGGGCTGGCTTCCAGGCCGCCTTCCACGATGGCGAAGAATTCCTCGCGGTTGTAGGCGATGCCACCGCCGGTGCCGCCCATGGTGAAGCTGGGGCGGATGACAGTGGGAAGCCCGACTTCGTCCAGCACCGTCAGCGCCTTGGACAGGGTTTCCGGCGCCAGTTCGGTCATGGCATTGCCGCTGCCGTCATAGATGGGATTGCCGCTGGAATCCTTCTTCTGCCGCAGCTGGCCTTTCAGGGTATGGCCCTTGGGCACGTCAAGGCCGATGGCCAGCATCGCCTGCTTGAAACGCTCGCGGTCCTCGGCCTTGTCGATGGCGTCGGCGGTGGCGCCGATCAGTTCGACATTGTGCCGCTCCAGCGCGCCGATCTTGCGCAGCGACAAAGCGGTGTTCAGCGCCGTCTGGCCGCCCATGGTGGGCAGCAGGGCGAACACCATGCCTTCGGGCACATTGGGCCGTTCGCGGGCGATGATCTTCTCGACGAATTCGGCCGTGATGGGTTCGATATAGGTGGCGTCCGCCATGTCCGGG
Organism: Alphaproteobacteria bacterium; assembly: GCA_028292825.1. GTDB lineage: Bacteria > Pseudomonadota > Alphaproteobacteria > Micropepsales > Micropepsaceae > Rhizomicrobium. The sequence continues at coordinate 3,714 of JAQGLO010000090.1, read as the reverse complement.
TCGGTCATGATGGTGGCGGGGTTCGAATTGACCAGCACGACGCGGTAGCCTTCCTCGCGCAGAGCCTTGCAGGCCTGGGCCCCGGAATAGTCGAACTCGCAGGCCTGGCCGATGACAATCGGTCCTGCTCCGATGATCAGGACGGTATGGATATCGGTGCGTTTCGGCATGTCGTACTCGCGCGCGCGGACGGTCCAGCGCGGGAGCGCTTCGGGCCGGCCAGGATGTAGGTTAAGGGGACCGTTTAGTGCTGTGCGGGGGAGGGCGCAACCCCCAAAATCACGACCGCCAGCGCAGCACGCGTTCCTGCACAGGATTGACGAATTCCGTGCCGTTTTCGACCGATTCCTGCCATGCCTTCTTCACCCGGTGGTACCAGATGGCGGGCTGGTCGCTGTCCTGGATCAGCATCAGATTCGGTGAAAATTTCAGGCCTTCGCGCTGCAGTTCGACGATCTTGCGGTCGTCGCCGATGAAGGTGCGGCCCAGCGCCCAGAAGAGCGGATAGAGGAAGTTCAGCCAGCCCGGCCAATAAAACACCTGGATGATGTCGGTATTGTCCGCATCGCGCGGGGTGCAGACCGTCAGGCCAACCAGCTTGAAGGTCCGCCCCAGCAGATTGCCTTCCAGGATCTCGAAGCGGGTGGACGGCAGTTCGAAGGTGATCTCGGTGGTGACGTCGCCCAGCAGCGCATAGGCGGGCTTGCTGGGCTTGTGCTTGGTCATCACGAAACCGGTGGGAAGCGGCGCGTAATGCTTTTCCTTCAGCCGGGGCGTGCGCTTCCACCACCAATGGTCATGCACATAAGCGGCATGCACCGGATCCATCAACCCGATCACGGCATGGTCGATGCCACAGCGGAAGGTCTGGGTCTCGGTCCAGCGCATTTTGTGCGGCACGCCCACGCGCGGTGGTTCGGATTTCGGCGCGGCGCCCGGCACCGCCGCCATATAGACCCACACCAGCCCGTCCTGCTCGCGCACCGGATAACTGCGGACCTTGATTTTTTCGGGTTCGAAATCCTGGCCCGGCACCAGCGAGGGAATCGCGCTGCACACGCCATCCTTGCGGAAGCGCCAGCCGTGATAGGGGCATTCCACGCTGTTGTCCGGCTTGATCCGCCCGGCCGACAGCGGCACGCCGCGATGGGGGCAGACGTCGCGCAGGGCGAACACCGTGCCCGCATGGTCGCGGCCCAGCAGCACCGGCTCGCCCAGCAGCATCTCGCGGCGCAGGGCGCCCCGCTTCAGGCTGGCGGCCAGGGCCGGCATGTACCAGAGGTCGCGCAGGAACAGATCATCGGCCATGGGAACCTGCTTAAAGAACGCCGCATTTTCCTGCAAGAAAGCAGGAAAACCGCTAGGATTTCTCCATGAGAAAAGCCGTTCAAGCCTTGATCGACCGCAAAATCATCGGCCGCGCGCTCATCGTGGGCGTCCTGTTCGAAGTCCTGCTCATGCTAGCCGGGCATTTCCGCCCCTTGCTGCACGTCCATTACGCCCTGTTCGGCTGCATGATGATCGCGGGCACCGCTGGCTTGCTGTATGCCCGCGACCTGGCGGGCGGCTATGTGAAGGGCGCGCTGGGCGGGCTGGTGATCGGGGCGGCCTGCGGGCTGGCGGCGGTCGGCATGGCCAATGCCCTGGGCGACCATCCCGAACGCTTCCTGCCTTACGGCGTGATGATCAGCGCGCTGGTGGGCGCCATCGGCGGGCTGTTCGGACAGTATGCCGCCTGGATACGCCAGTTCATCGCCAGCCTGCGCAGCGGGAATTTTGAATAGGGGGGAGAAGTGTCGGTTGGCGCGGCGCCTACCCGGAAAGGGGCTGGGGGGCTTGTTAATCCGGACAGACTCACAACCAACCGACCCCAAGAGACTGCCCCCCGATAACGGCCGTGAATGGGCCCAATCGTGACCATTTCGCGGCGGGGTTCCCCCCTGAAATTTCCTACAGATTCGCCGGATTTCCGGGCTTGCCGGCGTTAAGTTCCCGGATCATCATGACTTTCGGATGGTGGAAGAACCGATAGAATTGCACCGGGCCGTAAAGGCGCCGGACTTATCCCCAGCGGTGCTTCCGCAGATCGTCTTCGACCGCCCCGAACTGAACCGCATCCTCAATCTGTATGGCCGCATGGTCGCCGCCGGCGAGTGGCGCGACTATGCGCTGGATTTCCTGGAAGAGGTGGCGGTGTTCTCCATCTTCCGCCGCGCCAGCGAGATCCCGCTGTTCCGCATCGAGAAACGTCCCAGCCTGCGCGCCAAGCAGGGCATGTACAGCGTCATGGCCCATGGCGGCGTGATTTTGAAACGCGGCCACGAACTGGCCCAGGTCCTGAAGGTGTTCGACAAGAAACTGCTGAAGGCGTTGAAGGCGGAGTAGCGCATGTATGTCTGCGGCCTGGTCATTCCCGTGCCCGAAGATTGCATGGAAGATTATCGCCGCTGGGCCGAGAACGGCGCGGCATTCTTCAAGGACTATGGCTGCCTGGAAATCGTCGAAAGCTGGGAAGACTTCGTTCCCGACGGCAAGACCACCGATTTCCGCAAAGCTGTCGCCGCCAAGCCGGGCGAGAAAATCGTCTTCACCTGGCAGGTCTGGCCCGACAAGGCCTTCTTCGAGGCCGCCGAGGAAAAAATGCACCAGGACCCGCGCATGGACAGCGCCGGCGTGCCGCCCTTCGACGCCGGGCGCCTGATCCTGGGCTGCTTTGCGCCGATTTTTTCCATGGGCAGGGAGACATGATCCGCAAACTCGTTCTCGCCATCAGCCTGCTGGTTGCCGGCTGCGCCACCGAGGCGGTCCGCACGCCGGAGCAGGCCAAGGCCATCGCGCTGGCATCGGGATGCGCGACGGCCGAGGTCGCGCTGGATCCAGACGAAACCATGCCCACCGAATGGCTTGTCGCGCGCAAGGGCGACCAGTGGTTCGTGTGGCTGCCGCCCGGCCCCGGCAGCCGCGCGCCCCACGGCCATCCTTTGAAGGGGGCCGGGATCAACGCCAAGGACGGCAAGATCGCCTATTGCGACGGCCGCTACAAATAGCGCCAAAGAAAAAGGCCCGGCATCGCTGCCGGGCCTTTTCGTTTCAGAATGCTGCTCGTCTAGCGGCGATTGCCCATGAAGCGCAGCAGGAACAGGAAGATGTTCAGGAAGTCCAGATACAGGCGCAGCGCGCCCATGATCGCGGCCTTGCCCGCCGCGGCGGTATTGCCGCCCAGCTGGTAGTAGGTGTTCTTGATGTTCTGGGTGTCCCAGGCGGTGAGGCCGGTGAAGATCACCACGCCCAGCGCGCTGATGACGAAGTTGATCGCCGGCGACTTGAAGAAGATGTTGGCGATCATCGCGATGAACAGGCCGATCATGCCCATCATCAGGAAATGGCCCATGCCCGTCAGGTCGCGCTTGGTGGTGTAGCCCCACAGGCTCATGGTGCCGAAGGTGGCGGCGGTGACAAAGAAGGTCATCGCCACGCTGGCGCCGGTATAGACGATCAGGATCGAGGCCAGCGAAGCGCCGGTCAGGCCGGCATAGGCCCAGAAGGTGGCCTGCGCCGCCGCCTGGCTCATCTGCATGACGCGGAAGGACAGCAGGAACACCAGCGCGATCGGCGCCAGCATCACGACCCAGCCCAGGATGGTGGGCTGCAGCGCCACGCCGCCGGTGGTCAGCACCGACTTGTAGAACATGTTCAACAGGACGGGCGAGCTGG
>JAQGLO010000073.1 GCA_028292825.1 Alphaproteobacteria bacterium | reverse complement strand
ATGACCTGGTCCGGCTGAATCTTTTCTGAAAACCAGGCTTTTCGTGCGCGAAAGCCGCAAGACCGAGTTGACCGACGCTGATGCGGCCCTGCAGTCCAAGAGCGCGCCTGAAAAGCAGCTTGCTTCGTGCAACCTCCGCGGGCCTTTGCCTGGCGCTGGCGACTGTCCCCGCCCTGGCGCAGGGGCGCGGGCGCGGCGCGGCCGGCGGCACCAGCACCGCACCCGCCAAGGAAGCAAACCAGGCCAATTCTGACGCCACGGCGGCCGTCAGCAATGCCGCGACTTCGGCCGCCGCCAATCCGGCCGGTTCCGCCGCCGCCCCCGCCGGTCCGGCGCGCCTGATCCAGCATATCGTGGTGCGCGGCACCCAGCGCGTCGAACCCGGCACCGTTCTGACCTATGTCGGCGTGCGCGAAGGCGACAACTACACCCCGGCCGAGACCGATGCGGCGCTGAAGGCGCTGTCGTCCACCGGACTTTTCAGCGACGTCAAGACCAGCTTCGACGGCGCCACCGGCACGCTGACCATCCGCGTCACCGAAAACCCCATCGTCAACCAGGTGGTGTTCGAGGGCAATTCCAAGGTCTCGGACAAGGACCTGACCAAGGAAGTCCAGATCAAGCCGCGCGCCGTCTTCACCCGCGCCAAGGTCCAGGCCGACGTCCAGCGCATCATCGAGCTGTACCGCCGCAACGGCAAGTTCGCCGCCCGCGTCGATCCCCAGATCATCCAGCGGCCGCAGAACCGCGTCGACCTGCTGTTCTCCATCACCGACGGTCCCACCACGGGCGTCAGCCGCATCAGCTTTTCCGGCAACAAGGTCTATGACACCGCCACCTTGAAGGGCCAGATCGCCACCGAGGAAAGCCGCTGGTACAAATTCCTCGCCTCCAACGACAATTACGATCCCGACCGGCTGCAGTTCGACCGTGAATCCCTGCGCCGCTATTACATCAATCGCGGCTATGCCGACTTCAAGGTGCTGAGCGCCGTTGCCCAGCTGACTCCGAACCGCGAAAGCTTCTTCATCAACTTCGTGGTCGATGAAGGCGCGCGCTACAATTTCGGCAAAATCAGCGTCGACTCCAAGATCCGCGAACTGCCGGCGGATTCGCTGCGCCCGATGATCGACGCCAAGGAAGGCGACATCTATTCCCAGGACGCGGTGCAGAAGGCGATCGACGCCCTGACCAATGCGGCCGGCACCAAGGGTTATGCCTTCGCCGAAGTCCATCCGCGCATCAAGCGCAACAAGGACACCCGCACCATCGATCTGGGCTTCGAGATCGTGCAGGGCCCGCGCGTCTATATCGAGAAGATCAATATCGCGGGCAACACCCGCACCCTGGACCGCATCATCCGCCGCCAGTTCCGCCTGCAGGAAGGCGACGCCTTCAACCGCGTCCTGATCGACCGCTCGCGCACCCGCATCCGCGGCCTGGGCTTCTTCAAGGATGTCGACGTCAAGAATGTACCCGGCAGCCAGCCCGACCGCACCAACCTGACCGTCAATGTCACCGAACAGTCGACCGGCGCGCTGTCGGTGGGCCTGGGCTATTCCTCGACCACCTCGCTGCTGGGCGAAATCAGCTATACCGAAGCCAACCTGTTCGGCCGCGGCCAGAACATGCGCATCAGCCTGCAGGCGTCCTACATCACCAAGACGGCGCAGTTCAGCTTCACCGAGCCCTATTTCCTGGACCGCGACCTGGCGGCCGGCTTCGACCTGTACCAGGTGCAGACCAATTTCGAGCAGGCCACCTACCAGAGCGACGTCACCGCCGCGGTGGCGCGCTTCGGCTTCCCGATCTCGGAATTTTCCAGCGTGTCGCTGTCCTATACCTACAAGATCGAAAAGGTCTCGCCCTATTCGGGCGCGCCGCTGGACGTGCTGCTGGCGGCGGGTTCCAACAATGGTTCGATCCTGGGCTTCAGCTATTCCTACAACGACCTGGACGATCTGCGGAAACCCACCACCGGCGGCACCTTCACCTTCAGCCAGTCCTTTGCCGGCTTCGGCGGCAGCCTGAAATACATCAGCACCAACGCCACTTTCTCCCAGTACAAGCAGTTCCTGGATGGCGGCATGATCGCCTCGCTGCAGGGACGCGGCGGCTATATCACCGGCTATAATGGCAGCCTGGTGCCGTTCAACGAACGCTTCTTCATGGGCGGCGACACCTTCCGCGGCTTTGCGCTGGCGGGCGTGGGCGCCCGTGATATCGTCTCGCCCAGCAATTACGGCGCGCTGGGCGGCAATGCCTATGCCATCGGCACGCTGCAGGCGCGCTTCCCGGGTCTGATCCCGGAAAGCTATGGCGTTAATGGCGGGTTGTTCATGGATTTCGGTACCCTGGGCCATCTCGACAATCTCGGCACCCGCGCCTGTACCGGCGCGCAATTCTCCGGTGTCGGCTCCTGTGTGAAGGACAACCTGGCCTTCCGCGCCTCGGCCGGCGTTTCGGTGCAGTGGAAGTCGCCCGTCGGTCCGGTGCAGATCGACCTTGGCCTGCCCATCGTCAAGACATTCTACGACAGACCCCAGATCATCCACTTCTCGACGGCTACAGGATACTGACCATGACCAAGACCATCGCGATTGCCCTGCTGGGCACTATTCTTTCCACCACCGCCATCGCTGCTCCCCCCCCGCCGCCGCCGCCGCCAAAGATCGTGGTGCTGGACAAGGTGGCGATCCTGCAATTCTCCAAGGTGGGCCAGGACGTCGCCCGCCAGGTGCAGGGCTATGCCGCCCAGGCCAAGAGCGACCTGACCGCACAGGGCAAGTCGCTGCAGGCCGAAGGCCGCACCTTGCAACAGCAGATCGCCATCCTGGCGCCGGACGTGAAGGCCAAGCGCATCGCCTCCTTCCAGGCCCGCGAACAGGCGTTGCAGGGCGCCGCCCAGAAGAAGGACGAGCAGATCAAGGCCGGCTTCTTCCAGGCCCGCCAGGCGATCGAGCAGAAGCTCGGTCCGATCCTGCAGCAGGTGGTCAAGGAACGCGGGGCCAACATCGTGCTGGACAAGCAGGCCATCGTGATGGCCACGGTCGGCGGCTATGACATCACCGCCGATGTGATCGGCCGGCTGAACCAGCAGATGCCGACCTACAAGGTCAACCTGAACGCGCCGCCCGCGCCCGCGGCCGCCCGCAAGTAATATGGCCGATCCCCGTTTTTTCGAAAATCTGGGGCCGTTCACCCTGGGGCAGATTTGCGAAAAAGCGGGGATCGGCCTTCCCGCGGCGGCCGATGCGTCGCGGCAGATATTCGACCTGGCCGACCTGGCCGGTGCGGCTGCTTCCCACCTGACATTCTTCTCCGGCGCGCGTCCGCAGCGCGAGGCCTTTGCCGCCAGCCGCGCCGGCGTCTGCCTGGTGTCGCAAGGCGGCAGCCTTGCCGCACCGGACGGCATGGTGCTGCTGCCGGTGGCGCAGGTGGCGCAGAGCTTCGCGCGCATTGCCGCGCTTTTTTATCCCGAACATTCCCAGCCGCAATGGAACCAGGACATGCCGGTGTCGCCGCAGGCGCGGCTCGGTGCGGACGTTACCATCGCGCCCGGCGTGGTGATCGGTCCGGGCGCCGAAATCGGCGACGGCACGCGGCTTGGGCCAGGTGTCGTGATCGGTCCCGGCGTCGCCATCGGCAAGCATTGCGAGATCGGCGCCAACGCCACCATCAGCCATGCCTATGTCGGTGACCGGGTGGTGATCCTGCCCGGCGCCCATATCGGCCAGCCGGGCTTCGGCTTCACCCAGGGCACGGATGGTTTCCTGAAAGTGCCGCAGCTCGGCCGCGTCATCATCCAGGACCGCTGCGAGATCGGCTCGGCCACCACCATCGATCGCGGCGCCCTGGGCGACACGGTGATCGGCGAAGGCAGCAAGATCGATAACCTGGTGCAGATCGCCCACAACTGCCAGATCGGCCGCAACTGTGTGGTCGCAGGGCAGACCGGCCTTGCCGGCAGCGTGGTGCTGGAGGACGGCGTCATCCTGGCCGGCCAGGTGGGGCTGGGCGACCATAGCCGCGTCGGCGCGGGGGCGCGGATGGGCGCACGGTCGGGCACCGGCTCGCGCATTTTCCTGCCCGGCGGCGTCGATTATGGCGGGGCTCCTGCGAAACCTGTAAAGGAATGGGCACGGGAGATTCACGCCGTGACCCGTCTCGCCAGGCGCAAACAGGACGAAAAATGACCGACACCGTTCTGGACGTGGAGCAGATCAAGAAGCTGCTTCCCCATCGCGCGCCCATGCTGCTGGTAGAGAAACTGGCCGAGATCGTGCCGGGCGAAAGCGCCACCGGCTACAAGGCCGTCAGCATCAACGAGCCCTGGTTCCAGGGCCATTTCCCCGAACGCGCGGTGATGCCGGGCGTCCTGATCGTGGAAGCCCTGGCCCAGACCGCCGGCGCGCTGGTGATGTACAGTCAAGGCACATCTGCTGCCGGCGTGGTCTATTTCATGACCATCGAGAAGGCGCGCTTCCGCAAGCCGGTGGAGCCGGGCGATCTGCTGCGCATGCCAGTCAAGCTGGTGCGCCGCCGTGGCCCGGTGTGGAAATTCGAAGGCAAGGCCTATGCCGGCGACACGCTGGTGGCGGAAGCCGAATTCAGCGCCATGATCTCCGCCGCTGTCGACAAGGCGGGCTGATGGCGATCCATCCCAGCGCGGTGGTCGAGGACGGCGCAGTTCTGGGAGCGGGCGCCGAGATCGGACCTTTCTGTCACATCGGACCGCGCGTTGCATTGGGCGATGGCGTGCGGCTGCACAGCCATGTCTCCATCACCGGGGTCACGCGGCTGGGTGCGGGATGCCGCGTCTATCCGGGCGCGGTGCTGGGCGGCGATGGCCAGATTCGCAATAACGATTTCGCCGACGGGCGGCTGCAGATCGGCGCGAACTGCGTGTTGCGCGAGATGGTCAGCATGAATGCCGGCAGCCGCAAGGGCGGCGGTGTCACCACGGTGGGCGCGCGCGGCTATTTCATGGCCAATTCCCATGTCGGGCATGATTGCCATGTCGGCGATGACGTGACCTTCGCCAATTCGGTGGCGCTGGGCGGGCATAGCGAGATCGGCGACGGCGCGATCTTCGGCGGTCTGGCGGCGGTGCAGCAGTTCTGCCGTGTCGGCAAGGGTGCCATGGTCGGCGGCCTGACGGGGGTGAACCGCGACGTGATCCCCTATGCCATGGCGTTCGGCGACCATGTCGAACTGGCGGGGCTGAACCTGATTGGCTTGAAACGGCGCGGCCTGTCCAAGGACACCATCAATGCCATGCGCGCCACTTTCCGCAGCGTGTTTTACGGCAGCGGCGGTTCCATTGCAGACCGGGCGCGTGCTGCCAGGGCGCAGTTCGCCGGCGTGGCGGAAGTGGCGGAGATCACCGATTTCATTTTGGCTGACTCCAGGCAGGAATTGTGCCTGGCGCGGCGGCGTGGAGCGTCCGAGTGACGCTCGGCATCATCGCCGGCGGCGGCGACCTGCCGCGCGCGGTGGCGCACGCCGCGGGCCGCGACGTGTTCGTGGTGGCGCTGGTGGGCAGTGTCACGGACGGCTGGATCAACGCCTTTCCCCACGAATTCCTGTCGCCGGGCGAGCCGGGGCGCATCATCAAGGCGATGAAGGCGCATGGCGTGACGCAGGTGCTGATGTGCGGGCGCGTCGATCGTCCGAAATTCAGCGAGATGAAGCTGGACGCCAAGGGCATGCTGCTGCTGCCCCGCGCCATCGCAGCGGCCAAGAAGGGCGATGACGCGCTGCTGCGCTTCATTGTCGGCATTTGCGAGGATGAAGGACTGGCCGCGATCAGCGTCGCCCAGGCCGCGCCCGGGCTGGTCTGCGGCGAGGGGCTGCTGGGCCGTGTCGCGCCAGGACAAGACTATCGCGCCGACATCGCCGCCGCGCTGCGCATCGTGCATGCGCTGGGGGCGCTGGATGTGGGGCAGGGTGCGGTGGTGTGCGACGGCCTGGCGCTGGCGGTGGAAGCCGCCGAAGGCACCGACGCCATGCTGGGCCGCATCCCGGCCCTGCGCGAAAGCCTGCGCGGCACGGCGGACAAGCCGCGCGGCGTGCTGGTCAAGGCCTTGAAGCTGACACAGGACGCCAAGACCGACATGCCGGTGGTTGGGGTGCAGACGGTGCGCAACGCGCACGCCGCCTTTCTGGCCGGCATCGCGCTGGAAGCCGGATCGTCGCTGATCCTGGACCGGGACCAGGTCGCGGCCGAGGCAGACCGGCTGGGACTGTTCGTGCTGGGCGTGAAACCGTGAGACCGCTGCGCCTGATGCTGGTGTGCGGCGAACCTTCGGGCGATGCGCTTGGCGCGCAGTTGATGGCGGGGTTGAAGCAGCTGGCGCCCAACCGCATCAGCTTTACCGGTGTCGGCGGATTGGCGATGGCGCGCGAAGGCTTGAACTCGCTGTATCCGCTGGACGCGACCTCGGTGATGGGGTTGCGCGAAGTCGTGCCCGCCATTCCAAAAATCCTGCGGCATGTGAAACAGGCGGTGAATTTCGCGGTCCAGACCAAACCCGATGCCGTGGTGGTGATCGACAGTCCCGACTTCACCCATCGTGTGGCGCGCGGCATCAGGGCGCGCGACGCTTCCATCAAGACCGTGGACTATGTCGCGCCGCAGGTCTGGGCCAGCCGCGCCTATCGCGCCAGGGCGATGGCAGGTTATTTCGACCTGGTGCTGGCGCTGTTCCCTTTTGAAGTGGATTTCTTCCGCAAGTACGGATTGAAGGCGGCATTCGTCGGCCATCCGGTGATCGAGCGCCGCGCCAGGATGACCGGCGGCGCGGCCTTGCGGGCGCGGCTGGGGATCGCGCCGCAAACGCCGCTGCTGGCGCTGTTGCCGGGCAGCCGTACCAGCGAGATCCGCTTCATTCTACCGACTTTCAAAGAAGCCGTGGCAAGGCTGGCACAGCAGGTGCCCGGCCTGGTGACGGTGCTGCCGACCGTGCCGCATGTCGCGGCCAAGGTCCGCGTAGCGGCGGCCGGCTGGCCGACGCCGTTGCATATCGTGGAAAATGAAGCGGACAAGTATGCCGCCTTCGATGCGGCCGATGTGGCGCTGGCCGCGTCGGGCACGGTGACGGCGGAGCTGGCCCTGGCCAGGACGCCGATGATCGTGGCCTATCGGGTCGGCGGGCTGACCTATTTCCTGTCCCGGCATCTGATGACGGTGACCCACATCACGCTCATCAACATCATCCTGGGCCGCGAGGCGGTGCCGGAATACCTGCAGGGTGCCGCGACGCCGCAGGTGCTGGCCGACGCGGTGACGCGGCTGTTCCGCGATGCGGACGCCCGCGCCGCGCAGGTCGCCGCGATGGAAGAATTCGCCCATGCCCTGGGCGCCGACGACGAACCGCCCAGCCTGCGCGCGGCAAGGGTGCTGCTGGATTTCGTGCAGGCCTAGCCGATATCGGTGATGCTGGGCGTCCAGCCGCGCGGGCGCAGCACTTTCCAGTACCAGGCGATAGCCGCCAGCACCACGAGTCCCAGCAGGATCAGGCTGGGGCGTCCCGCATCCGCATCGGCCAGGTTGGCGATGGCGAAGGCGGCGGCCATCAGCAGGCCGATGCCCGCCGCCAGCGGATGCAGCGGCGCGCGCCAGAAGCCGGGGCCGCCGGTCAAGCCTTTGGCGCGGCCCACCAGCACCGACAGGCAAACCAGCCCCCAGCCGTAAACAATCAGTCCACTGATGAAGACCAGCAGGACATGTCCCCCCAGCAGGCAGCAGGCGCCCGCAAACAGCGTCATGGCGATGGTGGCGGCGCGGGGCGTGCCGGAAGCGGGCTCGACACGCGCCAGCAGCCGGCCGACGGCGCCGGATACAAGTCCGTCGCGCGCCACGCTGAACAGCAGGCGGCCATTGACCATGGTCTGGGCGATCAGGGCATTGAACACGGCAAGCGCCACGGCGGCGCTGAGCACGCGCGCGGTGCCGGGACCGATGCGTTCGGAGACAAAGGCGGACAGCGGCGCGGCGCTGCCCAGCACCGCGGGAAGGTTGCGGGTGCCCAGCACCACCGCGATCACCGACAGGCCGGTGCACAAGCCGCCGGTCATCGCCGCCCACAATACCACCCGTCCCATCTTGCGATGGGGATCGCGCAGCTCTTCGCCGAAATACAGCGCCTGGTTGCCGCCCACCGCGCCATAGGCGGTGTTGACCAGCGCCGAGGCCAGGATGCCCAGCGCCACCGGCGCCATCATACCGCCGCTGCCGGGTGCCATCGGGGTGGCGAAGAAAACTTCGGCGCCGCGCGCGGGATGATAAAAGCCCGCGCCGATCAAAAGCGCGATGGCGACCATCTCGACGGCGACGAAGACGCCGGTGATGACGGCGCTGGTGCGGACCGCGAGCAGGCCCACCAGGGTGGCGACGATCAGCGCGCCGAACACGATGGCGTTGGCCGGGATGCCGGGCGCCAGCTCTCCCACATAGGTGGCCACGATGTGGCACATGAAGGCGGTGGAAGGACCGCAGGTGGCGATCCACAGCGCCAAGGTCGCCGCGCCCGCCCAGCCGCCCAGGATGCGGCCGACCCCGACATAATCGCCGCCCGAATAGGGATAGGCAGAGCCCAGTTCGGCATAGACAAAGCCCCAGACCAAGGCCGTGCCCAGGCCCAGCAGGAACAGCAGGGCCGCGCCCGTGCCGGCATGGCTCAGCACATCGGCGCCCACGCCATAGACCGACAGCACGGGTGACAGGCAGGAAAGGGCAAGAAGCCAGCAGCCGAAAGACGACAGGCGGCGGTGCAACCCGCCGCCTGTTGTTTCGATGGCCTGGACCGCGGCGTCAGACGTCGCGGTCATTTCCTACTTCCGCTTGTCCATCGAGATGTAGGAGCGTTCCGTCGGGCCGGTATAGATCTGGCGCGGACGGCCGATCTTCTGGTGCGGGTCTTCCAGCATTTCCTTCCACTGGGCGATCCAGCCCACGGTGCGGGCCAGCGCGAACAGCACGGTAAACATGGAGGTGGGGAAGCCCAGCGCCTTCAGGGTGATGCCCGAATAGAAGTCGATGTTGGGATAGAGCTTCTTTTCGATGAAATAGGGGTCGGTCAGCGCCACCTTTTCCAGTTCGATCGCCACCTTCAGCAGCGGATCATCGTGAAGACCCAACTCGTCCAGCACGGCATGGGCCTGGATCTGCATCGCCTTGGCGCGCGGGTCATAATTCTTGTAGACGCGATGGCCGAAGCCCATCAGGCGGAAGCCCGAGGTCTTGTCCTTGGCCTTGGCGACATATTCGGGAATGCGATCGACGGTGCCGATCTCCTCCAGCATCTTCAGCGCCGCCTCATTGGCGCCGCCATGCGCGGGGCCCCAAAGGCAGGCGATGCCGGCCGCGATGCAGGCAAAGGGATTGGCGCCCGACGAACCGGCCAGGCGGACGGTCGAGGTGGATGCGTTCTGCTCGTGATCGGCATGCAGGATGAAGATGGTGTCCAGCGCCTTGGAGAGCACCGGATTGGGCTTGTAGTCCTCGGCCGGGACCGAAAAGCACATGCGCAGGAAATTGTCGGTGAAGCTGAGATCGTTGCGCGGATACACGAAGGGCTGGCCGACATGGTACTTGTAGGCCATGGCCGCGATGGTCGGCATCTTGGCGATCAGGCGGTGGCTGGCGACTTCGCGCTGGCGCGGATCGTTGATGTCCGTGCTGTCGTGATAGAAGGCCGCCATGGCGCCGACCGTGCCGCACATGATCGCCATGGGATGGGCGTCGCGGCGATAGCCGGAGAAGAAGCTCACCATCTGCTCATGCACCATGGTGTGGTGGGTGATCTCGTAGTGGAATTTTTCCATCTGCGGCGGCGTCGGCAGTTCGCCGTACAGAAGCAGGTAGCAGGTTTCCAGGAAGCTGGAATGCTCCGCCAGGTCGGCGATCATGTAGCCGCGATACTGCAGGATGCCCTTGTCGCCATCGATGAAGGTGATGTTGGATTCGGTCGAGGCAGTGGAGGTGAAGCCGGGATCGTAGGTGAAGATGTCGGCCTGGTCGTAGAGCTTGCGGATGTCCACGACATTGGGACCCTGGGTGCCGGAGAAGACCGGCAGCTCGTAATCCTTGCCTTCATAGTTAAGGCTGGCCTTGCCGGCCGGCTTGATCTTGCTCTCTCGCATGCGAAAAACTCCCCTGAACCCAGCCTATCTTGCGGCGCAATATGACGCGGTTTTTTAACCTCGTCACCTCAGATTGCGGCAGTGCACCACACTAATCGTTTATGCGGCGTAAGCCCTTAGACGGTTTAGGGATTCTTCCCGGCCCAACAGCGCCAGCATGTCGAAAAGCGGCGGCGAGTTGGCCTTGCCGGTCATGGCGGCGCGCAGGGGCTGGGCGATGGCGCCCAGCTTTACACCGGCAGCTTCGGCGAAGGCCCGTGTGGCGGCTTCCAGGGCGGCAGCGGTCCAGTCGGTGGCCTCCAGCGCGGGCAGGGCCTGGGCCAGGATGGCGCGGGCTTCCGGCGCCAGCAGCTTGTCGGCGGCGGCATCCAGGGTCCGGGGGCCGTCCGTGAACAGAAATTCCGCCCCCTGAACAAGTTCGACCAGGGTCTTGGCGCGTTCCTTCAGGCCGGGCATGGCGGACTTCAGCCGGGTGCGGGCGGTCTCGGACAGGATGCGCGGCGGGGTCAGCCCTTCGGCAAAGGTGATGACTTCGGCGGCCAGCACGTCATCCGCCGTCTCGCGGATGTAATGGCCGTTGAGATTGTCCAGCTTCTTGAAGTCCATGCGGGCGGCGGACTTGCCGATGGAATCCAGGTTGAACCATGCAACGGCTTGCGCCGTCGGGATGATCTCGTCATCGCCATGGCTCCAGCCCAGTCGCAGCAGATAGTTGCGCATGGTCTCGGGCAGGTAGCCCATGTCGCGATACGCTTCCACGGCCAGCGCGCCATGGCGCTTGCTGAGCTTGGCGCCATCGGGGCCGTTGATCAGCGGCAGGTGGCCGTAGACCGGGATGGCGGCGCCCATCTGCTCGATCAATTGCAATTGACGCGCGGCGTTGTTGAGATGATCAGCGCCGCGAATGACGTGGGTGACGCCCATATCGGCATCGTCCACCACCACCGCCAGCATGTAGGTGGGATTGCCGTCGCTGCGCAGCAGCACCATGTCGTCGAGCTGGCTGTTCTCGAAGCGCACATCGCCCAGCACCTTGTCATGGACGATGGTCTCGCCGGTCTGGCGCGCCTTGAGGCGCACCACGAACGGCTTGCCATCCTGTTCCGGGCCGGGCACGCGGTCGCGCCAGCGGCCGTCATAGCGCATGGGCTTGCCGGCGGCCTTCTGCTCTTCGCGCATGGCGGTGAGCTCTTCGGCGGTGGCATAGCAGCGATAGGCCTTGCCCTCGGCCAGCAGCGTGGCGGCGACTTCGCGATGTCGGTCGGCGCGGGCGAACTGGTAAACCACGTCGCCGTCCCAGTTGAGGCCCATCCAGGCCATGCCGTTCAGGATCGCCTGCATCGCTTCGGGGGTGGAGCGTTCGCGGTCGGTATCCTCGATGCGCAGCAGGAAGGTGCCGCCGGTGTGGCGGGCATAGAGCCAGTTGAACAGGGCCGTGCGGGCGCCGCCGATATGCAGCATGCCTGTGGGCGAGGGGGCGAAGCGCAGGACAGGTTTGGTCGTTTCGGTCATGATGGGGAGGGGCTTAAAACAGGGCTGCCCAATTGGCAAACCCCTTGTCGGCGCTTGTGTTCTGGCGTGGGGAAGAGGGGCGCTGGCCGTTATGGCTGCCGGTGGCGCTGGGCGCTGGCGCGGCCCTGTATTTCGCGCTGTCTTTTGAGCCTTCCACAACCTTCGGCTGGGCCGTCCTTGCGATGGCGGCGGTTGCTGCGCTGATCGCGGCTTTCGGCCTGGGCCGGGTACCGCTGGCGCTGGCGGCGGCGCTGTTGCTGGGCTTCGGGCTGGCCAAAGGGCGGGAGACACGGATCGCGACGCCGGTGCTGGATCATGCGCTCATTGCGCATCTGACGGCGCGCATCGCAGCGCTGGAGCCGCGCGAGCATGGGGTGCGGCTGGTGCTGGAGACTGTGCGCTCCGGCGCGTTTGTGTCTGGTCAGACGCCGCGCCGGGTGCGGGTGGCGCTGCGCAGCGGCGGCGACCTGCACCCGGGGGACTGGGTGAGCCTGACGGCGAAACTGGACACGCCGCCGGCGCCGGTGGAACCGGGCGCGGCCGATATCGGACGCAGCCTCTATTTCCAGTCCATCGGCGCGACGGGGTTTGGCTATGGCCGGGCGCGGATGATCGTGCCGGCGGCACCGCCGGATGTGCTGCAGCGGATGCGCCAGACGATAGAAGCGTTGCGGGCGCAGATGACGCGGCGGATCCAGGCGGCGCTGCCGGGATCGGACGGTGGCATCGCGGCGGCGCTGATCACCGGGACGCGCGGCGGCATTGCGGAGGAAGACGAAAGCGCGCTGCGCGATGCAGGGCTGGCGCATGTTCTGGCGATTGCGGGTCTGCACATGGCGCTGGTGGGTGGCGGTCTGTTCTGGATATTGCGGGCGGGTCTGGCGGCGGTGCCGTCCGTGGCGCTGCGCTACCCCATCAAGAAATGGTCGGCAGGGGCGGCGCTGGCGGCGTCACTGTTCTATCTGGTGATCAGCGGTGCGGCGCCGCCCTCCGTACGCGCCTTTGTCATGCTGGGCATGGTGATGCTGGCGGTGCTGGCTGACCGGCCGGCGCTGACCATGCGGTCGCTGGCGCTGGCGGCGGCGGTGCTTTTGCTGGCGCGGCCGGAAAGCATTGCCGAGCCGGGCTTCCAGATGTCGTTTGCGGCGGTGACGGCGCTGGTGGCGGTGGCGGAATGGGAGCAGCGGCGCCAGCGCACCACGCCGCGCAGCGCCTGGCGCCGCTATGCCCATGGCATCTTCATGACCAGCCTGGTGGGCAGCCTGGCGACCTTGCCCTTCTCGCTGTTTCATTTCGGCCGCGCCGCGCATTACGCGGTGCTGGGCAACCTGATCGCCATGCCGGTGATGGGGTTCTGGGTGATGCCGATGGCGGCGCTGTCGGTGGTGCTGATGCCGTTCGGGCTGGAAGGCGGGGCGCTGCATCTGCTGGGCGCCGGGATCGATGTGATGGTGGCGATGGGGCGTTGGGTGTCGGGCCTCCCCGGCGCTGTGTCGCTCAGTCCCGCCATGCCCTTGTCCGCGCTGGTGGCGATCAGCCTGGGCGGGCTGTGGTGCGCGATCTGGCGCGGGCGGGTGCGCTGGTGGGGACTGGCACCGATGGCGCTGGGCGTTGGCCTGGCGGTGTTCGCGCCGCTGCCGCAGATGCTGGTGGCGGGCGATGCATCGACCATCGCCATCCGGGGCGATGACGGGCGGCTGCATTTCGTGCGCAAGCCCAGGGACAAGTTCACGGCGCGCGAATGGCTGCGGCGCGATGGCGACGGCCGCGATATTGGTGATGCGATTGGAATGCCTGGACTGCGCTGCGACGGCGTGGGCTGCGCAGTGACGTGGCGTGGCGTGACCATCGCCGCATCGCTCAAGCCCGAAGCGCTGGCGGAGGATTGCGCGCGGGCACAGGTGTTGGTCAGCGCGGTGAAAGTGAACTGCAAGGAACCGAAGACGGTGATCGACCCGGGCGCGGCCGCGGCAGACGAGGGCTATCAGGTGACGCTGTCGCCCATGCCGTCAGCCATCAGCGTTCGGGCCGCGCGCGGCGCCCGGCCATGGGTGCCAAACCTCAATAGCGCCGAATAAGTCCGACCAGCTTGCCCTGCACCTTCACCCGGTCGGCGCCATAGAGACGCGTCTCGTAAGCCGGATTGGCGGCTTCCAGCGCGATGGAGTCGCCGCGGCGGCGCAGGCGCTTGAGGGGGGCTTCCTCATTGTCCACCAGGGCGACGATGATCTCGCCGGTGTTGGCGTGATCGGCTTCCAGGATGATGACGGTGTCGCCATCCAGAATGCCGGCATTGATCATGGAGTCGCCGGTGACTTCCAGGGCGTAATGCGAACCCTTGCCCAGCATGCTGCCGGGCACCGGCACTTCGGAGGTCTTGTTCTGCAGCGCCTCGATCGGGGTACCGGCGGCGATGCGGCCGACCATGGGCACATAGACGGAGGCCTCGCCGCCTTCGCCGCGGCGCGGTGACGGGATGCGCGAATCCGCCATGCGGATTTCGCGCCCATGGGCCGGGCGGCGCTGGGCCTGGCTGCGGGTGGTGGCGGGCCGGATGGTATCGGCCATGTTGTCGGGAAGCTTGAGCACTTCCAGGGCGCGGGCGCGCTTTTCCATGCGGCGCAGGAAGCCGCGCTCTTCCAGGGCGGTGATCAGGCGGTGAATGCCGGACTTGGATTTGAGGTCCAGCGCCTCCTTCATCTCGTCGAAGGAGGGCGGAATGCCGCTTTCGCGCACCCGCTCATGGATGAACATCAGCAGCTCATATTGCTTGCGGGTCAGCATGGCGTCTTCTCCCAAGACAGCGGCAAAGACCGGATCCGGTCGCCCAAACCCAGCGAACAAAGCCGGTACAGGTCCGAATCGTTCTACTTTAGTTCCTGTGGCCGGTCAATGTTGGGAACTGTTATAGGAACGGAACCTTGGCTGCTGACGTTGTCACCATGTCGAGGGAGCGCCCGACTTTTTGGAAAAAAGGCTATTTCATGAAAATCAAAACTCTTTTGCTCGGCGTTGTCGCCGGCGCCGGTGCCGTGATGGCGCTGGCCGCCCCGGCTTCTGCCTATGTCGCCTGCAACCGCGATGGCGATTGCTGGCATACCGAGAGCCGCTACCGGGCCCCGGGCGTGCGGTTCGACTATCATCCCGACGACTATTATTTCCACCAGCGCTGGGACGGCGATGCGCATCGCCATTGGCGCTCGGACCAACATGAAGGCCGCGGCTATTATCGCGGCGGCGTCTGGATCACGCTGTAAATATCCAGTGATTCTCTGATGAAACCGGCGGAACCGCATTGCGGCTCCGCCGTTTTCATGTCCGGGAGGCGGTATTTCGCAAACCAGTATGGAGAGAATTCCATGAAGATCAGGACTTTTGTTTTGGGTGCCCTTGTCGGCGCCGGTGCGCTGGCCGCCACGGCCGGCACGGCTTCGGCCTATGTCGCCTGCAACCGCGCGGGCGATTGCTGGCACACCACCGACCGCTATGACTATCGCCCGGCTTTCGGCGTCCGCGTACATGATGACAACTGGCGCTGGGGTCATCGCGACCGCTATCGCTGGCGCGAGCATCAGGGCCGCGGCTATTGGCGCAGCGGCGTCTGGGTGACCTTCTAGTTACCCGCAATTGATTGAGGAAAAGGCGGTCCTTCGGGGTCGCCTTTTTCTTATCGGAACATCTCTTCGATGGAGACCTTCGCGACCGCGGCCAGTTTGGCCGCGATGTCCGGCGGAATCCGCCGCGCCGTGCCGGCGAGAAAGGCCAGCAACGGGGCAGCGGGCACGCCCGCCTCGCGCGACCAAGCGCTGGGCACCAGGCGGCGGCCCATCATGAAGGCGCGCAGGGCGTTGCGGCTGGCGGCCAGCATCTGGCCCTTGCTGCCATTGAAGGCGTTGGGCGGGGCGGTGACTTCGCCCATCAACACCTTGGGCCGGACATAGGCCGAGGTGGAGGGGCGCTCAGGCTGCGCTTTTTCGGACCGGAACTTGGGCACCGAGGAAATCGGGCCATGCTCGGGCAGGGGGCTCGCCGGTGAGCCGCGCATGCCGGCGGAGCGGCGGGGTTTTATGTCTTCGCTCACTGAAAACCGTTGCCCAGCAGCAGGCGCGTGGCGGCGGTGACATCCTTCTGGCGCATCAGGCTTTCGCCCACCAGCACGGTGGTGACATGGGCGCCCGCCAGCCGCTTGAGGTCGGACGGCGCCGACAGGCCGCTTTCCGCCACCACATGCACGTCGCGCGGAATTTTCGGCGCCAGCTTCAGGGTGACGCCCAGGTCGGTGACGAAGGTCTTGAGATTGCGGTTGTTGATGCCGATCAGGGTCGCGCCCTGGTCGAGCGCGCGTTCCAGCTCGGCCTCGTCATGGATTTCCGTCAGCACGTCCATCTCCCAGCGCGCGGCTTCGTCTATCAAGGCGCGGGCCTGGCCGTCGTCCAGCATGGCCATGATGACCAGGATGCAGTCGGCGCCCCAGCTGCGCGCCTCCGCCACCTGATAGGGCTCGATCATGAAATCCTTGCGTAGCACCGGCAGGCGCACGGCTTCGCGGGCGGCGACCAGATATTCCGGTGCGCCCTGGAAAGAGGGGCCGTCGGTCAGCACCGAAAGACAGGCGGCGCCGCCTTCCTCATAGGCGACAGCCAGGGCTGGCGGATCGAAGTCGGAGCGGATGAGGCCCTTGGAAGGGCTCGCCTTCTTGATCTCGGCGATCAGGCCATATTCGCCGCGCGCCTTCTTGTCATCGAGCGCGTCGCGGAAACCGCGCACGGGCGCGGCGTCGCGGGCGCGTGCTTCGATATCGGCAGGCGGGACGGCAGCCTTGGCGGCGGCGATCTCGTCCCGCTTGTAGGCGACGATCTGGTCGAGGATGGTACTCATGCGTTGGATGCTTTGATCAGGTCTTGGAGTTTCTGCTTTGCCGCGCCGCTGTCCAGCGATTGCGCCGCCAGCGCCACGCCCGACTTTATATCCGCCACGCGTCCCGCCACCAGCAGCGCCGCGCCCGCATTGAGACGCACGATGTCGCGGTAGGGACCGTGTTCGCCGTCCAGCAACCGGCGCAGGGCGGCTGCGTTCTGGATGGCGTCGCCGCCCTTGAGGTCGGCCAGGGTGGCGCGGCCAAGGCCTGCATCTTCCGGCGTGATCTGGCCAAGCGTGACCTCGCCATTTTCCAGGCTGGCGAAATATGTGACGCCGGTGGTGGTCAGTTCATCGAGGCCGTCCGCGCCATGCACAACCAGCGCGCGTTCGCTGCCCAACGCTTTCAATGCCTGGGCGTAGGGCTCCAGCCATTCTCTGCCGAAGATGCCGACCAGTTGGCGCTTCACCCTGGCGGGGGACGCCAGCGGTCCCAGCAGGTTGAAGATGGTGCGGCGGCCGATCTGCTTTCGCACCGCCGCGACATGGCGCATGGCGGGGTGATGCACCTGGGCGAACAGGAAAACGATGCCGGTTTCGGCCAGCACCTGCGCGGCGCGGGCTGGTTCCAGGTCGATCTTGACGCCCAGCGCTTCGAGAATATCGGCAGCGCCGCTTTTGGACGAGGCGGAGCGGTTGCCATGCTTGGCGACGATGGCGCCTGCGCCCGCCACCACGAAGGAGACGGCGGTGGAGATGTTGAGGGTGCCATGGCCGTCGCCGCCCGTGCCGCACAGATCGATGGCATCGGCGGGCACCGCGACCGGGCGCATGGCGGCGCGCATCGCGCCCGCCGCGGCCACGATCTCGGTCACGGTCGGGCCGCGTTCGGCCTGGGCGATCAGGAAATCGGCAAGATCGTCTTCGGCAATTTCGCCCGCCATGATGGCGTTGAAGACCCGGGCGGAGGTTTCTGCATCCAGCTCGCCGCCTGCGATGACATGTTCCAGCGCCGGAAAAAAATCCTCGCGCCTGGCGAAGAAAATGCTCATGCGGGGACTTTTGCGAAGTCGCGCGCGATCTGCAGGAAATTGTTCAGCAGCGCATGGCCGTTTTCGGATGCGATGCTTTCGGGATGGAACTGCACGCCGTGCACCGGATGGGTCTTGTGCATCACGCCCTGGATGACGCCGTCCTCGCTGGTGGCGGTGACTTCCAGGCTTGCGGGCATCGACGGCGGATCGATGGTCAGCGAGTGATAGCGCGTGGCGTTGAAATCATTGTTCAGGCCGCGAAACACGCTTCTGCCGGTGTGATGGATGCGGCTGAGCTTGCCGTGCATGGGCTCGGGCGCGCGCACCACCGTGCCGCCATAGACCTGGCCGATGGCCTGGTGGCCCAGGCAAACGCCCAGGATGGGCATGGCGCCGTCCGCCAGGCGGATCACCTCCATGCAGATGCCGGCCTCGTTGGGGGTGCAGGGGCCTGGCGACAGCACGATGCCTTCGGGCTTCAGCGCCAGCGCCTCGCCCGCGGTCAGCTCGTCATTGCGCACCACGCGCACATCGGCGCCCAGCTCTCCCAGGTAATGGAAAAGGGTGTAGGTGAAGCTGTCATAATTATCGATCAACAGGAGCATGCGGCCG
This sequence comes from Alphaproteobacteria bacterium, assembly GCA_028292825.1. GTDB lineage: Bacteria > Pseudomonadota > Alphaproteobacteria > Micropepsales > Micropepsaceae > Rhizomicrobium. Next base: position 7,192 of record JAQGLO010000073.1, on the reverse strand, counting down.
CCACACGGATTGGTGGCCAGCATGTACCCGATTTCGGGCGCGGCTGCACCCTCGATGCGATCAAAGCTGGCGGTTCAGTTGCGCGGAGCTGGGCGCGTTCTGCTTTTCGCCGTCCGGCAGGCCGGGATCAGCCAAGAGGCCCCGGATCAGGTTTTTGCCCCGGCCCAGCTTGCGGGCCAGCCGCCGTGCCAGCTTGAGCGGGACGTTCAGCGATGCCGGCAGCGGGTTCTGGCAGACCGCCAGCTTGCGGACATACTGGTCCACCCGCCAGTGCGCCACCACGCCGGCGGGGAAGAAGATCACGTCGCCGGGGCCGAAGCTCTGCGGTTGCCCGCCCGCCAGCGTGATGGTGACGCGGCCTTCCAGGAAATGGATGGTCTCGTCGAAGCTGTAGTGCCAGTTGAACTCGCCCGCCGAACAGTCCCACAGCATGGTCCAGGAGGACTTGTCGGTGCTGCGGAACAGGACGCGATTGCGCGCCTGGGGCCGCCCCTTGACGATCCAGTGTTCCCGGATCGGGGAGTCCTGCAATTCCTGCTGGGTGTCGAAAGCGGCGATGGTCGGCATGGCGTGTTCCCTGACGCCCTCCTGCTTAACCGGGAAATCCTTACTGAAAAGTCATCCTGTCCCGTCCCGGGCTGTCGCGGCGCGCGAAACATGCTAGGAATTTGCGCCAAACCGGCGGAAAAAAGCCGGAAGGGAGGGGTTTTGCGGCATTCCATCATTCCAGGCCTGCCGGCGCTTTCGGCCGCGCCCAGGCCTTTGAAAACAGGCTGGCGCCCGTCAGCAAAGGGACCCGCGGCAATGTCGCGGGTGAGGGCCGGACGGCCGCAACCCTTGGTGGCAACCTTATTCCAGCAAAGCAATGCGCTGTTCGCGCTGCCTGACACTTCACCCAGCAACTAGCCCAGAAAAATCGAGGAGAGAAACATGAAAGCACTTCTGACCACGGCGGCGATAGCCGCGCTGATGCTGGGCACGGTCACGGCCGCCAATGCCGGCCGCGCCTATGTCGGCACCTATACCGCCGATCCGTCGGACCCGCGCTCGGCCGCCACCAGCCACGGCGAAGGCATCTATCTGCTGAACATCGACGATGCGACCGGCGCGCCGTCGGCGCCCAAGCTGGTGGCCAAGATGCTGTCGCCGTCCTGGATCACCTTGTCGGCGGATCACAGGTTTCTCTATGCCGTCAGCGAAGTCGCCAGCTATGGCAACGACAAGCATGGCTCGGTCACGGCCTTCGCGGTTGAGGCGAATGGCACCCTCAAGCAGCTCAACACACTGGACTCCGGCGGCGCCATTCCCTGTTTCATCAGCGTGCATCCGTCGGGCAAGTTCGTGATGATCGCCAACTATACCGGCGGCAGCTACGAGATCGTCCGGCTGAAACCCGATGGCAGCCTGGGCGAGATCACCGATGTGGTGAAGCCGTCCGGCCCGCTCAGCCCGGCCACCGCCAACGACACCCAGCCGGGACAGTTTGCCGGCTCCAGCCATGAAAATTCGCGCGGTCACATGATCGGTCCGGACCGCAGCGGCCAGTATGTCATCGGCGACGATGCCGGCCGCGACCAGATCTTCGTCTGGACGCTGGACCAGGCCAGCGGCAAGCTCAAGGACGTGTCGGTCAGCAAGTCGCTGCCGGGCTCGGCGCCGCGCCACTTCGTCTTCAGCCATGACGGCAAGACGATGTACCAATTGCAGGAACAGGATTCGCGGCTGGCGACCTATGACTTTGCCGGCGGCAAGCTGACGGCGAAGGGGGCCACGGTCTTCGCGCTGCCCAAGGGCTATCAGGGCAGCAACACCGGATCGGAACTGCGCCTCGACGATGCCGGCAAGCATCTGTATTTCGGCAACCGCACCTATGACGGCATCGCCACCTTCGCCATCGGCGCAGATGGCCCGACCCTGGTGGGCAATGTGCATACCGAAGGCAACAACCCGCGCAGCCTGACTTTGTCGCCGGACGGCAAGTTCCTCTATTCGCTGAACCAGGGCGCCAACAATATCGTGACGTTCCGCATCGGCGCGAACGGTGTGCCGAAAGCGACCGGCAGCTACCTCGCCTTGGGGACCCCGGCCGTTATGGTGTTCCTGCCATGAACATCGACAAGCGGACGTTCCTGACGGGCGCGGCGCTGCTGGCGGCGACACCGGCGCTGGCCCAGCCCCGCGCGGCCGGCACCGACGATCTGGGCCGCCGCGGCAGCGAGGAAGCGCCCAAGGCGCCGCGCCGCAAGGCCAGGACCACCAAGATGTTCCTGGTGCCGCCCAGCTGGGCCAATGCCATTTCGGTCGAGCCCGGCAAGGGTTTCTGGGTGCAGGAACAGCGTCACGACGGCGATCCGGAGAAAGCCTGGCTGCTGGATTTCACCACCGGCAAGGTGCTGAAGACGGTTTCCACCAATTCCAAGAACACCAGCGGCGGGGTGTGGGGCGATGGCTATCTCTGGAGCGGCGCCAACGGCATCTCCATCAGAAACCATCCCAATCCGCCGGTGAACGGCATCTTCCAGACCGACATGAGCGGCAGGCAGATCAGCTGGCGGCAGATTCCGTTCGGGCCCAGGGATGACGGCGGCTCATGCCACGGCATGGCTTGGGAGAACGGCAAGCTGTGGGTCTATGCCAACCGGGTGGAGACGCTGATGCGCATCGATCCCAAAAGCTGGGCGGTGGACTGGATGATCCCGGTGACCAAGGAAGTCGGCCGGTTGCACGGCATCACCTATGACAATGGAAGCATCTGGCAGGTCTGCGGCTCGCAGGACCCCAAGGTGGTCGGCTACGACGGCTGTGTGCCGGGCCTGGTGAAGTATGACATCGCCACCGGCAAGGTGCTGGAGATCGTGGATTTCGTGCCCGGCAGTTGCGACATCCATGACGTGACGGTGCGGGACGGCCAGCTCTATGGCGTGGATGCGGGCGAACATCCCGGCTGGCCGATCGACGCCAAGTATGAGCGTCCCGGCTTTCCCGGTCTCAACAGCCCCAGCGCGGGCTATGTTTTCAAAATCGATTTGATCTGAGGTCTGCGGGGTTGCCGATTGCGGCAACCCCGGCATACTCGCGGGCTCACAAGGGGCATGTCGCATGGCGTTGGACGCACTCAAGGGCTGGACGCGGTCCCAGAAACACGCCGTGGCCGCCAGCTATCTGGGCTGGACCCTGGATGCCTTCGATTTCTTCGTCCTGACCCTGGTCGCCGCCGACCTGGCCAAGCAGTTCGACGTCAAGATTTCCACCATCCTGCTGGCGGTGACGCTGACACTGGCGGTGCGGCCGCTGGGCGCCTTCTTCTTCGGCCGGCTGGCGGACGATTACGGCAGGAAGCCCGTCCTGATCCTCAATGTCCTGCTCTATTCTGTGTTCGGCTTCGCCACCGCCTTCGCGCCCAGCCTGACCGCATTCCTGGTCATCCGCGCGCTGTTCGGCGTGGCGATGGGCGGCATCTGGGGCATCGGCGCCTCCCTGGCATTTGAATCCATTCCGTCCAGGGCGCGGGGCTTTGTTTCCGGCCTGCTGCAATCTGGCTATCCCAGCGGCTTCCTGGTCGCCTCGCTGGCGTTCGGCCTGATCCATGCGGGCTTTGGCTGGCGCGGCATCTTCATGGTCGGGCTGGTGCCCGGCCTGCTGCTGGCCGCCTATATCTGGCTGGCGGTTTCGGAGTCGCCCGTCTGGACGCGTCTCGCCACGGTGAAGTTGTCCAGGCATGCGATCCATCTGACGGTCATCGCCGTGATCCTGGCGGCGATGCTGACGGTGCTGGTCCGCTTCGGCCGCGAAGAGGGCCTGGTCTATATCGTCGCCGCCGCGGTGCCGTTGCTGCTGATCGGCGCAGTGCTGACGCCCTTCATCCGCCAGCACTGGAAGCTGGCGGCCTATGCCATCCTGCTGATGACGGGCTTCAACTTCTTCAGCCACGGCACCCAAGACCTCTATCCCACCTTCCTGCGGGTGCAGCATCACTTCGACGACGCGACCGTGACCGCCATCATGGTGACGCTGAATGTGGGCGCCATCGTGGGCGGGCTGTTCTTCGCCTCGCTCAGCCAGTCCTTCGGGCGGCGCAAGACGGTGATCATGGTGGCGCTGCTGGCGTTGCCGGTGATCTATTTCTGGGCCTATGCGCCGACTGCGATCACCCTGGCAGCGGGCGCCTTCCTGATGCAGGTCTGCGTCCAGGGCTGCTGGGGCGTGGTGCCGGTGCATCTAAACGAGCTGTCGCCGCCAGGGGTGCGCGGCACTTTTGCCGGCACCGTCTACCAGCTGGGCAATCTCATCGCCTCGGTCAATGCGGTGTACCAGGGCGAGTTCGCCGAAAGCCAGGGCGGCAACTATTCCATCGCCCTGGCGGTGGTCGCCTGTTTCGCGGCGCTGCTGATCGCCGTCATGATGTTCCTGGGACCGGAAGCCAAGGATGCCGATCTGGGGCGCGCCGCACCCACATCGTAATAACAAGAAACGGGAGAGAGACATGCGCAAGTTCCTGCTGTTCGGGGCGCTCGCCATGCTGGCGTCGCCGGCTTTGGCGCAGACGACGGAGCTCAATGTGCTGGCGCCGGGCGTGGTATATAATGCCGGGCTGCTCGATCTCGCCGCCGCCTATACCAGGGATACCGGCATCAAGGTGACGGTGAAGTCCGACGGCATGGCGGCCATCGTGAACGACATCAAGAAAGGCACGCCTGTGGCCGACGTGATTGCGCTGCCATTCGCCTTCATGGACGGCATGGAGGCGGAGAGCACCATCATCGGCGGCAGCCGCGCCAATCTGGGGCGGGTCTATATCGGCCTGGCGGTGAAGAAAGGCGCGGCCCATCCCGACATCTCCACCCCGAAAAAGCTGGGCGCGGCGCTGCGTGCGGGCGGCACCATCCTGTATTCCAACCCCGCCAGCGGCAGCATGGTGGCGCGCATCATCAACGACATGCTGTACCGCTATCCCGAGCTGAAGGGCGTGCACTGGAAGATCGCCGTGGGCCATGAAGGCGGCGAGGGGCTGATCAAGGGCGAGGGCGACATGGCGCTGCAGCTGGTGTGCGAGATCGTCAATCACCCCGAGCTGGAACTGGTAGGCAAGCTGCCGGTCTCGTTGGGCGGCTATATCGATACGGCGGTGGCGGTGTCGGCGCGTTCGGCGCAGGCCGACGCAGCCAAGGCCTTCGTCACGTACATCACGCGGCCGGAGCACAAGGCGCTGTGGATGACCAGGGGATTGGAACGGGAGTGAGAAAGATGGAACGACGCGAATTCCTGGCGGGCGCTGCCGCCGCCACCGTTGCCGCCAATGCCGCCGACGCCGCAAGCCTGAACGACATTCCGATCGTGGACACCCATGTCCACCTGTTCGATTCCCGCCGCCCGCAGGGCGTGCCCTATGCCGGTTCGCCCGAATGGGCCCAGGAAAAGAACGGCGTGGCGCTGCCCTCGACGTATCGGCCTTATGCCGAGCCGCTGAACATCGTCGCCGCCATTGAGCTGGAAGCCAGCCCCTGGGTGGAAGACAATCTGTGGGTGCTGGAGCAGATGGAGACCGACACCCTGTTTGTCGGCACCGTCGGCGACCTGGAGCCGGAAAAACCGGACTTCGCCGAACTGTTCGACCGCTTCCGCAAGAACCCGATGTTCCTCGGCATCCGCTGCGGCAACATCTGGGGCCGTGATGTTTCCAAACAGGTGCCGGACCCGCGCTTCATCGACGGGCTGAAACGCGTTGCCGATGCCGGGATGGTGATGGACACCGCCAATCCCACGGTGGAACTGATGGAAGCGATGCTGAAGATCAGCGACAAGGTGCCGAACCTGCGCATCGTGCTGGATCACCTGCCGTCCTTCGATCCGTCGCCGGCGCAGCAGAAATCCTATGAAGCGGCGCTGAAGGAAATCCATGGCCGCCCGCTGATCAACGCCAAGCTGTCGGAGATCGACCACAAGGGCAATCCGGGACGCGGGCTGGCGGCGCACAAGGAGCGGCTGGACCTGCTGATGGAAACCTTCGGCGAGGACCGGGTGGTGTTCGGCACCGACTGGCCCAACAGCTGGGGCACCGCCACGCCCGCCGAGATTGTCGCCATCGCCCGCGCCTACTTCGCCACCCGCACCCGTGCGGCGGCGGAGAAGTATTTCTGGAAGAATTCGCTGGCGATCTACAAGTGGAAGAAGCGCGCGGCGAACCAGCCGGGTTGACTACTTCGGCTGCGGCGTTGTCCGGAGGTACGGTTTCACTGTCTTGTAGCCCGGGAACAGCGTGGCGGCGTCGTCGTTGCTGACCGCGCCGGTGATGATGACGTCGCCGCCCTGCTGCCAGTCGGCCGGTGTCGCCACCTTGTGCTTGGAGGTCAGTTGCATGGAATCGATCACCCGCAAAATCTCGGCGAAGTTGCGGCCCGTGGTCATGGGATATACCAGCAGCAGCTTGATCTTCTTGTCCGGCCCGATGATGAAGACGTTGCGCACCGTGGCATTGTCGGCGGGGGTGCGGCCTTCGCTGGTGCCCGGCGCGTCGGCCGGCAGCATGCCATAGAGCTTGGAGACAGCGAGATCGGTGTCGCCGATCATGGGGAAGTTCACGGCGCTGCCCTGGGTCTCTTCGATGTCGAGGGCCCATTTGCCGTGGTTCTCGACCGGATCGACGGAAAGACCCAGCACCTTGACGCCGCGCTTGTCGAATTCCGGCTTCAGTTTCGCCACGGCGCCCAGTTCGGTGGTGCAGACCGGCGTGAAATCCTTGGGATGGGAGAAGAACAGCACCCAGCTGTCCCCGGCCCAGTCATAGAAATGCAGTTTGCCGTCTGTGGACTCCGCCGTGAAATCGGGCGCGGTTTCGTTGATTGCGAGGGGCATGGTCCATGTCCTTGTCGGGAATATGGTGCGACTTTAGCCCAAATCCGCCCGCGCCGGTAGCGATGCGGCACTGCACCAAAACCGGTTGACGCCGTCCCCCGGCTGGCGCAAAACCCGCCTCGACGTGCAAGGTTAGGGAACGCGGACCAATTCCGCGGCTGCCCCCGCAACTGTAGCCGGTGAGCAATCGTCCAAATGTCACTGACCTTAGAAGGTTGGGAAGACGGGCGAGCGTGATGACCCGGAAGCCAGGAGACCTGCCTCGCACCGTCGTCTTGGATCCTGCCGGGGTGCGCGGGATGCAGCGGGAGAAACCGCAGCGGCGACAGTGTTGGAGTCG
>JAQGLO010000048.1 GCA_028292825.1 Alphaproteobacteria bacterium | reverse complement strand
CGACCTGGTGGTCATAGCGAAGGAATTCTACCCGATCCCATTCCGAACTCGGCCGTCAAAGCCTTCTGCGTCCATGGTACTGCGGCTCAAGCCGCGGGAGAGTAGAACGCTGCCAGGTCTGCCAAGGACTGAAATAAGAGAACCCGCCCGAACAATTCAAAAAAGCCCCGCTGGAGAAATCCAGCGGGGCTTTTGTGTTTTCAGGCCGTGCTTTCAGCCCGCCAACAGCGGCGCGACAGCAGATCCGAACAGCTTTTCGATCATGAAATCCGGCAGCAGATACTGCGGGAAGCTCCTGGACATATTGTCCGTGCGTAGCACATGCAGGCACAGGCCCTCGGTATCGGCGAAGTGGTCGAATCGCGCGCCCCTGGCGATGCCGGCAGCGACGAAGCCATAGTCTGAGGCATATTCGACATCCGGAAACGGCGCCTTCTCCCACATCGACTTGCGAAACACATAGCTGAAGCCATAGCCCAGCCAGTTGTTCTTCATGTTGTCCGGCGGCGTCTGGTTGACGAAGGCGTCCAGCCGCTTTTCCGGCCCAAACGTGAAGTGAAGTCCCAGCGTGTTGGCGGTGTCCCAATATCCCAGCCGCTTCAGCTGGGCGGAATAGACGAACCAGGCCGACAGCTTGGTGATGTCGGCGTCCCCCAGCCGCGCCAGCATGGTGGCCAGATAACCCGGCGCATAATAATCATCGTCATCGAACTGCGCGATCACCGGCGCGGTGGCGCGGGCGCACAGCCAGTTGCGCTTGGCGCTGACCAGCTGGCGTTCGCCTTGGTGGTGATAGCGGATACGCGGATCGCCGAGCTGTGCGAAATACGCGCTCGGCGCCGGGCTGTCGTCCAGGATCAGCCATTCGAAATCCTGCACCGTCTGGGCCTGCAGCAGCACATGCTGATGGCGCAGCAGATCCTGGCGATTGAAGCTGGGAGTGATGATCGAAACGGCGGCCATGGCCAACCCGTTTAGTTGTTCAACGCCTGCCGGGTCAAATCCTTGGCGATGAAGCCCGAGATCGGATAGATGCGCGTGCCGAAGCCGCGGCTGGGAATGTCCCACACCCGCACCAGGCTCCAGTCATTGTTCTTGCTCACATCCAGCACCGGGGTGGCATGGTCGATCTCGCCCCGGTTCTGCCAGTTGGCCTGGTCGACGATGATCTCGCGCGGGCTGACGATATCGGTCACCACCGCGACATGGCCGCGTTTCAGCCGCTTGGAGCCGGAAAACACCATCACCGCTTCCTCGACCGGGCGCGAAGCGCGGGCATAAAGATTCTTGGCCCGGTCCCACCAGTGCTTGGCGTCGCCGAACACGGCCAGGCCCGAACGCATGCGGGCATATTCCACGCAGAACAGCCGGCGCAGCGGTGTTTCCGTCGACGGCGCGGCCGTCGCAGCCACCACGGCCGGCAGGCCCGGCGCATCGACCGCAGCGGCGTTGGGCAGGATGGTGCGGGCCGCAAGCGGCTCTTTCGCGCGTTCGACGGCAACCGGTGCCGGATCGGTGGGATTTTCCGCCTGGCCGGCTCCGAAACCCAGGAACGAGATCACGTCCTTGGTGATGTTGGAAATGGGCCGGCTTTCCGAAGCCTGCGCGCTCAGCGGCGCGAACAGCAGCGCGGCGGCAATGGCATGGCGGATGATGAGCTTCGACAAATCCCAACGTCTCTTTTTTGCCTGTCCGGGAACCCCGGCGGCGGTTTTGGCGTTGGGTTAGCCCCCCGATGCCTGGACGGACTAGACCAAGAGTCCGGACTGTCACAAAGACGTATCTCGGCCACGCTCTCGTGGCCTTTGTGCAACATTAAATCCTTGGAATTGCTGCATTTTCCCCGTCCATTGCAGCGCAGCATCACGCCATGCAACATTTCGACATATGGAGATGCGTCCCGGCTTGGCAGGGCTGCATCCGGGGGTTGTGATGGAATTGTTGGGCTCGCCTGCCCGCACCTTGGTCTCGATCGTGGGCTTCGTGCTGGTGGTCATCATCCTGGCCACCTTGGCCTATATGGGCGCGGGTTGGAGCTTCTCCGACGCCAGCTACATGGTGCTGCTGACCGTCTTCACGGTGGGCTATGGCGAAGTCCGCCCCATCAACACCCCCTACCTGCACACCGTCACCATGGGGCTGATGATCACCGGCTGCACCGGTATGATCCTGCTCACCGGCGCCCTGGTCCAGTTCCTCACCATCACCCAGCTGCAACAGATCCTTGGAGGGCGCCGCGTGAAAGCCGAAATCGACAAGCTTGAAAACCACGTGATCGTGGTGGGCTTCGGCCGCATCGGCCTGATGCTGGCGCGGGAGCTGAAGGCCGGCGCGGTGCCCTTCGTGGTGCTGGAGCAGAATGAGCACAAGGCCGCCGATGTCCGCGCCCGCGACTATCTGTGCCTGGTGGGCGACGCCACCGACGAACAGTCGCTGGAAGAGGCCGGCATCGCCCGGGCCCGCATTCTGGCCACGGTGCTGCCAAACGATGCCGCCAATGTCTTTATCACCTTGTCGGCGCGGGCCATGAATCCCGGCATCGAGATCATCGCCCGCGGCGAGGCGGTGGCGACCGAATCCAAGCTGATCCAGGCGGGCGCCAACCGGGTGGTGCTGCCCGCTCATATCGGCGCCGAACGCATCGCCGAGCTGATCCTGTTCCCGGAAACCGCGCGCATGCTGCGCGAAAGCACCAAGTTCAACGAACTGGAACGCACCCTGCGCGGCCTGGGGCTGGAGATGGAAGTGGTGGTGGTGCCGCAGAAAGGCGCCCTGACCGGACTGACGATCGAGGCCATGGAAACCCGCGCGGCGGGGAAATTCTTTGTCCTGCAGCTGAACCGCCAGGCCGGCGACAGCATCACCAATCCCGACCGCGGCCTGAAAGTGCAGGGCGGCGACGGCGTGGTGATCGTCAGCCGCAGCGGCGGCGCCAATGCCCGCGCCATGTTCGATGCCCCGGCGGAAAAGCTGCGCGCCGGACGCACCACCTTCTAAAGAAAAACGCCCGGCGGCAGGGCCACCGGGCGTCCTTTGAAATCCGGCGTTACTTGCTGGCGGTGACGATCGCCAGGCTCTTGTCGACATGCTGGTCGGGCGACAGGCCATCGGTCTTGGACGACAGGGTCGCCAGGATCTTGCCGTCCTTGCCGATCACATAGGTGTGACGCTCGATGAAGGCATGGTCGATGGCGTCCTTGTTCACGTCCTTGGCGCCTTCGCGGGGCGGGGTGACGTTCAGGGCATAGGACTGGGCGATCTTGGTGTCGGCGTCCGAGGCGATGGGGAATTTGCCGGCGCAGAAGGCGGGATCGGCGCTGAACTTCTTGAGCCGGCCCAGGTCATCGGCCGAGACGCCGACAATGGTGGCGCCGGCGGCGGCGAACTTGTCGGACTGTTCGGCGAAGGTATGGGCTTCCAGGTCGCAGCCGCCCGTATAGGCGCTGGGATAGAAATAGACGACCACGGGACCCTTCTTGAGGGCGGATTTCAGGCTGAAGGTGAAGTCCTTGCCGCCCAGGCTGCCTGCGGCGGTGAAATCGGGGGCGGTGTCGCCGACCTTGAGGGCGGCGAAGGCGGGGGCGGCAAAGACGGCGCTCAGCGCCAGACCAATAATCAGCTTTTTCATGATGTCCTCGTTGGGGGAAATAGCCCGGTCAGCCTAGCACAGGCCGTTTCCCGGCGTTAGGCTGCCTGCTTCGAAATTCCCGCAAAGGAACAGCCCATGCCCAAAGGCGAACAGCGCAGCAATCGCGAGAAGAAGAAGCCCAAGCAGGACGCGGCCGCCAAGCCGGCCAAGCCCTCCGCCTCGGCCTTCGCCGCACCGGCTCTTAGCGTCCAGCGCGGCAAGAAAAAGCCCTGATGCGGGTCTGTGAATGACGGTCTCTGCGCTGGAGCACATCACCATCCGCTGCGCCCAGTTGCAGCGGACGCGGGATTTCTACGTTGATCTGATTGGCCTGCGCGAAGGCCCGCGCCCGGATTTTCCGTTTCGCGGCCACTGGCTGTACCTGGGCGATGTGCCGGTGGTGCATCTGGTGGAGGCGGCCGACAAGGGCAGCGCCTGGGGCGGTGAGCCCGGCGCGGCCGTCGGCGACACCGGTCCCTTCGACCATGTCGCCTTTCGGGGCGATGATTTCGCCGCCACCAGCGCCAAACTGAAGGCTGCCCGCGTGGCCACGCGCGAACGGGTGGTGCCGGGCGGGGCGCTGTCGCAGATTTTCGTGCGCGATCCGGACGGCGTGCTGGTCGAGTTAAACTTCCGCAACAGCTAGCGCTTCAGCGCCGCCACGGCCTTCAGGGTTTTGGAGACATGGCCTTCCGGATCGAGGTCGCTATAGGCGAAGGCGATCCGGCCATCCTGTCCCACCACATAGGATGTGCGGTCGCCCATCATCCCCATCAGCATGGTGGCGTCGTAGCTCTTCATGACATGGCGGTCGGCATCGGCGGCGACGGGGAATTTGCTCTGGCATTCGCTCACCGAAAACCTGTTCAGGGTGGCGATGCTGTCATGGCTGACACCGATCACGCTGGCGCCCATCGCCTGGTATTGCGGCATGGCGGCGGCGAAGTCATGCGCTTCCACCGTGCAGCCGCTGGTGAAGGCGGCAGGGTAGAAATAGACCACCACGGGGCCTTTCTTCAGCGCGTCGGCCAGGTGGAAGGTGAATTCCTTGCCGCCCAGGGTGGCGGGCGTCGAAAAGTCCGGCGCCGGCGCCCCGACCTTGAGGGCCGCGACAGCGGGGGTGGCGACGGCGAGCAGGGCGCACAAAAACAGGCGTTTCATCTTCGGTCTCCGTTCGGCATCGTGGATACGCAGCCGCGCGGCAAACGGACCATCAGTCTTCGTCGTCCGGCCCGCGCCGCCGCAGGTTTTCATACGGCGTGCCGTCGCTGTGGGTATAGATGGCGGGCTGTGCCTGCGCCGGCGCCAGCAGGTCGATGCCCGGATAGGTACAACTGTCGTCCTGGGAGCGGGTGCCCACTTCCAGCAGCACGGCATCGCTGTCGCTGCGGTTCTGGATGTGATGGCCGTCGGTGTCGCCGGCCTTGAAGCCGGCGCAGTCGCCCGCCTTCAGCACTTCCTCGCCGGCATCGGTGACCAGCACCACTTCGCCTTCCAGCACATAGACGAACTCATCTTCCTGGGTGTGCCAGTGGCGCTGGCTGGACCAGACGCCGGGCGCCAGCCGCTGCAGGTTGACGCCAAACTGGGTCAGGCCGGCAGCGTCACCCAGGGCGCGGCGCGCGCGGGCGCGGCAGGGCTTGTCGTAAGGCGGCGGATAGAATGTGCCGACAATGGCGGGCAGAAGTTTCGGATCGATCCGCTTCGCCATCTTCAATCCTTGGCACGTTCCACATAGGCGCCGTCTTCGGTCATCACCACGATGCGGGTGCCGGCGACGATATGGGTGGGCACCATGGTGCGCACGCCGTTGGACAGCATGGCCGGCTTGAACGAGCCCGACGCCGTCTGGCCTTTCATCACCGGCTCGGTGTCGGTGACTTCGAAGGTGGCGCGCTGGGGAATTTCGATGGAGATGGCGTTGCCTTCGAACAGCTGCAGTTGCACATCCATGTTCTCGGTCAGGTAGGGGGCATAATCGCCCACCACGGCGCCCGATACATGCAGCTGGTCGAAGGTCTGGGGCTGCATGAAGACGTAGTTTTCGCCGTCCTGGTAGAGATACTGGTAATCCTGGTTTTCGACGAAGGCCTTCTCGATGCTGTCGGTGGTGCGCAGGCGCTCAACGGTCTTCACGCCGTCGCTGATGCGGCGCATTTCCAGGTGGGTGACGGGCGTGCCCTTGCCGGGATGGATGTTCTCGGCGGTGAGGACGACATAGAGCTTGCCCTCCTTCTCGATGACATTGCCCTTGCGCACGGAACTGGCGATAACCGAAACCACGGGAACCTCACAAAATTCAGACTTATTGGAATAGCAGGGCCGGGCTATACCAGCCCCGATAAAGGACTTCAAATGCCCTGGTGGGAGCCTGAGATCCATGCCGACCGGCGGCCCCTGCTGAAGAAGCGGGGGGCGATAAAATCGGCCCTGCGCGGCTGGTTTGAGGCCCAGGACTTTACCGAGGTCGAATGCGGCGCGCTGGTGGCCTCGCCTGGCAACGAGACCCATCTGCACGCCTTTGAAACTGCGCTGACCGGCCCGGATGCGGCCAGCAAGCCGCTTTACCTGCATACCTCGCCCGAATTTGCTTCCAAGAAGCTGCTGGCGGCGGGCGAGACCCGGATCTTCGATTTCGCCCGGGTCTTCCGCAACCGCGAGCGCGGCAAGCTGCATGCCCCGGAATTCACCATGCTGGAATGGTACCGCGCGCACGCCGACTATGACGCGGTGATCGCCGACAGCCTGGCGCTGCTCTGGCTGGCGGCCGATGTGGCGGGAACCGAGACGCTGCGCCATCGCAATGCTGCCTGCGACCCGCGCGCCGCCGCCGACCGGCTGACGGTGGCCGAGGCTTTCACCCATCTGGCGGGCATCGATCTTCTGGCGACCTTGTCGCCGCAGGGCGAGGGCGATGCGCATGCCCTGCGCAGCCGGGCGCGCCGGGGCGGTGTCGATGTGGCCGATGACGATGACTGGTCCGACATGTTTGCCAAGATTCTCACCCTGCGGATCGAGCCGCGCCTGGGCCTGGAGCGGCCCTGCATTCTTTATGAGTATCCGGTGTGCGAGGCGGCCTTGGCCCGTGTCAGCCCGCGCGACGCACGCGTGGCGGAACGCTTCGAGCTCTATGCCTGCGGCGTGGAACTGGCCAATGGCTTTGGCGAATTGACTGATCCTGTCCAACAGCGCGCACGTTTTGAGATCGAGATGGCCAAGAAAGAGCGGGTCTATGGCATCCGCTATCCGCTGGACGAGGACTTCATGGCCGCGCTGGCCCACATGCCGCCCGCCGGCGGCGTGGCGCTGGGCTTCGACCGGCTGGTGATGCTGGCCACCGGCGCGCCCAATGTGGACGCCGTGTTATGGACGCCTCTCGCATAGCGGCATGGCCGATTTGCGTGTTTCGGGGTGGTCAAACCGGGCATGAAAGATAGGCTCCGCCCGCCATGACAGACACCACCGCCCAGAAGATCGCCACCACCACCTTTCCGGTGCTGTTTGCCATCAGTTTCTGCCATCTGCTCAACGACATGATGCAGGCGGTGATCCCGGCCATCTATCCCACCCTCAAGGGCGAATTCCACCTCAGCTTCGCCCAGATCGGGTTGATCACGCTGGCCTTCCAGTGCACCGCCTCGCTGCTGCAGCCGGCCGTGGGCTTCGTCTCCGACATCAAGCCCATGCCCTATTCGCTGGCGCTGGGCATGATCGCCACCCTGGTCGGACTGATCGCGCTGTCGGTCGCCGGCACCTATCCGGTGGTGCTGATCGCCGCCATGCTGGTGGGTTTGGGCTCGTCGGTGTTCCATCCCGAATCCAGCCGCGTCGCGCGCATGGCCTCGGGCGGACGTCATGGCCTGGCGCAATCGCTGTTCCAGGTCGGCGGCAATACCGGCTCGGCGCTGGGGCCGCTGTCGGCGGCCTTCCTGGTGGCGATCTGGGGCCAGCATGCGGTGGCCTGGTACGGCGCCTGTGCCGTGCTGGCGATCGTGATCCTGTACAATGTCGGCACCTGGTACAAACATCATGGCCTGGCGCGCATCCGCCACGCCAACAAGCAGCTTGCCGAATCCCGCCTGCCGCGCGGCAAGGTGGCGGCCAGCATCGCCATCCTGCTGCTGCTGATCTTCTCCAAGTATTTCTATCTCGCCAGCATCACCAGCTACTTCACCTTCTACCTGATCCACCGCTTCGGCGTGTCGGTGCAGGTGGCGCAGCTGCATCTGTTCCTGTTCCTGGGGGCGGTGGCGGCCGGCACCTTCATGGGCGGGCCGCTGGGCGACCGCTTCGGGCGCAAATATGTCATCTGGTTCTCGATCCTGGGGATGCTGCCCTTCACCCTGGCCTTGCCCTTCGCCAACCTGTTCTGGACGGGCGTGCTGTCCATGTTCGTGGGCGTGATCATGGCCAGCGCCTTCCCGGCCATCGTGGTCTATGCCCAGGAACTGTTGCCGGGCAAGGTCGGCATGATTTCCGGGCTGTTCTACGGCTTTTCCTTCGGCATGGGCGGCGTCGGCGCGGCGGTGCTGGGCGCCTTGGCGGATGCCACCTCCATCGAATACGTCTATAAGGTCTGCGCCTTCCTGCCGTTGATCGGATTGCTCACCGTGTTCCTGCCCAATTTCCAGTCGAAGAAATGAGTCTCGACGACGTCGCCCGCAAATATGCGGTGGCGGTGTCGCCGCATCTTCTGTCGCTGGTGAATCCGGCCGATCCGGACGACCCTATCGCGCGCCAGTTCCTGCCGTCGCTGGAAGAACTGATCACGCTGCCGCACGAACTTGCCGATCCCATCGGCGACGCCGCGCATACGCCGGTGCCGGGCATTGTCCACCGCCACACGGACCGCGTGTTGTTCAAGGTGGTGGCGAGCTGTCCGGTCTATTGCCGCTTCTGCTTCCGCCGCGAGATGATCGGGCCCGGCAAGGAGAATGCGCTCTCGAATGACGCCTTCGAAGCGGCGCTCGATTATATCGCCGCCCATCCCGAAATCTGGGAAGTGATCCTGACCGGCGGCGATCCCTTTATTTTATCGCCGCGCCGTGTCGCCGAAGTCACCGCCCGGCTGGCGGCCATCGACCATGTGAAAATCATTCGCTGGCATACCCGCGTGCCGGTGGTGGATCCCGCCCGCGTCACCGACGCGCTGGTGGCCGCGCTGCATGCCCCCGGCGCCACCACCTGGGTGGCGGTGCATGCCAATCACGTCCGCGAATTCTCCGCCGAAGCGCGCCGCGCCGTCGCTCGGCTGGCAGATGGCGGCATCATGCTGGTCAGCCAGTCGGTGCTGCTGAAAGGCGTGAACGACAATGCCGACGCGCTGGCCGAGCTGATGCGCGCCTTTGTCGAGAATCGCATCAAGCCCTATTACCTGCATCATCCCGACCTGGCGCCGGGCACCGCGCATTTCCGCATCGGGATCGCGCAAGGCCTGGCGCTGGTGAAGCAGTTGCGGGCGCGGCTGTCAGGCCTGGCGATGCCGACCTATATGCTCGACATCCCCGGCGGCTTCGGCAAGGTGCCGCTGGACAGCGATCATGTCGAAGAAACCGCGATCGGCCATCGCATCCGCGACATGCGCGGGCAGTGGCACGACTACATCCGAGCCTGAGCAGGCTTGCCCCTTAGCCGTTTGAAAAACGCGCTGACCTTGTGGCGGAACTGTTCGCGCCGCACCACGCCCATGTCCGTCACCCAGTTCAGCTGAATGACCCGGCGCGGGCCTTCAAAGGCGTGGAAGCCGTGCCAGGCATTGGGCTCGTTCTTGAAGATCAGCATTGTGCCTTCATCCGGCGGCACTTCCGCGATCACGTCTTCCAGGTCGTCCGGTCCGCGCAGCAGGCGCAGCCGACCGGTCTTCGCCTCCCAGGCATTGTTCATGTAGATCAGCACGGTGATGATCTTGGTGCGGCTGTCGGTGTGGATCTGGCCGTCGCGCGCCGCGCTCACGCCGCGCGCCGTGACCATGGTGGGGCGGCCCTTGAGGTTCACGCCCAGCTTGCGCTCGACCGCGCGGGCGAATTCCGGTCCCTGGATCGCGTCGATCAGCTGTGCGAAAGCGGGACCGTATTTCAGGGTCGGCAGGGGAAAGCTGCCCGGCAGGTCCACCAGCGGATAGTCGGCATTGATGGCGGTCATGGCGTCGATCTTGACGAATTGCGGCACCATCGCATGGGCGAAAGGTTCGCGCGCCACAGGGGCGGATTCGAAGGCCGGAAGATCGATGGGCAGGGCGCTCATGGCGGCTCCCATACTACCAGAACGTCCGAAAGGCAAAAATTGACATGGCGCAAACCGCGCCGAAAAAAGGAAGGGGACGGGCGCGAATGTCCAACGCGCCCGTCCCCAACTCCGGAATTCTAATTTTGCCCCTTAGAACTCCGGAGCTTATTCGAGACGTTCAAAATGCTCCTTAGTTGGTGTTGTAATGAATGATCTGCGAGGTATTGCCGATGGCGGAGGACGACATGCCCACGCTGCCGGCCACGTTGTAGGCGTTGGCGTTGACGTTCGACACGATGCCCGAATTGTTCAGCTGG
>JAQGLO010000046.1 GCA_028292825.1 Alphaproteobacteria bacterium | reverse complement strand
CGCCTTGGCGTCGAGCCCGCCGGCAAAGCCCGTCAGCTTGCCGTTGGCGCCGATGACACGGTGACAGGGCGCGATGATCGAGATCGGGTTTTTACCATTGGCCGCACCGACCGCGCGCACGGCCTTGGGATTGCCGATCTGGCGGGCGATGTCCGCATAGCTGCGGGTTTCGCCGAACGGGATGGTGAGCAACGCCTGCCAGACGGATTTCTGGAATTCCGTGCCGGTGAAATCCAGCTTCATGGTGAAGGTCGTGCGCGTGCCGGCGAAATATTCGCCCAGCTGGCGCGCGGCATCCCGCAGCACGGCATTGTCGCCGGGGATGTAGTCCAGGCGCACGCGCCTGGGATCGTCATTCTCCCACAGGATGGCGGCGAGGCCGGTCTCGCTGGCGACAAGCGTCAGGATGCCGATCGGGGAGGGCATGGTCTTGCTGAGATATGTCTTGGTCATCGGGTTCGTCCTTCTCTTCCCCGCCAGAATTAACGAGTCCGCCCCCGAACGGAAGAGGGGCCCAACATCCAACGGGCAAAGTGACAGCTAACGCGGCTTGTTCAGCACCGCCAGCAGCCGTTCCGGGGTTTCGTTGGCGGCATCGGCGGCGAAGGCGTTCTTGGCGGCCATGTCTTTTGCTACGCCGATGATCATCAGTTCCAGCGGGGCGCTGCCGCCCTTGAAGCTTTTGGCCTGGCCGGGTTCGACCGGGATGGCGTCGCCTTTCTTGATCACCACCGTCTCGCCATTCACCGTCACGCTGCCGTCGCCGGAGATGACGTAATAGGCCTCGCTCATCTCCGGCGTAGCGGTCTGTGGCACGATTGCTCCCGGCGCGACCAGCTCGTGATCGACATAGGACCAGGCGGTGTAGAACACGCTGGGGCTGAGGGCGCGGCGGCGCATCACGCCGGGGGTGGCGCCGGGTTTCAGCAGTGCCTTGTCCAGATGCATGGTGACGAATTGCGGCACCCTGTCCTGCGGCGCACCCACCCGGTCGTCGCCCAGGTTGAAGGCGTCATAGACCTTGGAGGTGCCGACATTGATGTTCATCCACTCCACGTCATGGTCGGTGGCATTGTAGATGGCGTGCGACGAGCCCATGCGGTCCGGCGCGCCGACCGTGCCCTTCAGGGTGGAGGTGCGGCCATTGACAGTGAATTCCGCCTCGTCGTCAAAGATCACGAACATCTCTTCGCAGTGGTTGTGGAAATGCTGGCCGATGCCGGAATGGGGATGCAGCACGCCGCGATGCAGGAACAGGAGGTTGGTCGACATGCTCTTGTCGGTCATCAGCGGCCCGAAATTCATCGTCCCGGCGCCGTCATGCACCGCCTTGAGATTGGCGGTCTTGCTGACATCGTAATGGGTGATCTTCGAAGCCAGTTGCGCCTGCGCACCGGTGGCGGTCAGCAACAGGGCGGCGGTCAGGGCAAGGTTTTTCATCAGGCAGTCTCCTCAAAAGGCTTTTCGGGATGCATCAGGAAGGCGGTGAACGCGCCCACGCCCAACAGGCACATGGACATGATGAAGGGCAGGTACCAGTTTCCGGTCACGTCGATGACGTAACCCGCCACCAGCGGCGAGGCGATGGCGGCGAAGGCCGAGCCGGTATTCATCAGGCCCGCGGCGGTGCCGGCATAGCGCGGCGCGATATCCATGGGCACCGCCCACATCGGCCCGATCACCAGCTCGGCGAAGAAGAAGCCGCCCGACAGGCACAGCGCCACCACCGTCACGTCATGCACGAACAGGATGGGGAGCAGCGACGCAAAGGCGCCGCCGAAACCCAGCACCGTCACGCCCAGCCGCGCCAGCCGCACATTGCCGGTGCGTTTGAGGATGCCGTCCGACAGCACGCCGCCCAGGGTGTCGCCCACCACGCCGGCGAAGAATACGCCGGAGGCGAAGATCGCCGATTTGGAAATCTCCATGTGATAGTTGGTCTTGAAGAACAGCGGCAGCCAGTTGAGATACAGCCACAAGGTCCAGCCATAGCAGAAATAGGTCAGCGTCACCGGCCACATCCGCTTCAGCAACGGTCGCCAAGGCGCCTTGGGACGCTCGCCCAGGATATGCGGCGGCAGCGCGTCCAGGTCCGCCTGGGTGATGCCGGGATGGTCCTTGGGGTAATTGCGAAAATAGAAGACCCACACCAGCACCCACACCAGGCTGATGCCGCCCAGCAGCCAGAAGGCGCCGCGCCAGCTGAAGGCCGCCATCAAGAGCGCGATCAGCGGCGGCGTCACGGCATTGCCCAGCCGCGCAAAGGCATGGGTGATGCCCTGTGCGAAGCCGCGGCGGCCGGGCGAGGTCCAGTTCTGCATGGCGCGCGTGGCGGTGGGGAAGGTGGCGCCTTCACCCAGTCCCACCAGCAGCCTTGTGGCGAACAGCGACACCAGTCCGCCGGCGAATCCGGTCAGCATGGTGGCCGCGGCCCAGACCAGGCCGCACCAGAACAGCGTCTTGCGCGCCCCGAACTTGTCGCCCACCCAGCCGCCGATCACCTGGAACACCAGATAGGGATAGGCGAAGGCGGAGAAGATCAGGCCCAGCTGGGTCTTGGAGAAACCAAACTCGTCCTGGATGGCGCTGGCGGCGGTGGAAATGTTGACCCGGTCGATATAGGTGATGAAGTACATCAGGCACAGCAGCGCCAGAATGATGTGCGGCACGCGCAAGCGTTTCATGCCAACCCCCGACTGTTTCGTCCCGATACTTTTTATCTACGCTGCCCGTTCAGGCGGACAGGCGCAGTTTCTTGTTTTCGTCCGTGAAGCTGGACATGGCGGCGGCAACGCCGCCCGCCTTGTGCGGCACGCCGGCCAGCTGCAAGGTCATTTCGGTGGCGCACAAGGCCGCCATCAGTGTCAGTTCGTTGCAGTCGCCCAGATGGCCGATGCGGAACACCTTGCCCGCCACCTTGCCCAGGCCCGCGCCATAGGAAATGTTGAACTGTTCCAGCGCGATCTTGCGGAAATTGTCCGCGTCGTGGCCGGCCGGCAGCACCACGCCGGTCAGGATCGGCGAATAGACCTTCGGATCCTGGCACAGGATTTCCAGGCCCCAGCCGCGCACGGCGGCGCGGCAGGCGGCGGCCAGGCGCTGGTGACGGGCAAAGACATTCTCCAGCCCTTCCTCGCGCAGCATGGCCAGCGCTTCCTTCAGGCCATAGAGCAGGGTGCTGGCAGGCGTGTAGGGAAAGAAGCCCTTGGCGTTGAATGTCAGCATCTCGCTCCAGTCCCAATAGGAACGGGGCAGGGTGTTGGTCTTTGACGCGGCAATGGCCTTGTCTGATATGGCGGTGAAGCTCAGCCCCGGTGGCAGCATCAGGCCCTTCTGCGAGCCGGATACGGTGACGTCCGCACCCCATGCCTCGTGCCGCACCGGCGTCGAGCCCAGCGATGAGATCGTGTCCACCATCAACAGCGCGGGATGCGATCCCATGGCCGTCTTCACCGCCGCGATGTCCGACAGGCATCCGGTGGAGGTTTCGTTGTGCACCACCATGACGGCCTTGATGGCGTGCGCCTTGTCATCGGCCAGCTTGGCGGCGATGGCGGCCGCATTAACGCCATGGCGCCAGTCGCCAGGGATGAAATCGACGATGATGCCAAAGCGCGATGCCAGCTTCTGCCACAGCGTGGCGAACTGGCCGGTCTCGGCCATCAAAACCTTGTCGCCCGGCGACAGCGTATTGACGATGGCGGCTTCCCACGCGCCGGTGCCGGAGGCGGGATAGATGATCACCGGGCCGCTGGTGCCGAACACCTCGCGGATGCCGGCCAGGACGTCATGGCCCAGCGCCTGGAATTCGGGACCGCGATGATCGATCACCTGGCGGTCGATGGCGCGCTGGATGCGTTCCGGTACCGGGCTGGGTCCCGGGATCTGCAGGAAATGCTGTCCGTGCGCCATGACGTTTCCCTGGTCTTATTATGCCATTGCTTTTAGCCCGGAACCGGCAAAAAGTCCGAATTAAAATAACACTCAGGGACAGCATGGCGACGCATCCGGGCCTGGAACGACGGCTGAAAGCCCATGTCGCGGGCGATGTGCTGTTCGACAGCTTTTCGCGCGGCCGCTATGCCACCGATGCCTCGCACTACCAGATGATGCCGGCCGGTGTCGTTGTGCCGCGCAGCATGGACGGCGCGGTGACGGCGCTGGCGCTGGCGCGCGAAGAGGGACTGGCGGTGACGGCGCGCGGCGGCGGCACCAGCCAGTGCGGCCAGACCGTCAACAGCGGGCTGATCATCGACGGCTCGAAATACCTGAACCGGATTCTGGATCTGGATGTGGAAGCACGGCGGGTGACGGTCGAGCCGGGCATCGTGCTGGACGATTTGAACCGGCAGTTGAAGAAGCATGGCCTGTGGTTTCCGGTGGATGTCTCCACCGCGTCGCGCGCCACCATCGGCGGGATGACGGCCAACAACAGTTGCGGCGGCCGTTCCATCCGCTACGGCACTATGCGCGCCAATGTGCTGGGGATCGATGCCGTGCTGGCCGATGGCGCCGCCCTGCATTTCGGCGAAGTGTCGCCCGATCTTTCGGATGTGGGCGTTGCGGAACGGCCGCTGGCCGAAAAGCTGTTGGCCATCGGCGCGCGCGAAGCAGGCGAGGTGGAGAGACGCTTTCCCAAGGTGCATCGCCGGGTGGGCGGCTACAACATCGACGCCCTGAACCCGCGCAACAATCGCATCAACCTGGCGCATCTGCTGGTGGGATCGGAAGGCACCCTGGCCTATTCCACTGCCGTCACCCTGCAACTGTCGCCGGTGCTGGGAAAGCGGGCGCTGGGGGTCTGTCATTTCGGCAGTTTCCATGCCGCCATGGATGCGGCACAGCATCTGGTGACCCTGAAGCCCATCGCGGTGGAGCTGGTGGACGACACCATGCTGGGACTGGCGGCGGACATTCCCATGTTCCACGCCACCCTGGACGCCATGCTGAAAGGCATGCCGCGCGCCATTTTGCTGGTGGAGTTCGATTCCGGTGCCGAGGAAAATGCCCGCCGCATGACGCAGCTGTCCCAGATGATGGGCGATCTGGGCATGGATTTTTCGCACACCGGCGCCCAATGGGGCGGGGTGGTGGAGGTCTATGACCCCGCGCTGCAGAACGCCGTCACCGAGCTGCGCAAGTCCGGCCTCAACATCATGATGTCTATGAAGGAGCAGAGAAAGCCCATCTCCTTTGTGGAGGACTGCGCCGTACCGCTGGAGCACCTGGCGGACTATACCGCAAAGCTTACGGAATGCTTCGAACGCAACGGCACCCGCGGCACCTGGTATGCCCATGCGAGCGAAGGCTGCCTGCATGTGCGCCCGGTGCTGAACCTTCGGCTGGAGAAGGATGTCAAAGCGATGCGCGCCATCGCCGAGGAAGCCTTCGAACTGGTGCGCCAGTACAAGGGCTCGCATTCCGGCGAGCATGGCGACGGCCTGGTGCGCAGTGAATTCCATGAAGAGATGTTCGGACCGCGCCTGGTTTCGGCGTTCGAGGATGTGAAGGATGTGTTCGATCCCAAGGGGGTGATGAACCCCGGCAAGATCGTGCGCGCGCCGAAGTTCGACGAGCGCAGCCTGTTCCGCTATCCGCCCGGCTATGCGGTGAAGGATTTCGCGCCGGCGCTGGACTGGTCGGATTATCCCGGCGCAGTGGGCGGTTTTCAGGGCGCGACCGAGCAGTGCAACAACAATGGCGCCTGCCGCAAGTCGGAAGGCGGCGCCATGTGTCCCTCCTACCGCGTCACCCACGACGAACAGCATGTCACCCGCGGCCGCGCCAATTCCCTGCGGCTGGCCTTGTCGGGACAACTGGGCGCGGGGGCGCTGACGTCCGACGAGATGGCGCAGACCATGCAGCTGTGTGTCAGCTGCAAGGCCTGCAAGCGCGAATGCCCCACCGGCGTGGACATGGCTCGGATGAAGATCGAGGTGCTGTCGGCGCGCGCGGCGCTGCGTGGCTACAGCCTGCGCGACCGGCTGGTCGCGGGGCTGCCGCGCTATGCACCGCTGGCCGCCAGGATCGCGCCGCTGCTGAATCTGCGCAACCGGATCGGCGCGCTGCGCTGGCTGTCTCAGAAGGTGGCAGGTTTCAGCGCGCGGCGTGACCTGCCGGTCTGGCGGCGCGACCGCTTCGACCATGCGGGCGAAAGCTTTGGACCCGAGACCGGCCATGAAGTGGTGCTGTGGGCTGACAGCTTCAATGCCGCCTTCGAGCCCGGCATCCTGCGTGACGCGTTGAAGGTTCTGACCGGCGCGGGGTATCGTATCCATCTGGCGAAGGCGGAAGGCCGGCCGCTGTGTTGTGGCCGAACTTATCTCGCCGTCGGCAATGTCGAAGCCGCCAAATCCGAAATGCGCCGTTCGCTGGCCGCACTGGAGCCTTTCTTCGCGCGCGGCGTGCCGCTGGTGGGATTGGAGCCCAGTTGCCTGTTCAGTTTCCGCGATGAAGCGCTGGCGATGCTGCCGGGCGCGCAGTCGAAACGTGCGGCGGCTCACGCCCTGCTGTTCGAAGAGTTTGTCGTCCGCGAAGCCAAGGCGGGCCGCTTCAAGCTGGACCTGAAGCCGGCGGCGCAAAAGGCGCTGCTGCACGGCCATTGCCACCAGAAGGCCTTCGGCGCCATGGGGGCAGTGGAGGAGACGCTCCGGCTGATCCCGGACCTGCAACTGGAGAAGATCGAATCCAGCTGCTGCGGCATGGCGGGTGCTTTCGGCTACCAGGCGGAGACGGTGGATGTGGCGCTGGCGATGGGCGAGCTGTCGCTGCTGCCGGCTGCCCGCGCTGCGGATGCCGATACGGTATTGGTGGCTGACGGCACCTCCTGCCGCCACCAGATCGCTGACGGCGCGAAGCGGGAAGCCGTGCATGCCGCCAGTTTGCTGGCAGCGCATATGAATTGATTGCTGTGCAGGTTTCGCTGACGCGCGGCCCTCAAGTCGCTGTCGTGCGGGCCGCTTGTCATTCATTTGACCCGCCATGGCGGGTCAAATGAATGGTGCCGGCTACAGGACTCGAACCTGTGACCCCCTGATTACAAATCAGGTGCTCTACCAACTGAGCTAAGCCGGCGCTTCAGGCTGGAGATAGCCACAGCGCCCGTTAATGGCAAGTTCCTAGTGGGGGGCGGCGAAGGTATAGGTGTAGCGCCAGGTCTTTTGCGCGCCCGGCGCCAGGTCGATGGCGATATAGGGTTCCACCGACTGCACACGGTCTATCGAGAAGATGTTGATGCGCGTGAGCGGCTGGTCGCCCGTAATCGTCACGCCGGCCCCGGTCTTGGTATCCGCAATCCGAAAATCGTAATCATCCGCCGTGGCGCCAAAGCCTGTGACAGGGAACGACACGCGCTCCTTGTCCTTCATGGGCCGCAGGTAGGTCAGGGTCTTGCCCGCGATGCGGATCAGGTCGGCGGCGGGCGGCGTGGCGGCCGAGACCGCGAAGGGAAACGTCACCTGTACGCCCTCATTGCCCGGCGCCAGGCGCAGGAAATTATGGTCATAAACGGTGGTGACGATCGGCTTGCCGCCGGTGTTCTTCAGAACATGCTCGATCACAAGCTGCGCCGTTCCCGGCACCAGCCGCAGCGTTTTTTCGTAGGTGTAGCCATAACCCGCGCCATCCAGCGACTGCCGGAAGGTGATGCTGTTCGCGGTGGTGCGGATGGAGCGGCGGCCAATGCTGACAATGTCGTAATGGCGGTAATGGTCATAGGCCTTGTCATCGGGCCGGTGCAGCAGGCCGACACCGATCTTGACGAACACCGGCGAGCTCTTGTCGTCGTATCCCAGTGGCGCGAATTCCTCCACCGGCCCGCTGATGGCGCTGTCCGGCCCCGCGGCGATGCCTTCGGGGACATAGACATAGTCCAGCACATCGGGCGCGGTGCGCTCGAACCAGGGACCGTAGAATTCCTTGCTCCCAAGCTTCAGGCTTGTGATCACGCCTGCCTGGTCGAAACGGGTGCCGCGATAAAAGCCCTTGTCCAGGTCGGGCGGGGCGATGCGCGCGACAAGATTGCCGTTGGTGATGGTAACGGCAGGTGCCGCCGCCAGCAGATCGCTTACCGGATCGGTGGACGCGGGAATCGGCTGCACGGGCTGGGCCGTTGCCGCGCCGGTCAGCAGCAATGCGGCAATCGCCAGACCTGCCTTCATCCTTTGTCGCCGGGCCCGAAATAATCGTAGGTGTAGGTCCAGCGCTTGGTCTCGCCCGGCTTGATGGCAATGGCGATATAGGGCTCCCAGCTGACATTGGTGCGGATGGACCAGAAATTGATCCGCGCCAGCGGCTGGTCGGCGCGGATGCGCTGGCCAAAGCCGGTCCTGGTGTTCACCACCTTGAAGTCATAGTCGCTGACCGAACTGCCGAAGCCGGAGATCGGCGAGGTGACGCTTTCGCCCTGCTTCACGCCGCGCAGGTAGCGAATGGTCTTGCCTTCCACGGCCGCGGTGCCGGGCGCAAAGGGCTTCTCCGCGTTGATGTCGAAGGGCGCGGTGATGGCGACATTCTCATTGCCGGGCGCATCGGTGGGCGAGAGCGTCAGGAAGTTGTGGCAATAAACATTGCTGACAATGTCCTTGGTGCCGGTGTTCTTCAGCACATGCTCGATGGTCATCTGGGCCTTGCCGGGCACCAGCCGCACGGTCTTCACATAGCTGTAGCCATAGCCGCTTTTCTTGTCCGACAGGGTATGGGTCAGGCGCACGCTGTTTTTTGTGGCGCTGGCGCCGCGCGTGCCTTCCGTCACCACCGGATAGGCATGGACGAAATCATAGGCCGCCGCGTCGCGCTTCATGATGCCGATGCCGATCTTGAGGAAGCTTCCGCCATCGCCGGCTTCGTCATAGCCGGCCGGTGAGAAATCCTCGGCCGGGCCGACCGCCGCGCTGACGGTGGAGACGGTGACCTGGTCGTCCTTCCACTGGAAGTCGCGCACATGCGGCGAAAAGCTGGAGAACCAGGGCTGGCCATAGTCCTGGCCCTTGTAGGTGGCATGGGCGACCACGCCGGTACGGTCGAAACGGGTGCCGCGATAAAAGCCGCCTTCGCCCGGCAGATAGACCTTGGCCGACACGACGCCGTTGGAGATGTCATGGTGGGGCAGGTCCGCCAGCACGCTGGCGGGGATGACGCTACCCGCCGGGGGCGGTGTCTGGGCCATGGCGGCTCCCATGAAAAAGGCGGCCGAACCCATTGCGGCCAAGACAAAATTCCGGTTTTTGCGCTGCATCACTAATCCCCTCGCTTCCCCCGCCGTCCCCTTGTATGAGGGACTGGCTTCAACTGATTT
This sequence comes from Alphaproteobacteria bacterium, assembly GCA_028292825.1. Classification (GTDB taxonomy): domain Bacteria; phylum Pseudomonadota; class Alphaproteobacteria; order Micropepsales; family Micropepsaceae; genus Rhizomicrobium. Next base: position 28,149 of record JAQGLO010000046.1, on the reverse strand, counting down.
ATATAGCACAATGAAACGCATCCTGATCACTTCCGCCATCCCCTATGTCGCCGGGGTCAAGCACCTGGGCAACCTGGTCGGCTCCATGCTGCCGGCGGATATCTTTGCCCGCTATTGCCGCAGCCGCGGCTATGACACCCTGGCGATCTGCGCCACCGACGAACATGGCGCCCCGGTCGAGCTGGCGGCGCTGGAAGAAAAGATGCCGGTGGCCGCCTATGCCGCCAAATGGCATGCGGTGCAGAAGGAACTGGGCGACCGCTTCAACCTGAGCTGGGACAATTTCGGCCGCTCCTCCTCGCCGCAGAACCATGAGCTGACGCTGCACTTCGCGCGGGCGCTGTGGAAGAACGGCTTCCTGGAAATCCGCGTCACCAAGCAGGCCTACAGTCCCACTGACGGACGCTTCCTGCCGGACCGCTATGTCATCGGCACCTGTCCGCATTGCGGCTATGATCGCGCCCGCGGCGACCAGTGCGAGAACTGCACAAGGGTGCTGGACCCTATCGACCTGATCAATCCGCGCTCCGCGGTGTCGGGGGTCCACGATATCGAGATCCGCGACTCCACCCATCTGTTCCTCAAGCAGTCGCTGTTCGCCGACAGGCTGCGGACCTGGATCGACAGCCACAAGAATGACTGGCCGTCCCTGGTCACCTCCATCGCCTACAAATGGCTGGACGAGGGGCTGCACGATCGCGGCATCACCCGCGACCTGGAATGGGGCATCCCGGTTCCCGACGACATCGCGGACGGCCAGCTCCAGGGCAAGGTCTTCTATGTCTGGTTCGATGCGCCCATCGAATATATCGCCGCCACCAAGGAATGGGCCGACAAGAACAACAAGGGCGATGCCTGGAAAAGCTGGTGGTATGGCGACGAAGCCAGGGACGTCACCTATTGGGAATTCATGGGCAAGGACAATGTGCCTTTCCACACCGTGGGTTTTCCCGTCACCATCATGGCATCGGGCGAGCCCTGGAAGCTGGTGGACCGGCTGAAGGGCTTCAACTGGCTGAACTATGACGGCGGCAAATTCTCCACCTCTGGCAAGCGCGGCATCTTCATGGACAAGGCGCTGGAAGTCGCGCCGGCCGATTACTGGCGCTATTACCTGATCGCCAACGCTCCCGAAGGCAGCGACAGCAATTTCACCTGGGAACAGTTCGCCGGCATCATCAACAAGGACCTGGCCGACGTGCTGGGCAACTTCGTCAACCGCGTCACCAAATTCTGCGTCGCGCGCTTCGACGGCGTGGTGCCGGGCGAAGGCGAGTATGGCGAGGATGAGCACAAGCTGATCGCCGAACTCGATCGCCGCATCGCGCAATATGCCGAGTTCATGGAGAATGCGGAATTCCGCAAGGCCATGGGCGAGATGCGCGCCATCTGGGTGGCCGGCAACGAATACATGACCCGCGCCGCGCCCTGGACCCACATCAAGACCGACCGCGCCAAGGCAGCGGTGGGCGTGCGCATGGGCCTGAACCTGATCCACCAGTTCGCGCACCTGGTGTGGCCGGTGATGCCCGACTTCGCAAAGACCATCCATGAATGCATCCAGCCGGTGGGTTATCGCGGCGGCGTGATCCCATTCCCGGGCGCGCCGATGCTGGAATTGCTCAATGACCTGGAGCCCGGCCAGCCCATCAAGGCGCCCGAGGTGCTGGTGGCCAAGATCAGCGAAGAGCAGATCGCGGAATGGAAAGCCAGGTTCGGCGGCGGCGCGTGACCGCTGCCCGCCGCATCCTGCCGGACGACTGGGAACGTTTCCGCGATGTGCGGCTGGAATCGCTGCGCGATCATCCCGAGGCCTTCACCGCCGACCTGGCCGTCGAATCCGCACTGACGCGGGATGACTGGCGTGCGCGCTGCAGCGAGGCCTGGTTTACCTGCGAGATCCGCGGCGTCTTTGCCGGCACCGCGAAATACTGGCGCGACAGCGGTTCGGCCAAGACGGCGCATGTGGGCCATCTGGGCGCCCTGTATGTGCGCGGCGCCTTTCGCGGCCAGGGCGTCGGCGACGCGCTGATCGAAGCCGTGACGGCGCTGGCGTGGGACGAGGGCGCGGAATTCGTCGTTCTGGGCGTGCACACCAAGAACCTGTCGGCCCAGGCGCTTTATGAACGCCATGGCTTCAAGGCGTTCGGCATGCTGCCCGGCGCGCTGAAGGTGGATGGTGTGTACTGGGATGAAATCCACATGGTGCGGCTGCTCACGACCGGCATTTAGCCTCGTTTTTTTGGCGGCCAGATTATTCATTGGACAAGGCTACCATGCCATGCAAGATAGTTGGTGCACGGCGTGATTTTGATTTATTATACAACGTATGACATATAACAAACGGGAACAGACTCCAGAAACATAATTTCCAGGGAGCGCGCATGTCGTCCGCCATTTCACTGCGTCACGTGGTCAAGCACTATCGGCGCGGCAAGGAATCCGTCGAAGTCCTGCACGACCTGAACCTGGAAATTCCCGCAGGGGAGTTCGTCTCCCTGATGGGACCCTCCGGCTCTGGCAAGACCACGGTTCTCAATCTCGTGGGCGGCCTGGATCACGCCAATTCCGGCGAGGTGATCGTGGGCGGGGAGCATCTGGAAAGCCTGTCAGGCAGCCAGCTCACCAGATGGCGCGGCAGCCATATCGGCTTCATCTTCCAGTTCTACAATCTCATGCCCATGCTGTCCGCGACGCGCAATGTCGAATTGCCGCTGCTGCTGACCAAATTGTCGAAATCCGAGCGCCATCGCCGCGTCGCCGCCGCGATGGAGATTGTGGGGCTTTCCGACCGTGCTTCGCACAAGCCGGGCGAAATGTCCGGCGGCCAGCAGCAGCGCGTCGGCATTGCCCGCGCCATCGTGGCCGATCCCGCGATCCTGCTCTGCGATGAGCCCACCGGCGACCTCGACCGCGCCACCGCCGACGAGATCCTGGCGCTGCTGCAGCAGCTCAACCGCCAGCAGGGCAAGACCATCCTGATGGTGACCCATGATCCCAAGGCGGCCGATCACGCCACCCGCCAGCTGGAGATGGACAAGGGCCAGCTGATCGCGCGCGGGGTGACGGCATGAACTATGTCCCGCTGGTGTGGGCGGCGCTGATGCGCAAGCCCGTGCGCGCCGTCCTGACCCTTCTGTCGGTGATGATCGCCTTCACCCTGTTCGGCTTGACCATCGGCATGAACGCCACCTTCGACGAGGTCAGCAAGGCCGCCCGCGCCGACCGCGTCTATACCAACACCCGCTTTGGTGGCGACGGCCTGGGCATGCCCCTGGCGATGTCACGCCAGATCGCGGCCCTGCCGGGGGTGTCGCAGGTCGCCTTTGACAGCGTGCTGTTCGGCTATCACCAGGTGCCGCGCAACCGCACCTTTATCCTGATGGGGGACGAGAACCTGGCCAAGGTTCTGACGGAATGGCCGGTCACCCCGGCGCAGTGGGATACGCTGCACAAGACCCGCAACGGCATCCTGGCCAGCAAGTTCATGGCCGACCTGTGGCATCTCAAGCCGGGTGATGACTTCACCATCGCTTCGCCGCAGATCAAGCGTGCCGATGGCGGCAAGTCGTGGACCTTGCGGGTCGTGGGCATCACCGGCGATGTCGCCTATATGAGCGCAGGCTTCATGCTGGGCAATTACGACTATCTCAACAAGGCGCGCCCGGCCGCCCAGCAGGATCACACTCAGCAGGTCTTCGTGCAGACCAGCAATCCGGACGGCAGTGCGGCGATGGCGCAGCTGATCGACCAGCATTTTGCCTCTTCCACCGTGCCGACCCAGTCCACGACCGAAAAAGCCGCGCTGGACGTTTCCAATTCCGGCATCGACATCGCCGCGGTGGACCGTGACATCGCCCTGGCCGGCATGTTCATGGTCCTGTTCCTGACCGCCAACGGCATCGCCCAGTCGGTGCGCGAACGCTTTGCCGAATTCGCCACCCTCAAGACCATTGGTTTCAGCGATACCGGGGTGATGATGCTGGTGTTCCTGGAAGCGGCGCTGCCCTGCCTGCTGGGCGCGGCGCTGGGGGTGGGCCTTGCCGCCTCGGTCGCGCATCTGCTGCCGCACCTGCTGCCGCCGGGCGATGGCGTGCCGCTGCCGCGTGTCAATGCCACGGTGCTGATATGGGCCGCGATCGGCGCCGCACTGGTGGCGCTGGCCTCGTCGGCGCTGCCGGCGCTGCGCCTGAAGCAGATGGATATCGCAACCGCACTTTCGGGGCGCTGACATGATCCGCCAGATTTTCATTGTCGCCGCGCTGAACTTTCGAAGCCTGCCGCAGCGTTTCTGGACCTCCATGGTGATCGTGGTCGGCCTGGGCGCCACCATCGGCGTGCTGCTGTCGATGATGTCCATGACCACCGGCATTTCGCGGGCCTATCTCAATGCCGGCGATCCGGGTCGCGCCATCGTCGTGTCGCTGGGCGCCGAGACCGAGGGCAATTCCAGCATCAGCCGCGCCACCGCGCCGCTGATCATCGATGCGCCGGGCATCGCGAAAGACACGGATGGCAAGCCGCTGGCGGACCGCGCCCTCAACATGGGCGTGCCGGTCCTGCGCGCCAACGGCACCAAGGCCTATACCACCATGCGCGGCTTCGGCCCCAAGGGCGCGGCCCTGCGTCCAGAGTTTCACCTGCTGCAAGGCCGGATGTTCCAGGCCGGCAAGCGGGAGATGATCGTGGGCGTCGGCACCCAGAGCGTTTTCCAGCACATGAAGATCGGCGACAGCATCATCATGCCTGACGGTCCCTGGCCGATCGTGGGTGTCTATTCCACCGGCGACATCCTGGACGGGCAGATCATCGGCGATACCGAGACGGTTTTGAATGCCCTGCACAAGCAGGCCTACAATTCCATCCTGGTGCGACTGACGCAGCCGGACTCGCTGGCCACCTTCAAGCGGGCGATGACGACCAACCCCGCCATCTCGGTCACGGTGACGCGTCATTCCGACTGGTACAAAAAGATCGCTGACCAATCCACCACCGGCCTGATCATCATCGCCTATGTCGTGGGCGCGGTGATGGCGATCGGCGCCCTGTTCGGCTGTCTCAACACCATGTACGCCGCGGTCAGCGCCCGGGGGCGCGAGATCGCCACCTTGCGGGCGCTCGGCTTTTCGGCCTTTCCCGTCGCCGTGTCGGTGATTTTGGAAGCGGTGGTGCTGGCGGTGTCGGGAGCCCTGATCGGGGCGGCCATCGCCTGGTTCCTGTATGACGGCAAGCGCGATGCCTTCGGCAATACCGTGTTCGTTCTCACCGTATCGCCGGGACTGGTGGCTTTGGGTGTCGCCTGGGCCGTGGTGGTGGCGCTGCTGGGCGGCCTCGCGCCCTCCATCCACGCCGCGCGGCGCCCTGTGGTCGAGGCTTTGCGCGCGACATGAACGACAAATCATCCCTGCTGGAATCCCTCAGGATCGAGCGCGCGCCGCTGCAGCGCCGCAGGTCTGGTGTCTCGCCCGTCCTGCTGGGCGTGGCGGCTGCGGCCCTTGTCGCCGGCGCCGCGGCGGCCTGGTATTTCTGGCCAGACGGGCGCGTGCCGGTGCATGTGGTGACGGCGTCGGTGGAAGGTGCGGCCGGCTCCGGGTCCGGGCTGGATGCCTCGGGTTATGTCGTGGCGCGGCGCAAGGCGACCCTGTCGGCCAAGATCCTGGGCAAGGTCACGGAAGTGAATTTCGAGGAAGGCCAGCGGGTCAAGGCCGGCGACATTGTCGCGCGACTGGATGATTCCAACTACCAGGCGGCGCTGCACCAGGCCCAGGCCCAGGCGCGCCAGGCGCAGGCGGCGTTTGAAAACAGCACGCCGATCTATTCGCGCTACCAGAACCTGAAACAGCAGGGCGCCATCTCCAACGAAACGCTGGATAACCAGCGCCTGGCTTACGACAATGCCCGCACCGCCTATGGTGTCACCCAGGCGCAAGTGGCGCTGGCGCAAAGCAACCTGCGCGACACCCTGGTGCGTGCGCCGTTTGACGGCGTGGTCACGGTGAAAGTGGCACAGGTGGGCGAGGTGGTGGCGCCGTCGGCCGCCGGCGGCGGCGATACCCGCACCGGCATCGTCACCATCGTGGACATGACCTCGCTGGAAGTGCAGGTGGACGTGGCGGAGAATTACATCGACCGTGTGCAGATCGGCGGCCCCGCCACCATCCATCTGGACGCCTATCCGGACTGGGACATCCCGGGGTCGGTGATCGCCATCATTCCCACCGCCGACCAGAGCAAGGGCACGGTGGAAGTGCGGGTGGCGATCAAGGCGCGCGACTCGCGAATCCTGCCGCAGATGGCGGCGCGGGTGTCGTTCATGACGGCGCCGGAGAAAGGCGCAACCCAGATATTGTCGCGGGTCAGCGTGCCTGTCGCTGCGGTGCTGGGCAGCGGCCGCACCGGCAGTGTGTTTGTGCTGACCGCCGACGACAGGATCGAAAAGCGCGACGTGGCGCTGGGCCTGAAGACACAGCAGACGGTGGTGATCCTGTCAGGCCTCGCGGCCGGCGACCGGCTGGCGGGCGACAGTTTGGACAAGCTGCATGACGGCGACAGGGTGAAGGTCGTCGAACAGCCCTGAGCGTCAGACGACGAGGTCTTCCCAGCCATTCTGGCCCAGCGCTTCCAGGGGCGAGAAGCGCACCTTGTAATCCATCTTTTCGCTGCCGCGCACCCAATAGCCCAGATAGACGTAGGGAAGGCCGGAGGCCTGTGCCGCGCGCACATGGTCCAGGATCATGTAAGTGCCCAGGCTGCGGGCGTCTTCGCCGGGATGGAAGAAGCTGTAGACCATGCTGAGCCCGTCCTTCAGCCGGTCGGTGAGGGCGCAGGCGGTCAGGGTGCCGTCCGCGGCCCGATACTCCACGATATGCGTGGCCACCGGGGTTTCCTCGACCATGGCGACATAGTCGAACAGGCCCATGTCGCTCATGCCGCCGCCGGGATGGCGTGAATCCAGATAGGTGCGCAACAGGGCGAACTGCTCGCGGGTGGCTTCCGCCGCCACTTCGGCGCGGACAAGATCATCGCTGCGGCGCAGGATGCGCTTCTGGTTGCGACTGGGCGCAAAGGCGCTGGCGCGGATGCGCACCGACACGCAGGCCGAGCAGCCTTCGCAGGCCGGGCGGTAGGCGATGGACTGGCTGCGGCGAAAGCCGGAATGGGTGAGGGCTTCGGACAGGGGTTGTGCCAGGTTTCCGCCCAGCCGTGCGAACACCTTGCGCTCCGTCTTGTCCGGCAAATAGGGGCAGGGCCCGCCGGGGGTCAGGAAGAATTGCGGAATGCGGGTATTGCGCTGGTCGGTCAAAGCCTGCCCCTTTCGGACAGAAGTATGACAAGCACCGCCGTCCGGCGCAGCCAGATTATTTGCGCCCAGGCGCGATTTTTCGCTTTAGAGACCCGGGTTTGACGGCGCCGGGGGTGCTTCGCGCATCAACAGGATGCTAAGGCGGCGGTTGGCCGAGGCATTGGGATCTTCCGGCAGCAGCGGCTCGGATCCTGCCTTGCCCGCCACTTCATAGATGCGGTCGCTGCCCAGGCCGCCCGCCTGCAGCAAGGCGCGGGCCTGGTTGGCGCGGCTGGCCGACAATTCCCAGGCGCCGCCCGTGGCATTCACATCATTGCCGCCGGTATGGCCGGAGATGGAGACGCGGTTGGGGAGGCGCGAGACGATGGCACCCACGGCCGCCAGCAGCTTCTTCGTATAAGGCATGGGCTCATTCGAGCCCTGCTGGAACATGGGCCGGCCATCCTGGTCCACCAGTTGGATGCGCAGGCCCTGCGGCGTGTTCTCGGTGATGACCTGGTGCGACAGGTTGGCGATGTCGGGATTGTCCTGCACCGCCTGGTGGATGGCTTCGGCGGCATGGCTGAAGTCGCCGTCCTGCGCCGAATGGGCATCATTGGCGTTGGCGTTGTCGCCGGCGCCCTGGCCGCTGCCGCTGGCCAGCGCCTTGGTCTTGGAATCGGGGGCAGGTGGGGACTGTTTCTGCATCACCGACTGGGCGCCGCCGGCATGGGCGCTGTCTTCGCCCATCACCTTGCCGCCCAGGACGCCGCCGGAACCGGACACGGTCTGGGCAATGGACTGGGGCGCGAAATAGTCGGCGATGCCGCGCTTCTGTTCGGGGGTGGTGGTGTTGATCAGCCACATCAACAGGAAGAAGGCCATCATCGCGGTCACGAAGTCGGCATAGGCGACTTTCCAGGCGCCGCCGTGATGGCCGCCATGGCCACCCTTTTTGATCTTCTTGATGACGATTGAACCGTCGCCGGCCATGGCCTGCTACCCCAGAAAAAGCCCATTCACCCGGTTATGGCTTGCGGTCTTTTCGCCGGGTCGCCTAACCTTTGCGCGATCATGCACAACCGCTCTTAACCGAGTGTGAAACGGGTGCGGTTAGGATGGCCCATGAGCTTTGATTCCCGCGCCTTCCGGAATGCCCTGGGCTGCTTTCCCACAGGGATCGCGGTGATGACGGCCGAGGGGCCGCAGTCCCATATCGGGATTACCGTGAATTCCTTCACCTCGGTGTCGCTGGATCCGCCGCTGGTGCTGTGGTGCATCCACAAGGGCTCAAGCCGCTACAAGGCCTTCGCGGAAGCGCCGGGCTTCACTGTCTCCATCCTGGGCAGCGGCCACAAGGCGGTGTCATCGCGTCTGGCGGGGGCGGGGGAGCACAGCCTGGACGGCATCGACCTGATCCCCACCGAACTGGGTCCTCCGGCGCTGGCCGATTCGCTGGCGATCTTCGAATGCGCGCGTGAAAGTGTACAAGTGGCCGGTGATCACGCCATCCTGCTGGGCCGCGTGCTGCGTTTTGCCCAGCATGATGGCGCCGGCGCGCCGCTGGTCTATTTCCGGGGCAAGTATGGCGCCTTGGCGCAGGGCGAACCGCCCCAAGGCCTGCCGGGCCGTCGCCAGACGGATGGCGAATAGAAGCGTGACTTAAGGGCAACGTTTTTAACAATCCACAACTGCGACATTTCAGACAAAGGCCGTATTCCGCTGCATCCGCGAAGTCAGTCACAGAACCGTCACGGAACCTTCATCGTCCTGTAGCCCCCCACTGCGAAAGCGACCGCGCGCAAGATTGCGTGGATACACGAGAGGGACTGAGGGTAATGAAAATCGGGACACTGATGGCGAGCGTGGCCGTTATCGCCATGGCCGCCGCCGCCAGCGCGCAGGCCGCCGAAACCAATAACGACTCCAAGGACAGCAATGTCGAGCGTCCCAACCTGGTCGTGGCGCAGCTGAACACGCCGTCCGGCGGCAGCATCAGCAATGCCGAACTCGCGGCGCGCATCCAGGCGCTGGAAGATGCCCAGACCTCCGCCACGGACCGTGCCACCGCCGACCGCACCCGTCTTTCGACCCTGGAACAGGGCTACAATTCCGCCGTCTGGGCGTTTGACAATGGCCGTCCCACCTTCGCCTCGGGCGATGGCCGTTTCACCCTCGCCATCCGCGCCCGCGTCCAGGCCGACTTTGCCGGCTATTCGCAGGACTCCACCCACCCCGCCGGCTTCGCCGGTCCCAGCGACCTGAGCTCCGGCTCGGTCGTGCGCCGCGCCTATTTCGGCATTGAAGGCAAGGCCTATAGCGACTTCTCCTACGAACTGCGCTTCAACGCCGGCGGCAGCGACGGCGGCAGCTTCGGCGCCAGCGGCGTGCCCAATGCCGGTGAAGGCGATCCCCTGCTGAACAAGGCTGTGATCAGCTATACCGGCATCCCGAACGTGCATATCAATGTCGGCGTCCTGGAGCCGGCCTTCATGATGGAAGGCACGACATCTTCGGCGAACCTGATGTTCATGGAACGCCCGGACTTTGAAAACATCGCCGCCGACACCTTCGGCGCCGGCGACTCGCGCCGCGGCGTGGAAGTTGGCTGGGCCAAGACCGACACTTTCTGGGCCGGCGACAATGTCACCGCCACCGCCACCTTCTCGGGCGGCAAGACCGGCAGCGCGCAGAACCATGGCAGCGTGGCCACGGCCGGCGCACCCGGCAATGGTGACGAAAACACTCAGGTCCTGGGCCGCGTCACCGACCGTTTCTGGAGTGATGGCATCTCCAACTTCCAGATCGGTGGCAGCTTCGGCAAGGTGCTGTACAGCGGTTCCAACGGCAATGCGGACGGCGGCAGCCAGTCGCTCAACCTGCGCGACCGCCCGGAAATCCGCGTTGACGGCACCCGCCTGATCGCCACCGGCGGCATCAATGCCAAGACCGCCGACATGTGGGCGGTCGACCTGGAAGGCAATTTCGAGAACTTCTACATCGGCGGCGAATACGCCCAGTTCTCGATCGACCGCCAGTGCGGCGCCATCGGCGCGGCCACCGGCTGCACCACCTCCACCAATGTTGCCGACCATCCCAAGTTCTACGGCTGGGCGGTGGAAGGCTCCTGGATCCTGACGGGCGAAACCAAGGCCTATTCGGCCAGCGCCCTGAACAACGAAGTGGGCGGCTTCCAGGGTCCGATCCCGTCGCGTCCCTTCTCGCTCTCTGGCGGCTCCTGGGGCGCCTGGGAACTGGTGGCCCGCTACACCGACACCAACCTGAACTGGAACAGCGGCCAACTGGCGATCGCCGGCACGCAGCTGGCCGGTGTCCTGGGCGGCGAAGAGCGCATCGCGGCGCTTGGCGTGAACTGGTATCTGAATCGCAATATCCGCATCATGCTGCAGGACAATATCGTCAGCGTTTCGAAGGGCACTGCGGCGCTCCCGGATCGCGACAGCCAGGACTTCAATGTCCTCGGCCTGCGCTTCCAATACGCCAACTAATCATCCCCAATACTGGAGAACAGACACATGAAACGCACTTACAAGGCCCTTCTGGGCGCGGCTGTCGGCCTCGCCATGGCCACCACCGCCTTTGCCGCGGAAATCACCGGCGCCGGCGCCAGCTTTCCCTTCCCGATCTACGCCAAGTGGGCGGCGGTCTATAAGGGCCAGTCCGGCACCAGCCTGAACTACCAGTCGATCGGTTCGGGCGGCGGTATTGCCCAGATCAAGGCCAAGACGGTCGCCTTCGGCGCCACCGACAAGCCGCTCACCCCCAAGGAACTGGCGGCCGCCGGCCTCACCCAGTTCCCCACCGTGATCGGCGGCGTCGTGCCCGTGATCAATGTCCCGGGCATCAAGCCGGGCCAGCTCACCCTGGATGGCGCCACCTTGGCCGCCATCTACCAGGGCAAGGTTGCCCGCTGGGACTCGCCGGAAATCAAGAAGCTGAACCCCGGCGTCGCGCTGCCCAGCAAGGCGATCACCGTGGTGCATCGTTCCGACGGTTCGGGCACCACCTTCATCTTCGCGACCTATCTGTCGCGCGTGTCACCGTCCTGGAAGTCGGATGTCGGTGCGGATACCGCCATCGACTGGCCGAGCGGCATCGGCGCCAAGGGCAATGAAGGCGTTGCCGGCAACGTGGCGCAGATCAGCGGTTCGATCGGCTATGTCGAATATGCCTATGCCAAGCAGAACCACCTGGCGCATGTGAAGATGATCAACAAGGAAGGCAAGACCACCGAGCCGACCGTGGAGGCGTTCCGCGCCGCTGCTGCCGGCGCCGACTGGGCCGGTGCTGCCAGCCAGAACTTCTACATCATCCTGGTGGACCAGCCCGGCGCGGCTTCCTGGCCGATCACCGCCACCACCTACATCCTGGTCTACAAGAATCCGCCGGACCAGACCGCCACCGCGGACACCCTGAAGTTCTTCAAGTGGAGCTTCGAAAAGGGCGACAGCCTGGCGCTGGGCCTGGACTATGTCCCGCTGCCGGAAAACGCCATCAAGGCCATCGAGGCCTCGTGGAAGGGCATCCAGGGTTCGGGCATGTAATTGCCCGGTCCCTCGGACCAAACTGGAAAAAGCCGGCGGACTCCGCCGGCTTTTTTCGTTTTGGCATGGGTGCATTGCACAAAATAGCTGGCTTACCTTGTTGCGCTATATAATAACGCTGCTTACGTTCTCCGCATGAAACACGAAATGCTGGTGGAACTCTACGACGTCGCCCGGCTGATGCGGATCCGCTTTGACCGCTGGGCCCGAGCTTACGGCATGACACGCGCCCAGGGCGTGATCCTGGCGCGGCTGTCGCGCAGCCCGGGCATGACCCAGAACGAAATGGCCGGTGTCTGCGAAGTGGAGCCCATCACGGTCGGTCGCCTGGTGGACCGCCTGGAAGCGCGGGGCCTTCTGGAGCGGCGGCTTGATCCTGCCGATCGCCGCATCCGCCGCCTGCACCTGCTGCCGGCCGCGGAGCCCATCCTGACGGAAATCCACAGCTACAAGGAGCAGCTGCTGGCCGAGATCACGCTGGGGCTGGACCCCGCCACCATCGATATCGTGACCACCGCGCTTTTGCAGATGAAGTCCCAACTGACCATGGAGCAGCCCCCGGCCAAGGCCGCGGCGGCGGGAGAATAGAATGTCCGCAGTGAATTCCGCCTACAGCGCCACGCCTCAGAACGCCAGGGCCGGCTTCTGGGCCGACAAGGCGCGGGTGCGCAAGGTCCTGATGTTCGGCGGCGTGGGCATCTTCCTAGCCATCGCCGCCTTCTTCTATCTGTACAGCGGCCGCTATGTGTCGTCGGACGATTCCTATGTCCATGCCAACAAGCTGATGGTCTCCACCGACGTGTCCGGCCTGGTGCAGTCGGTGAATGTGCGCGAGGGCCAGAAGGTCAAGGCGGGCGAAATCCTGTTCACCCTCGACCCTAAGCCGTTCCAGATCGCGCTGGACAATGCCAAGGCCGCGTTGGCTTCGACCGTGCAGGATGTGAACTCCACCCGCGCCATGTACCGCGCGGCGCAGGCGCAGATCGGCGCCCAGGCGGCGATGGTCAACGTCAATCGCCAGACCTATGCGCGCTACCAGGCGCTGCAGAAACAGAACGCCATCGCTGCCATGCAGCTGGATACCCAGCATGCCGCGGTGCTGAATGCGCAGGCGACCATGGCTTCGCTGCAGCAGACGGCCGCCACCCAGCTGGCCAAGCTGAATGGCGACGTGAATATCGCGGTCGAGAAAACCCCCGACTACATGAAGGCCAAGGCCGCGGTGGACGAAGCCCAGCGCCAGCTGGAACATGCCACCGTGCGCGCGCCCTTTGCCGGCACCGTGGGCGAAGTGGACAGCCTGCAGCCTGGTACCCTGGTGATCTCGGCCATGTCGGCCTTCACCACCACCAGCGCGGTGGGCCTGATCGGCGACAAGCTTTGGATTTCCACCGACCTGAAGGAAACCGAGCTCACCCATGTCCGCAATGGCCAGCCGGTGGACATCACGGTGGACACCTATCCGGGATGCGACTGGAAGGGCCATGTCGAGACCGTCAGCGCGGGATCGGATTCCAGCTTCTCCGCCTTGCCGGCCGAAAACGCCTCCGGCAACTGGGTCAAGGTGGTGCAGCGCATTCCCGTGCGCATCGCCATCGACAAGTCGGAATGCGACCGCCCGCTGCGTGCCGGCATGAGCACCGTCATCAACATCGATACCGGCCATCGCCGCTGGTACCGCCTGCTGAACGGGATCTAAGTGGCCGACGCGCACCAGCCGCACGCCGCCCATCAGTATGACAGCAAGGTCGCCGAATGGGCGGTGCTGATCGGTTCGATGGCGGGCGTGCTGATGCAGGCGCTGGATACCACCATCGCCAATGTCGCGCTGCCCTATATGGAAGGCAGCCTGTCGGCGTCACGCGACCAGATCACCTGGGTCCTGACCAGCTACATCATCGCCGCCGCCATCATGACGGCGCCGGTGGGCTGGCTGGCGGCGCGCTTCGGCAAGAAAAACCTGATCATCACGGCCATCGGCGGCTTCACCATCGCCTCCATGGCGTGCGGCGCCGCCCAGTCGCTGGAGCAGATGGTGCTGTTCCGCATCATCCAGGGCATGTTCGGCGCGGCGCTGGGCCCGCTGTCGCAGGCGATCATGCTCGACATGTATCCGCCGGAGCAACGCGGCAAGGTCATGGCGATCTGGGGCATGGGGGTTATGCTGGGCCCGATCCTGGGGCCGACCCTGGGCGGCGTGCTGACCGATACATACAACTGGCGTTGGGTGTTCTACATCAATGTGCCTTTCGGCGTTGCCGCCTGCGCCATGCTGCTTGTGTTTTTCAAGGACACGGCCCGCGACAATACCCTGAAGTTCGACTGGTTCGGTTTCGGTGCATTGTCGGTCGGGCTGGCGGCACTGCAGCTGATGCTGGACCGCGGCACCACCAAGGACTGGTTCTCCTCGCCCGAAATTGTCATTGAAGGCTGCATTGCCGGCGTCGCGCTGTACCTTTTCATCGTACATATGTTCACGGCGAAGAAGCCTTTCATCCCCGTGGTGATCTTCAAGGATCGAAACTTCATCAGCGGCCTGATCCTGATGTTCGTGATGGGTCTTGTTCTGCTGGCGTCGTCGGCGCTGCTCTCGCCCTATCTGCAGAACCTGGCCGGCCGCAGCGTCACCCAGACCGGCTTCCTGATGGTGCCGCGCGGCTTCGGCGTCATGTTCGCCATGATGTTCGCCGGGCGACTCACCATGAAGATGGACCCGCGCCTGCTGATGACGGCCGGCGCGCTGGCGCTGTGCTGGTCGATGTGGGCGATGACCAGCTGGACACCGGGAATCGGAGTCGGCGCGATCTCCTGGGTGACATTTGTTCAGGGTGTCGGCATGGGACTGGTCTTTGTCCCCATGAACATGGTGGCTTTTGCGACACTTTCGCCACAACTGCGCACAGATGGCGCGGGATTGTCCAACCTGATGCGCAATATCGGCAGCGCGGTTGGGGTTTCCGTCACCACCACGGTGCTGGCCACCAGTGTTCAGACCATCCATGCCCAGCTTGCGGGCGTCGCGTCGCCGTTCAACCGGGCGTTGGGTGTGAACGGACCTTCGCTGATGATGAACCCGCAGATCCCTTTTGGGTTGGCAAATCTGAATTCTCTCATAGAATACCGCTCGCAAGTGCAGGCCTATGCCAACGACTTCCTTTTCATGTTCCTGATTTCGCTGCCGGTGTTTGTGGTGATCTGGATGATGAAGCGGCCGTCCTTCGCGACCGGCGAAAAACACGAAATCGAAGTGGTGGAATAAGATTATGAAAATTGCATTCATTGGCCTAGGCGTGATGGGCTATCCGATGGCGGGCCACCTGAAGAAGGCCGGCCATGACGTCACGGTGTACAACCGCAATCCCGCCAAGGCGGCGCAGTGGAAGGCGGAGTATGGCGGCGAGACCGCGCCGACTCCGGCCGAGGCCGCCAAGGGCCATGAGATCGTGTTCTGCTGCGTGGGCCGTGATTCCGACCTGCGCGAAGTGACGCTGGGTGCCGCCGGCGCTTTCGACGCCATGGCCAAGGGTGCGCTGTTCGTGGATCACACCACGGCTTCGGCTTCAATCGCCCGCGAACTGGCGGAAGAAGCCCAGAAGCGCGGTTTTGATTTCGTGGACGCGCCGGTGTCGGGCGGGCAGGCGGGCGCCGTCAACGGCAAGCTGGGCATCATGTGCGGCGGCAGCGAAGCCGCCTATGCCAAGGCCGAGCCGGTCATGGCCGTTTACACCAAGCTGGCCAAGCGGCTGGGCCCGGCAGGTTCGGGCCAGCTGACCAAGATGGCCAACCAGATCTGCATCGCCGGCATCGTGCAGGGCATGGCGGAAGCCTATAGCCTGATGCGCGCCGCAGGACTCGACATGGAAGCGGTGACGGACGTGATCTCCAAGGGCGCGGCGCAGAGCTGGCAGATGGAGAACCGCTACAAGACCATGAGCGCGGGCGAATACAATCACGGCTTCGCGGTGGAATGGATGCGCAAGGACCTGAACATCGCGCTGGATGAAGCGCGCAAGCAGGGGGTCAGCCTGCCGGTGACGGCACTGGTCGACCAGTTCTATGCAGAAGTGGAGAATTTGGGGGGGAAGCGTTGGGATACATCGAGCCTTTTCGTGCGCCAGGAGACCGCGCGAAAAGGGAGCAAGGCATAGCGCACGAGGTTTGAATATGAATGAACGCGATACCACCGGCACGGCGCCCCCGCCGCGCACCGGTAGCGGCCGTGGCTATCACCACGGCGATCTGCGCAATGGTCTCCTGGAAGCGGCACGCGCCATTCTCGAAGAGGAATCGCTGGCGGCGCTGACCTTGCGCGCCGTGGCCCGCAAGGCAGGTGTCAGCCATGCCGCGCCGTACCGGCATTTCCCCAATCACGAGGCGTTGCTGGTGGAGCTTTCCATTGAGGGCTTTGACGAGCTGCGCGATGCGCTGAGCGAAGCGGCCAAGGCTTCAGGCACCGAATCCGACAAGATCGCCAATATCGGCGCTGCCTATATGCGGTTCGTGGCGGCGCGGCCGGCGCTGGCGCGGCTGATGTTCGGCGGCCAGCTTCCCAATCGCGACCAGTTCCCCGCCTTGGGCCTCAAGGCGGATTCCATCGGCACGGAAATCGGCGCGGCGCTGCATGACAGCGCCCTGGGCCTGGCGGTGTGGGCCAGCGTGCATGGCCTGGCCATGCTGGTGCTGGAGAACGTGATCGACCTGGGCCAGCGTCGCTCAGGCCTTCACGTGCTTCCCGCCCGCGCCGAAATCATCCTGCGCAGTCTCTTTGCGACCCGGGAATAATGCCGGCAGCCGCGCTCAGTGGTGATCGGCCACAGTCTTTTGACGGTTCAGGAAATCGCGCGCCATTGCGTGATACAGGCTTTCGCGCTGGAAGAGGCGCGACACGCCGTATCCGATCAGCGCCGCCAGTAGCAGCGGCAGGCGCATGGCCGAGGCATTGCTCATTTCGCCGATGATAACGGCGGAGGTGATGGGGGCTTGCACCACGCCGGCGAAATAGGCGGTCATGCCCAGCAGCACGATGGCGCCCGGGGCATGCACATGCAGCAGGTCGGCGATGATATCGCCCAGCCCCGCGCCGATGGACAGGGTCGGCGCGAAGAAGCCGCCCGGAATGCCCGACAGGGTCGAGGCCAGGGTGGCGACGAATTTCAGCGGCGCAAAGCTCCACGCCGTGTGGCCGCCTTCCACCGCGCGGCGCGCTGCCTCATAGCTGGTACCATAGGTGGCGCCGTGGCTCAGCAGGCCGCACACCGCGACGATCAGGCCGCAACTGCCCGCCAGCATCAGGGCGCGGGGCAGGGAGCCGGTATGGCGGCGCAGGATGGAAGACCCCTTCAGGACACAGCGCGCAAACACCGCTCCCGCCAGTCCACCAGCCACGCCGCAGATCACCACGCCGACCCAGTCGATGGTAACGATCAGCATCGAGGTGTTGCTGCCGAAATAGCTGTAATTGCCCACCATCCCCAGCGCCGCGACACCGGCCAGGATGACGGCGATCAGCACCAGTCCGGCATTGCGTTGTTCAAAAGCGCGGCCCATTTCCTCGATGGCGAAGACGATGCCGGCCAACGGGGTGTTGAACGCCGCCGCCACGCCCGCCGCGGCGCCGGCCAGGATCAATCCGCGCTCGCCCATCATGCGCCCGATCTTGCCCGCCTGCAGCAGGATGGCGGCGCCTACCTGCACGGTGGGGCCTTCGCGCCCGATGGAGGCGCCGCAGGCCATGCCGAACAGGGTGAGAAGGATCTTGCCGAACGTCAGTTTCAGCGACAGCAGGCGCGACCGCGCGCCTGCATCCTTCATGTGGCGCGCGGCGATGGCCTGAGGAATGCCGGAACCCTGGCTGCCCGGAAAGAAGCGGCTTGCAAGATAGACCGACAGCATGAAACCCAGCGGCGTCAGCGCCAGCGCCACCAAGGGATTGAACAGCAGCAGATGGAACAAGCGTGTCGCCTGGGTGGCCGCTGCCGCGAAGGCAACGCTCACCAGCCCTACCATGATGGCGCCGCCCCAGAACACCAGCCGCACCCGCCAGCGCCTGCCGGAAAACAGCAGCTTGCGGTGGCGCGGGTGGAGGTCAGCAATCATCGGTGCTGGATTAGTCTCGCCGCTTCGATTGCGAAATAGGTCAGGATGCCGCTGGCGCCGGCGCGCTTGAAGCCGGTGAGGGATTCCAGGATGGCGCGGTCGCGTTCCAGCCAGCCTTTTTCAAAGGCCGCCGACAGCATCGCGTATTCGCCCGACACCTGATAGGCGAAGGTGGGCACGCCGAAGCGGTCCTTTACCTGGCGCACGATGTCCAGATATGGCATGCCCGGCTTCACCATCACCATGTCGGCGCCTTCGGCCAGGTCGAGCGCCACTTCGCGCAGGGCTTCATCCGCGTTGGCCGGATCCATCTGATAGGTGCGCTTGTCGCCCACCAGCGCCTTGGCGCTGCCCACCGCATCGCGGAACGGGCCGTAGAAGGCCGAGGCATATTTGGCGGCATAGGCCATCAGCAAGGTATTGTGGTCGCCATTTTTTTCCAGCGCGGCGCGGATGGCGCCGATGCGGCCGTCCATCATGTCGGACGGCGCGATGATGTCGCAGCCGGCGGCCACCTGCACCAGCGCCTGCTGCACCAGGATTTCCACCGTGGCGTCATTGTGCACATCGTCGCCCTTCAGCACGCCGTCATGGCCATGGCTGGTATAGGGATCCAGCGCCACGTCGCACAGCACGCCGATCTGCGGCACCGCCGCCTTGATGGCGCGCACGGCACGGCACACCAGATTGTCGGCATTGATCGCTTCGCGCCCATCCTCGGTCTTCAGCGCGGTGGGGGTCTGGGGGAACAGCGCGATCACGGGAATGCCGAGGCCGGCGGCTTCCCTTGCCGCTTCCACCACCAGATCGACCGACAGCCGCTCCACGCCCGGCATCGAGGCCAAGGCTTCGCGCTTGTTGTCGCCATCGATCACAAAGACCGGCCAGATGAAGTCGGCGGGCGACAGTATGTTCTCGGCCACCAGGCGGCGCGTCCAGTCATGACGGCGCAGGCGGCGCATGCGGATCTGGGGATAGCTGCTCATGGGCTTCTCCTTGCCAATTCGCCGCCTTCCACGCAAGTCTGACGCCATGGACAGTGCAGTTATCGCCGAAAAACGCGGGTCTTTGGGCCTGCTGACCCTGAACCGGCCGCAGGCGCTGAATGCCCTGACCCACGGCATGATCAGGACCCTGGCGTCGGCGCTGGCGGACTGGGCGGCCGATGACGCCGTCAAAACGGTGGTGATAAGAGGCGCGGGCAGGGCCTTTTGTGCGGGCGGCGATGTGCGGGCCGTGCGCCAGGCGGTGCTGGACGGCACGCAAGAGGGCGCGAACCTGCTGCGCGACGAATATCGCCTCAATGCCCTGATCGGGTCCTATCCCAAACCGTATGTGGCGCTGCTGCACGGCATCACCATGGGCGGCGGCGCGGGCATCTCGGTACATGGCACATACCGGCTGGCGGATCCCGGATTGGTGTTCGCCATGCCGGAAACCGCCATCGGCTTTATTCCCGATGTCGGCGCCAGCCATTTCCTGTCGCGCCTGCCGGCCGGCATGTACCTGGCGCTGACCGGCGCGCGCATCGGGGTGGGCGATGCGGGCGGCCTGATCACCCATGTCGTCGCGCAAGAGAATTTCGCGCATGTGATCGAAGGTCTGGCGCGCGGGGAGTCGCCCGAGGCCATAATCGCACCGCTGGCGCGCAAGCCGGAACCGGATGTGCTGGCGCCGCATCGCCGCCGCATCGAAACGATCTTCTCTGCCGCGTCCGTGGAAGCCATCCTGGAACGTCTGGACCGTGATGGCAGCGAATTCGCGCGAGACACCGCCCAGACCATCCGAGCCATGTCGCCGACATCGGTCAGGCTCACCTTCGCACTGCTGCGGCAAGCCGCAAAACTGGACCTGAAACAGTGCCTGGCGCTGGAATACCGCCTGGCGCGGCGCGTGATCGTCTCTTCCGATTTTCGCGAAGGCGTGCGCGCCGCGCTGGTGGACAAGGACCGCGCGCCGCAGTGGAAACCGGCCTCGCTGGCTGCGGTTGGCGCGGTGGATGGCTTCTTTGCGTCATCCGGGGACGAATTGTTCTGATTGTCGCGCGCTTGTTTACCGATTGTTTGCCATGAGGATACAAGATCGTCCTGATCGGGAAAGCGTTGCTGCGCGTGCGGCACATTTTACGCGTCTTTAAGACCTCACCCCTAATCTGGCCGTAACAATAGGTGGGCCCTGCAAAAAGCGGGGATTAAAGATGACGGCGATGACCAAACCGCAGACCGCGGTGGCGCTGGGTAGCGCGCCTGCGGTACGCAAATATTATCTCGAGACCCTCAATCTCGTGGAGAGGCTGCATCGTCAGCTGCTCGACGTGATCAAGGACGAACTTGATCGGCGCGACGAGCGCGAGATCAATTCGGTCCAGGCGCTGCTGCTGTTCAATGTCGGCGACCAGGAACTGACGGCGGGCGAGCTGCGCACGCGCGGGCACTATCTGGGTTCCAACGTTTCCTACAATCTCAAGAAGCTCGTGGAAGGTGGTTACATCCATCACGAACGCTCGGAAGCCGATCGCCGCTCGGTGCTGGTGCGCCTGACCCGCAAGGGCGAGGCAGTGCGCGACATGCTGCGCGAACTGTTCGACCGCCATCTGGGGTCGCTGGAAGCGGTGGGCAATGTCGGCTCCGCCGACCTGGACAGCCTGAATGTCACCCTGAAGCGCCTGGAGCGCTTCTGGATAGATCAGGTCCGTTTCAGGCTGTAACGCGACTCGGCTAGGCTGGCGCCATGAAGGCTCCTGCCGCACTGGCCAAGCATATCCGCTTCTACATTGCGCTGGTCTGCGGCGTTGCCACTTGGGCGCTCTGCCGTGTGTTCGGCATGGATGTGGCGCTGCTGGCCGGCGGCGACGTCTTCTATCTCGTCTTCCTTGCATGCTGCGTTTCATTGGTCGGGCAGAAGGCCGCCGATCTCAAGAAGCGCGCCAAGAGCGAGGACGAGGGGCTCGCCGTGGTGGTCCTCATCACCCTGGCCACCGCGCTGTTCTTCGCCGTCACCGTCTTCACCGCGCTGAACAAGAAGCATGGCATCGAAACCCTGCCGCTGGTGCTGGCCGCCATCGGCGCGCCGCTGGGCTGGTTCGTGCTGCACACGGTGATGGCCTTCCACTATGCCGACATCCATTATTTCGACGATCCCGACTGTGCGGGCGACGACAAGGATCTCGATTTTCCCGGCCGCAAAGAGCCGGGGCCGTGGGACTTCCTTTATTTCTCCTTCGTGATCGGCATGACGGCGCAGGTCAGCG
This sequence comes from Alphaproteobacteria bacterium, assembly GCA_028292825.1. Lineage (GTDB taxonomy): Bacteria > Pseudomonadota > Alphaproteobacteria > Micropepsales > Micropepsaceae > Rhizomicrobium. The sequence goes on along the minus strand of JAQGLO010000046.1, from coordinate 6,956 downwards.
ACGTGCAGGTCAAGACCAGCGTGATGCGCCGGGCGGTGCTGCTGCACGGCGTCGCGTCGTTCTTCTTCAACACCGTCTTCATCGCCATGGCGGTGAATGCCGGCGTTACCCTCGCGTCCTAGGCGGCATCGGCACAAAGGCGCTGACCCGCCGCTTGTAGGCGGCATAACCGGGTCGTCGCTCGTTCATCGCTTCTTCCATCAGGGAGACACCCGACACCTGCAGCAGCAGGAACGTCACCAAGATCGGCGACAGGACCAGCCACCATTGATGGGCGGCGGAGAAGCCGATCAGGAAATAGCCCCACCACATCACCGCCTCGCCGAAATAGTTGGGATGGCGCGACCAGCCCCATAGCCCCTGGTCCATCACCTTGCCCCGGTTGGGGGCAACGGCGCGGAAGCTCGCCAGCTGGACGTCGGCCACCGCCTCGAACAGCAGCCCGGCAACCGCCAGTCCGACCCCCAGATATCCCAGTGACGTCAGGGCGGTCCGGCTGGACAGCATGGCGGCCACCAGCGGGGCGGGAATGAACCAGATGAGAATCGCTTGCAACAGGAACACCTGTACCAGGCTCCACCACCACCAGCGGGCCCCGAACTTCTGCCGCATGGCGGCATAGCGGTGATCCTCTCCCCGGTGGCGTGCCCAGATATGGGCGGCCAGCCGCACCGCCCACAGATTCACCAGAAAAAGCGCGGCAGAAGCGCGTTCACCGCCCGCATGGCCCAGCAGGGCGGCGATATCGACCACGCCCGCGACTCCCGGTCCCCAGAAGATATCGACGATGGAGACATCGCGGATGCGAAGGGACAGCAGCCAGAGCAGCGTGGCGCAACCGACGGCGAATACCAGTCCCACCATTGGCGGGGAGAGGGATGGCAAGATCATGTGACAAATTGCGTGGAATCAAAGACTTCTTTCGGGTTATTCTGCCGTATCACAACGAAGACCGGCGCACAGGCAAGTTCCATGGCGTTTTCCTACAAGTCCAGTTTCCAGGATGCATTGTCGGCGCTCAAGCGCGAAGGGCGTTATCGCGTCTTTGCCGATATCCTGCGCGAATGCGGTGGTTTTCCCAAGGCTGCCCATCATACGGACGTGGCGGGACGCCCGATCACCGTCTGGTGCTCCAACGACTATCTCAACATGGGCCAGCATCCCAAGGTGCTTGCCGCGATGCACGAGGCGGTGGACGCGGTGGGCGCCGGCAGCGGCGGCACGCGCAACATCTCCGGCACCACGCACTATCATGTCGAGCTGGAGCGCGAACTCGCCGACCTGCACGGCAAGGACGCAGCCCTGTTGTTCACCAGCGGCTTTGTTTCCAACGACGCGACCTTGGCGACCCTGTCCAAGGTGCTGCCCGGCCTGATCATCTTCTCCGACGAACTGAACCATGCCTCGATGATCGAAGGCATCCGCCATGGCGGCACCCCCAAATATGTCTTCCGCCACAACGACATGGCGCATCTGGAAGAATTGCTGGCCGCCGCCAATCCGGCGGCGCCCAAGCTGATCGCCTTCGAAAGCGTCTACTCCATGGAGGGCGAATTCTCGCCCACCGCCGCCATCTGCGACCTGGCGGAGAAGTATGGCGCGCTGACTTACATCGACGAAGTCCATGGCGTCGGCCTGTACGGGCCGCGCGGCGCCGGCGTTGCCGCGCGTGACGGCACCATGCACCGCATCGACATCGTGGAAGGCACACTGGCCAAGGCCTTTGGCGTGATGGGCGGCTATATCGCGGCCTCCGCCGAACTGGTGGACTGCATCCGCAGCTTTGCGCCGGGTTTCATCTTTACCACCTCGCTGGCCCCAGCCATCGCGGCGGGCACCCTGGCGTCCATTCGCCATCTCAAATCCTCGGACGTGGAGCGCGAGAGGCTTGCCGATCGCGCCGCGCTGCTGAAGGCCAAGTTCGCCGCCGCCGGTTTGCCGGTGATGGAGAGCCCCAGCCATATCGTGCCGCTGATGGTGGGCGATGCCGCGCTGTGCAAGGCGGTGTCGGACACGCTGCTGAAGGATCACGGCGTCTATGTCCAGCCGATCAACTATCCCACCGTGCCGCGCGGCACCGAACGTCTGCGCTTCACCCCCAGCCCCGCCCATACCGACGCCATGATGGACGAACTGGTCGAGGCGCTGGTGGTGGTGTGGGACGCCCACAAGATCGCCCGCGCGGCTTGAGCGGACGCGGCGGCATCTTCATTGAATTCGTCATCCAGGGAAACGTGGTCAAGGCGACCGCGATCGATCCCGACAGCGGCCTGGAGGCCAGCGTGATCGGTCCCGCCAATGCGCCCCAGGCTGCGATGGCGGACGCCGCGCGGCGCAAGCTGGAATATCTCAGAAAGAAGAAGCCCTAGTTCTTCTTGCGCTTGCCCTTGGGGCTGGATCCCTTGCCCAGGCCGATCTTCTTGGCAAACTCGCTGCGGCGGGCGGCGTAGTTGGGCGCCACCATGGGATAGTCCGGCGGCAGGTTCCAGCGGGCGCGATATTCATCCGGCGACAGCTTGTAGCGCGAGCGCAGATAGCGCTTCAGCATCTTGAGCTTCTTGCCGTCTTCCAGGCAGACGATGTGATCGGGGGTCACGGACTTCTTCACCGGCACGGCCGGGGGGCGGGTGGCGGTGCCGCCGGATGGCGCTGCGCCGCCGCCAAAGCCGCCCAGGGTGGCGTGGACATTGCGGATGATGCCCGGCAGGTCCTTGGCATCGACCGCATTCTTGCTGACATAGGCGGAGACGATCTCCGTCACCATCCTGAGGATGTCGTCCCCGTTTTCCTTTGCCATTGTCCTGTCTCGAAACGCCCGCAGCTTTTTTGCGCAAGGATCGCGGCGTAATTGCGGCCGGCCGTCGCAGCCCGGCCTGTCAAAATACCAGGGATTCCGCCGATTTGCGCGTTCCTCACAATTTCCCGCACGACCCGCTAGATTTGGTGCCGGGGAAGGCGTAAATCCGCCATTCCTGCGCGGGGGCGCTATATCCACCCCCGCCCGTTCCAGTTGCCAGTTCACTTCAAAAAGGACCTTCGATGTCGGCCGCCGCCAATCCTTCCAATTCGACCGACACCTTTTTCACCCAGGGCCTGGAAGCCGCCGATCCGGCCGTCTTCGCCACCATCAAGGACGAGCTGAACCGCCAGCGCGAAAAGATCGAGCTGATCGCGTCGGAGAACATCGTCTCCAAGGCCGTGCTGGAAGCCCAGGGTTCGGTGCTGACCAACAAGTATGCCGAAGGTTATCCCGGCAAGCGCTATTACGGCGGCTGCGAGTATGTCGACGTCACCGAGCAGCTTGCCATCGATCGCGCCTGCCAGCTGTTCGGCGCCAGCTATGCCAACGTGCAGCCCCATTCCGGCGCCAATGCCAACCAGGAAGTCTTCTATGCCCTGCTGCAGCCGGGCGATACCTTCATGGGTCTTGATCTGGCAGCCGGCGGCCATCTCACCCACGGCCATCCCGCCAACTATTCCGGCAAATGGTTCAAGCCGATCCCCTACACGGTCAAGAAAGACGACCAGCGCATCGACATGGACCAGGTCGCGGCGCTGGCCCGCGCGCACAAGCCCAAGCTGATCCTGGCCGGCGGCTCGGCCTATGCCCGCCAGATCGACTTCGCCGCTTTCCGCGCCATCGCGGACGAGATCGGCGCCTATTTCATGGTGGACATGGCGCACTTCGCCGGGCTTGTTGCGGGCGGTGCGCATCCAAGCCCGGTGCCGCATGCCCATGTGGTGACCACCACCACCCACAAGACCCTGCGCGGCCCGCGCGGCGGCATGATCCTGTCCAACGACGCGGACCTCGGCAAGAAATTCAACTCCGCCGTCTTCCCGGGCCTGCAGGGCGGTCCGCTGATGCATGTCATCGCCGCCAAGGCGGTGGCGTTCGGCGAAGCGCTGAAGCCGGAATTCAAGACCTATGCGAAGAATGTGGTGGAGAATGCCAAGGCCCTGGCCGAAGTGCTGAAGGCCAGCGGGCTCGACATCGTCACCGGCGGCACCGACACCCATCTGATGCTGGTGGACCTGCGTCCCAAGGGCGCCAAGGGCCGTCCCACCGAGCATGCGCTCGACCGCGCCGGCATCACCTGCAACAAGAATGCGGTGCCGTTCGACACCGAAAAGGCCGTGATCACCTCTGGCATCCGCCTGGGTTCGCCCGCCGGCACCACCCGCGGGTTTGGCATCGCGGAATTCCGCGAGATCGGCAAGCTGATCGTGGAAGTGGTCGATGCGGTGGCCAGGAATGAAGAAGGCGACGCCCAGGTCGAACAGAGCGTGGCGCGCCGCGTGGGCGAACTCTGCGCCCGCTTTCCGATTTACCGTTAGGAGCCGCCATGCGTTGCCCCTTTTGCGCCCATGAAGACAGCCAGGTGAAGGACAGCCGTCCTTCCGAGGACAATTCGGCCATCCGCCGCCGCCGCCATTGCCCAGAATGTGGCGGCCGCTTCACCACCTTCGAGCGCGTGCAACTGCGCGAACTGGTGGTGGTCAAGAAGAATGGCCGGCGCGAAAGTTTCGACCGCGACAAGCTGGAGCGTTCCATCAATCACGCCTTGCGCAAGCGCCCGGTGGAACGCGAGCGGGTGGAACGCACCGTCACCGGCATCGTGCGCCGCCTGGAATCCATGGGCGAGAACGAGATTCCCGCAAATGTGATCGGCGAGCTGGTGATGCAGGCGCTGGCCAGCCTGGACAAGGTGGCCTATGTGCGCTTTGCCTCGGTCTACAAGAATTTCCGCGAGACCCGCGACTTCGAAAAGCTGATCGGCGATCTCGAAGGCGATGAGGATAAGGTCTAGCGCGCGTGAACATCCTGATCGTTGAAGCGCGGTACCATCCCGATGTTGCCGACGCGCTGGTGGATGGCGCCACGGCCGCGCTGGAAAAAGGCGGCGCGCAGTTCGAGCGCATGTCCGTGCCCGGGGTGCTGGAAATCCCGGCAGCCATCGCCATCGCATCGCGCTCGCCCCGGCCCTTTGACGGCTATGTCGCGCTCGGCAGCGTCGCCGGCCATGTACAGGTCGCCGGCATCTTCTATGCCGAGGCCATGCGTGGTCTGGTGAGCCTGGGCGGGGCCGGCATCGCGCTGGGCAACGGCATCGTGCTGGCCACGGACGAGGGCGCCGCCCGCGACCTGGCCGTCACCCAGGATGTGGGCGGCGATGCGGCGCGAGCCTGCCTGGCGCTGGTCACCTTCGGTGATCGCCTGGGATATGGGCGATGAGCGCCGAAGAGACAAGCAAATCCGACAGCCGCCACGCCGCCCGCCTGGGCGCGGTGCAGGCGCTCTATCAGATGGAGATGAACGGCAGCGGCGCCGAGGAAATCGCGCAGGAATTCGCCGAACATCGCTTCTCCGAACTGCCGGTGATGCCCGACCAGGAGTTCTTCAACGCCATTCTCAATGGCGTGCCGCAGCACCAGGAAGAGATCGACCGCGCCATCGTCGCCGCGCTTTCGGAAAAGTGGAAGCTGGAGCGGGTCGATTCCATCCTGCGCGCCATTCTGCGTGCCGGCGTGTTTGAGCTGGTGGCGCGGCGCGATGTGCCGGCCAGGGTCGTGATCGACGAGTATGTGGCCGTGGCCGGGGCCTTCTTCGGCGCCGACGAGCCCGGTTTCGTCAATGCCGCGCTGGACACCATCGCCAAGCGCAAGCGCGCGGCTGAATTCGGCCTGTCGACACCTGAAGGCGAACTCGACTTCTGATCTTCTTCGGTTCAGGGTTTGGGCATGGATGAATTTGGCATCATCGCGCGCTATTTCGCGCCGCTGGCGGGCGCGGGTGGGCTCGGCCTGACCGATGATGCTGCGATCCTGCCGCAGCGCGCCGGTCACGACCTGGTGGTCACCACCGACGCCATCGCCGAGGGCGTGGATTTCTTCGGCTTCGATCCTGCCGCCACCATCGCGCAAAAGGCGCTGCGCGTGAACCTGTCCGACCTCGCCGCCAAGGGGGCCGAGCCGGCGCATTACCTGCTGAACCTGTCATTGCCCCATACGGTGACGCCCGACTGGCTGGCGGGTTTCGCGCAGGGCCTGGCCGAAGACCAGCAGCGTTTCGGCATCACGCTTCTGGGCGGCGACACCAGCGCCACTGATGGCGCGCTGGCGATTTCCGTCACCGCCTTTGGATATGTGCCGCAGGGCGGGATGATCCGGCGCAGCGGTGCGCGCGCCGGCGATCATGTCTATGTCACCGGCACCATCGGCGATTCCGGCGGCGGCCTTGCGATCTTCCGCCGCGAGAAACATGCGTTGACGGAAGAACAGCGCGATTTTCTGATTGCCCGCTATCGCGTGCCGCAGCCGCCGGTGACGTTCGCGGCGCCGCTGCGCGACATCGCCAGCGCAAGCGTCGATATCTCCGACGGACTGATTGCCGATCTCGGCCATATCGCGTCCGCGTCGAAACTTCGCATTGTGGTAGACGGCGCGCATGTGCCGCTGTCGGATCCGCTGCGCGCGCTCTGGGGCGACGCCGTACTGCTGCGCGCCGTGGCGGCGGGTGACGACTACCAGATCGCTTTCACCGCCGCGCCGGGACTGACCGGGCCTTTCACTCCTATCGGCCATGTCGCGGCGGGCGAGGGCGTGAGCCTGATGATAAACGGCAGCGAAGCCGCAGTGTCCAAGCCCGGCTACCGGCATTTTTAACACTTCCCTAACCCTGTTTTGCCAGCTTGGCCCCATGAAACTGGCTGCGATCCTCACCTGCCTGGCCGTGCTGGCCTTTCCTGCATCGGCCGCGGAGGAGCACGCCAAAAGCGAAGGCGGCGACAAGAAGGGCGGCAAGCCGGGCACCAATGTGGACATGCCTTTCCTGATGGCGCCGCTGACCGATGCCGACGGCAAGCTCACCGGCTATGCCTATATCTCGTCGCGTCTCACGGCCACGTCCGAAGCCGTCGTCACCGATGTGCGCGAGAAGCTGCCCTTCATCCAGG
>JAQGLO010000042.1 GCA_028292825.1 Alphaproteobacteria bacterium | reverse complement strand
CTGTCCGAGCATGACAAGGAAGACCCGAAGGTGATCAACGCCGAAGCCAAGGACAAGGACAAGACGACCGTCTGATCGTCCGAATTAGGCGCGTCCCATGTTCGACATTTTCAGCTGGCAGCACATCGTCATCCTGCTCGTCGTCGCGCTTGTCGTGGTCGGGCCCAAGGATTTGCCGCGTTTCCTGAACATGGCGGGAAAATGGGCTGGCAAGGCCCGCGCCATGGCCAACGAGTTCCGCAAGAGCTTCGACGAAATGGCGCGCCAGACCGAACTGGATGAGCTGCGCAAGGAGATCGAGGATCTCAAGAAGAATAATCCGCTCTCCGACATCGCCAACTCCGTCACAGATGTGCAGGCGGCGGTCAACAATCCCGTCGATTCCATGATCGACGGCGCCCCGCAGACACCGGCGGAAACCACCGCCCCAGTCGAAGGCAATATCGAACCGCGCAGCGGCGAATTCGAAGTCACCGACGCCGCGGCACCCTTGCCGCAAGCCGTTCGCGAGCCGGCTGAGAAGACCGCGCCGTGATCACGCCGAGCCCCGAAGACGAAGCGGCGCTGGACGCCACCAAGGCGCCGCTGATGGAACATCTGCTGGAGCTGCGGGTCCGGCTGATCTGGGCGACGGTATCCTTCGCGCTTTGTTTTGCGCTCTGTTTCGCCTTCGCCACCCCGATCTTCAACTTCCTTACCCAGCCGCTGCATCATGCACTGGTCGGCAAGCCCAACGACCACCTGATCTATACGGCGCTGACCGAGGTCTTCTTCACCAACGTCAAGATCGGCATGTTCGGCGGCATCTGCCTGGGCTTCCCGGCCATCGCCGCGCAGATCTGGATCTTCGTGGCGCCGGGCCTCTACAAGCACGAGAAGCGCGCCTTCCTGCCCTTCCTGCTATGGACGCCGGTGCTGTTCATCATGGGCGCGGCCTTCGTTTATTATGTGATGCTGCCCTTCTCGATCAAGTTCTTCACCGGCTACCAGACGCTGACCTCGGGCGGCGCCATGGGGATCGAGTTGCAGGCCAAGGTCGGCGACTATCTTGAATTCGTGATGACGCTGATCTTCGCCTTCGGCCTGACCTTCCAGCTGCCGGTTTTGCTGTCGCTGCTGGCCAAGGTCGGCATCGTTACCGCCAAGGCGCTGCGCGAGATGCGCCGTTACGCCATCGTGGGCCTGTTCGGGGTGGCGGCGGTGTTCACGCCGCCGGACGCCATTTCGATGATGAGCCTGGCGATACCGCTGGTGTTGCTCTACGAGATTTCGATCCTCAGCGTCGTGATGATCGAGCGCGGCAAGGCGAAGGAAGATGCCGCCCGCGCCGCGAAGGATGCGGCCGAAACCTAGGCCGCCGCGCGGGCCTTGCCGCTGACGATGCGGTCCGCCGGAAAACGCAGCATGATGGTGGTGCCCTGATGGGGGCTGCTGGTGATCGCCAGCACGCCGCCATGCAGTTCCAGCATCGCCTTGGCCAGCGGCAGGCCCAGGCCGGTGCCGTTGTGGGTGGCCGTCATCTTGTTCTCCACCTGCCCGAATGGCGTCAGCGCCTTGACGATGTCCTCGTCCGACATGCCGATGCCGGAATCCTTGACCGTAACCGCATAACCGCCATTCTCGATGGCCATGCCGCTGACCGTGACGCAGCCACCGGCGGGCGTGAACTTGATGGCGTTGCCCACCAGGTTGATCATGATCTGGCGGATCATCCGTTCCACCGCGAACAGCCGCATGCTTTGCGGCGGCAGGGCGGTTTCGATGCGCACGCCGAACTTTTCGCCCAGCGCCGTGACCATGCCGATCGAGCTTTCCAGCGTGTCGCACAATGCGAATTCCTCGGCCGATTCCAGCGACATCTTGCCGGCCTCGATCTTGGACAGGTCCAGAATATCGTTGATGATGCCCAGCAGATAGTGCCCGCTGGCATGGATATCGGCGGCATAGCCCAGGTAACGCGGATTGTTCACCGGTCCCAGATGCTGGTCCTTCATCACTTCCGAAAAGCCCATGATGGCGTTCAGCGGCGTGCGAAGCTCGTGGCTCATATTGGCCAGGAAGGCGGATTTGGCCTTGTTGGCGCTTTCGGCCTGGTCCACTGAAACGGCCAGGCGGCGAGACATGATATCCAGGTGGGCGCGGTTGCGCTTCATCTGGTCGATCACGTCGCGGGCATAGAAGATGATCGGCGCGGTGACGACGGCGATATCCAGGGCGATGTTGAACAATACCCGGACATGCACCGGCTCGCCTTCCATGACGTGAAGGAGGAAATGCATGGCGATGGCGGCCAGCACCGCCATGGCCGTCAGTGTCGCGGTGGCGCCGTAGCGGCCAAGACGCGACAGCTGGTCATCCAGCGCGTCCAGCACGGAACGGATCCGCGTCGTGATGTTTATTGCCCCCCGGTTCACCCGGCACCCCCGTACCTAACGCCAAAATGTTAGGCCGGGTCGGGTTGCAGCGTGGTTGCAACCCGGTACGTAATTGTGCGTATGTTTTTAGTGTTTCGTTAAGAGCCTGAGCCCGGCTTTCCGCTGGATTCCTGCGGTTTTTGACGCGGACAGGGTCCCGTGGCATGACCGGGTTTCCAGGAGATTCCCATGCACGACATCAAGGCTATTCGCGAGGACCGCGACGGATTCGTGAAGGCGCTGTCGCGCCGCCCTGCCTATGCCGCCAGCGCCGGCGCGGAAGCCGACAGGATTCTGGAAAAGGACAAGGCGCTGCGGGACGTGCTGGTGCGCCTGCAGACCCAGCAGGCCCGCCGCAACGAGGCGTCCAAGCTGATCGGCCAGGCCAAGGCAAAGAAGGACGAAGCGCTGGCAGCCGCCCTGATGGCGGAAGTGTCGGAGCTGAAAGAAGGCATTCAGAAGGGCGAACAGGATCAGCGCGACTTGGAGAAGGACGTGCGCGATCTTCTGGCGGTGCTTCCCAATCTTCCTGCTGATGACGCGCCGCAGGGTGCGGACGAGGCCGCCAATGTGGCGATGCCGGAACGCGCCTTTGGTACGCCGGTGCAGAGCAATTCCGCCAAGCAGCATTTCGAGATCGGCGAAGCGCTGGGCCAGATGGACTTCGAACGCGCCGCCAAGGTATCGGGCGCGCGCTTCGTCTATCTGAAGGGCGATCTGGCGAAGCTGGAGCGTGCAATCGGTGCGTTCATGCTGGATACGCACACGGAGCAGTTCGGGTACACTGAGGTGTCGCCGCCGGTGCTGGTGAAAAGTGGTGCTTTGTTTGGCACGGGACAACTGCCGAAATTCAAAGATGATCTGTTTCGCGCGTTGGCGGGCGATGGTGCGGTGCATGTGGGGTTTGTTGATACCCACAATAAGTCGCACGAAGAAGTGGCGAAGCTTATTGCAGAGGCTTCAGTACCGTCCGACGAAGCTGGACATTGGCTTGTTCCGACAGCCGAAGTCCCGCTGACAAATTACGTCGCTGACGAAATCCTCAGCGAAGCCGACCTGCCGCTGCGCTTCACCGCCTTCACGCCCTGCTTCCGCGCCGAAGCTGGCTCTGCCGGACGCGACACCCGCGGCATGATCCGCATGCACCAGTTCTCCAAGGTTGAACTTGTTTCTATCACCACGCCGGACCAGTCCGATGCCGAGCATGAGCGCATGACAGATGCGGCGCAGATCATTCTGAAGAAGCTCGATCTCGCCCATCGCGTGGTGACGCTGTGCACCGGTGACATGGGCTTTGGCGCGCGCAAGACCTATGACATCGAGGTCTGGCTGCCGGGGCAGAATGCGTTCCGCGAGATTTCGTCCTGCTCTAACTGTGGCGACTTCCAGGCGCGGCGCATGAACACGCGCTTCCGCAATGCCGAGGGCAAGGTGCAGGGCCCGGTCCACACTCTCAACGGCTCCGGCCTGGCGGTGGGCCGTACCCTGGTCGCCATCCTGGAAAACTATCAGCAAGCCGATGGCAGCGTCGCCATTCCCGATGCATTGCAGCCTTACATGGGCGGCAGGAAAGTCATTTCAAAAACCTGATGCGTATTCTTGTGACAAATGACGACGGCATTCATTCGCCGGGCCTTGCCGTCGCCGAAAAGATCGCCCGCGCCCTCAGCGACGATGTCTGGGTGGTGGCGCCGGAAAACGAACAGTCCGGCGCGTCGCATTCCCTGACTCTCACGGCGCCGCTGCGGCTGCGCCAGATCGATGAGCGCCGCTTCTCCGTCACAGGCACGCCCACCGATTGCGTGA
>JAQGLO010000021.1 GCA_028292825.1 Alphaproteobacteria bacterium | reverse complement strand
GTGCAGGGCTTGTGCACCGGGGTGGTGATGGGTTTCTTCAACACCTGGTTGCCCACTTATCTCATGCAGGAGCGCGGCGTGGCGCTGAAGTCGCTGGGCTTCTTCTCCTCGCTGCCCTGGATGATCCTGCTGCTGGTGGTGATCATCGCCTCGGTGTCGGAAGACCTGATCCTGCGCCGCACCGGCTCGCCCTGGAAGGCGCGGGTGCCGGCCGCCATCATCGGCTTCATCATCGCGGCATCCGGACTTTGGCTGGGAGCCCAAGCGCACACGACGGGGCCGGCGCTGGCGCTGCTGGCGCTGGGACTGGGCGGCATGGGGCTGGTGCAGGCGTCCACCTGGTCCACCATCCAGGAAGTGGGCGGCGAGAACACCTCCATCCTCACCGCCTGGAACGGCATGCTGACCAACGGTGCGGCGGCGTTCGGGCCGATGCTGATGGCGGGCATGGTGACGGGGCAGGGCCACTGGTCGGGCGCGCTGGGGATGGTGTCGGGGGTGGCGCTGATGGGCGCGCTGACCTGGACCCTGATCCATCGGCGCAGGAGCGCCTGATGGCGGCGATCCGCATGTTCAAGTTCTTCGTCCTGCCGGGCCAGGAGCAGACCTATGCCGATTACCTGCACGATGTGGTGACGCCGATAGACAAGATTGCGCATGATGCCGATGTCTTTGTCCGGCTGGTTACCATCACGCCCGAAGGCGAGGCGGCCTGGAACCACGGGCGCGTCTTTATCTTCCGCGACCCGGCCCAGCGTGAAGCCATGCCCGCGCGCATGGCCGCCGTCGCCCTCGCCTTTGACGGCAGCGAAGAAGCAACGCGTGACCGCAAGGCCTTTGCCGAAACGCTGCGACGTAAGATCGCCGTGGCCGATTACGACATGCCGGAATAATCTTGCTTCGCAGCATGTGCGCATGGCGCGAAGTTGCGCGGCATTTTCTTTGCGGCGCGCCACGGACGGATGCTAGCCTTCAGCCCTTGGGTTCGGGGAGATCGTCATGAACAGGTTGAAGGTCGCGCTGATGGCGGCACTGGTCGGATGTGCGGGCGCGGCATGGGCGGCGGACGGCGATCCGCTGGCCTCACCCAAATATGGCACCTGGGGCTTTGACGCTTCCGGCATGGACAAAAGCGTTTCGCCGGGCGCGGACTTCAACAGGTTCGCCAATGGCGCCTGGGAAGCACGCACCGTCATTCCGGCCGATCGCAGCCGCTTCGGCAATTTCGACATTCTGGGCGTGCTGTCGGAAGCCCGCGTCCATGCCATCCTGGAAGATGCCGCGGCCGGCAAGCTGGACGATCCCGACGCCGTCAAGATCGGCGCCGCCTATCGTGCTTTCATGGACGAGACGCTGGCCGAAAAGCTGGACGCCAGGCCGCTGGCGCCTGCGCTGGCCAGTATCCGCGCCCTGAAAGACAAGCGCGATGTCGCCGCCTTGATGGGCAAGCAGGACCTGCAAGGCGCGGCCTCGATCTTCGCACTGGGCATCTCCCAGGATGCCAAGGCGCCGAACAAATATGCCGTGCTGTTGGCGACGGGCGGGCTGGGCCTGCCGGACCGCGACTATTATCTGAAGGACAGCTTCGCCGCCAAGAAAGCCAGGTATGTCGTCTATGCCCGCGAGATGCTGGACCGCATCGGCTGGAAGAATGCACCGGCCGCCGCCGATGCCATCGTGGCGTTCGAGACAAAACTGGCCGATGCTTCCTGGACCCGCGCCCAGCGCCGTGACCGCGACAAGACCTACAATCCTGTTTCGTTGTCTGAACTGAAAACATTGGCGCCGGGGTTTGACTGGAGCGCGTTCATGGCAGCCAGCGAGCTGCCGAAGCTGGACCGCTTCATCGTGACGACCAACACGGCGTTTCCCACCTATGCGCGTATCTTCAACGACACGCCGCTGGACACGCTCAAGGACTGGCTGGCCTTCCACGCGGCCGACAATGCCGCGCCCTTGTTGTCGAAGCGTTTTGCCGATGCCAGTTTTGAATTCCACCAGAAGGAACTGGCCGGCCAGCCCGAGCAGCAGCCGCGCTGGAAGCGCGGCGTCGCCTTTGTGAATGACGTGCTGGGCGAATCCGTGGGCCGCATCTATGTCGCGCGCTATTTCCCGCCCGCCGCCAAGGCCAAGATGGACGCGCTGGTCGGCGATATCCGTTCCGTGCTGAAAGCCCGCATTGAAAAACTGGACTGGATGACCCCGCCGACCAAGGTCAAGGCGCTGGAGAAGTTGTCCAAGTTCACCGTCAAGATCGGCTATCCCGGCACATGGCGCGACTATGGCGCGCTTGAAGTCAGCGCCACCGACCTTGTGGGCGACCAGCGCCGCGCCGATGCCTTTGAATGGCGGCGCGACGTGGCGCGATTGTTCAAGCCGGTGGACCATGCCGAATGGGGCATGACGCCGCAAACCGTGAATGCCTATTACAATTACGCCAACAACGAGATCGTGTTTCCCGCCGCCATCCTGCAGGCGCCGTTTTTCGATCCCGAGGCGGACCCCGCCATCAACTATGGCGGCATCGGCGGCGTCATCGGGCACGAGATCAGCCATGGCTTTGATGACCAGGGCCGCAAGTCCGATGGCGATGGCGTGTTGACCGATTGGTGGACCAGCGACGATGCCGACCGCTTCAAGGTGCAGACGGCGCGGCTGGGGGCGCAATATTCCGCGTTCGAGCCGCTGCCGGGCGCTCATGTGGTCGGCGATCTCACCATGGGCGAGAATATCGGCGACATGGGCGGCATTTCCCTGGCGCTGGACGCCTATCACGCCAGCCTGAAAGGCGCCCCCGCGCCGGTGATCGACGGCTTCACCGGCGACCAGCGCGTCTTCCTGGGCTGGGCCCAGGTGTGGCGGCAGAAGCAGCGCGACGATGCGCTGCGCCGCCAGGTGGTGTCCGATCCGCATTCCCCGGCGCGCTACCGCGTCAACGGCACCATCCGCAATGTTGCGGGCTGGTACCAGGCCTTTGATGTGAAGCCGGGCGACGCCATGTATGTCGCGCCCGATGCGCGGGTACATATCTGGTAGCGCCATGACCGGCTGGCTGCACAGAAAGGCGCTGAACCTCGATGCCTTGCCGGCGGCGCAGCGGCTGAAGCCGTCGCTCGACTGGTGGCACCTGGTGGCGCTGGGGGTGGGCGGCATTGTCGGCACCGGCATCTATACGCTGGTGGGGGTGGGGGCGAATTTGGCGGGGCCCGCCGTCACGCTTTCGTTTGTGGTGGCGGGGGCGATCTGCGCCTGCGCGGCGCTGGCCTATGCCGAGGTGTCCACCGCCATCCCCGCGTCCGGCAGCGCCTATACTTATTCCTATGTCGCGCTGGGCGAGGTCATCGCCTGGGTGGTGGGATGGAGCCTGATCCTGGAATATTCGCTGGTGGTGAGCACCGTGGCGGTGGGCTGGTCGGGCTATGCCGGCGGCTTCCTGGCGGCGATGGGTTGGCCCATGCCGCATGCCTTGCTGGCAGGGCCGCTGGACGGCGGCGTGGTCAACCTGCCGGCCATCGTCATCGTGGCGGTGGTGGCAGGTGTGATGATGGTGGGCACCCGCGAAAGCGCCACCCTGAACGCGGTGCTGGTGCTGGTGAAGATCGCCGCCCTGCTGCTGTTCCTGGCGGTGGCGCTGCCGCATTTCAACTTGGCGCACTATCATCCCTTCATGCCGAACGGCTTTTCCGCCCATGATGCGGGCGGCGCGACGCGCGGGGTGATGGCGGCGGCAGCGATCATCTTCTTTGCGTTTTACGGCTTCGACGCCATCTCCACCGCGGCGGAGGAAACCCGCAATCCGGGGCGCGACCTGCCCATCGGCATCATTGGCTCCATGGCGGTCTGCACCATATTATATGTCGCGGTGGCGGCGGTGGCGGTGGGCGCCATGCCGGTGGCGGGCTTTGCCCATTCCGCCGAGCCCCTGGCCGCCATCCTGCGCAGTATCGGCAGCGGCGGCACCGCCGTCGTCATCGGCGCGGCAGCGATCATCGCCTTGCCCACCGTGATCCTGGCCTTCCTGTTCGGCCAGAGCCGCATCTTCTTTGTCATGGCGCGCGATGGGCTCTTGCCCGGATGGCTGGCCGCCGTCAGCCCGCGCACGGGCACGCCCATCCGCATCACGTTGTTGACGGCGGTGCTGGTGGGGGTGTTGGCCGGGCTGGTGCCGCTGGCCCAGATCGCGGCCCTGGCCAATGCCGGCACGCTGCTGGCCTTTGCCTCGGTGGCGGTGTGCATGCTGGTGCTGCGGCGACGCCTGCCGGTTGCCGGGCGGCTGTTCCTGACGCCATGGCCCTGGGCTGTCGGGTCGGTGACGGTGCTGGGCTGCCTGTATCTGTTCTTCAGCCTGCCGGGGATCACGCGCACTTTCTTCCTTGTATGGAATGTCGCCGGGCTGCTCTATTACGGGCTCTGGAAGATCCGCCAAAAAGGTTGAAATCGCCGCCATGAAACACGCCCTTGTCACTGGCGGCACGCGCGGCATCGGGTTCGGCATCGCCGCCGCGCTGCTGGAGGCCGATTATGCCGTCACCGTCACCGGCCTGACGCCCGACGACATCGTGAACACGCCCAAGCATGCCCATCTCAACGCCATCATGCTGGATGTCACCAGCGACAGCGGCACGGCGGCCAGCGTCATCGGGTTCGAGCAGCTGGATGTGCTGGTCAACTGCGCCGGCACCATCCTGCGCGAGGGCAAGGAGTTCACGGTCGAAGGCTTCCAGCAGGTCATCGACGTCAACCTCACCGGCACCATGCGCATGTGCCTGGCGGCCAAGCCGCTGCTGGAAGCATCCGGCGGCTGCATCATCAACACCGCGTCGCTGTGGTCGTTCTTCGGCGGCGGACTGACGCCGGCCTATACCGCGTCCAAGGGCGGCGTGGCGCAGCTGACCAAGGCGCTGGCGGTGGCCTGGGCGCCCACCATCCGCGTCAACGCCATCGCGCCGGGCTGGATCGAGACCGACCTCACCAGGGCGGCGCAGGACGACAAGGCGCGGTCCGACGCCATCCTCGCCCGCACCCCGCAGGGGCGCTGGGGCAGGCCGGACGATATCGGTGGGGCCGTGGTGTTCCTGTGTTCGGACGCCGCCCGCTTCATCACGGGCACCATCCTGCCGATCGACGGCGGCTACAGCGCAAAATAAGAGAAAAAAATGGCTCAGGACAATTCCCGCATTCCCTATCGCCACCCCCAGCCCAAGGAGTCGCCGCCGGAGATCGTGATCGCCTCGGTGATGCCGGAAGACGAGCGCGTGTGGGTGCCGCAGGCGGAGAATGTCTGGTTCCGGCCGCTGTGCCTGTGCGCCAGCCGTGGCTACTGGATGAACCTGCTGCGGGTGCGCAAGTCCGGCGTGCTGTCGCGCCATCGCCATCCCCAGCCGGTGCATGGCTATGTCATCAAGGGCCGATGGCCCTACCTGGAGCATGATTGGGTGGCGCAGGAAGGCGGCTATGTCTCTGAGGCGCCGGGCGAGACCCATACCCTGGTGGTGGACGAAGACGTGGTAGAGATGATCACCATGTTCCAGGTGAACGGCGTGATGATCTATGTCGATCCCGACGGCGGCGTGCTGGGTTACGAAGACGTCTTCACCAAGATCGACCTGTGCCGTGCCCATTACGCCAAGGTCGGCCTGGGCGCGGATTTCGTCGACCAGTTTATACGCTGAAGGCTTCCGCCTTCTTGCCGGCCAGCCAGCGCTGCCACATCTTCGCATAAGCCGCTTCGATGGCGCGGGTCGTCTTTTCCGTGTTGAACAGGTCGCAGCTGTCGCGGTTTTTCTTCAGCTTGTCCCGCATCTTCTTCACAGCCGCGGGATCGCTCGCCAGCTTTATCGCCAGCGCTTCATAGGCCTCCGGCGTCTCGGTGATCAGCTCTTTCAGTCCCGCCGCCGTCAACAGGCTGGTGGCGACACGGCCCGCGAACGCCTTGCCGCGCAGGGTGAGCAGCGGCACGCCCGCCCACAAGGCATCGCTGGCAGTGGTGTGGGCGTTATAGGGCAGGGAATCCAGGAACAGGTCGGCCAATGAAAGACGCGCCAGGTGATCGGCCGGGGCACGGTCCGGCGCGAACAGGATGCGGCTGCCATCGACACCGCGTGCCTCGGCCTCGCGGCGCAGATTGTCGGCAAAAGGCGGCCGGCTTTCCAGCAGCCACAGCACGCTGTCCGGAACCGCTTTCAGGATCCGCATCCAGCTGTCGAAGGTCGCAGGCGTCAGCTTGTAGGCATTGTTGAAGTTGCAGAAGACGAAGCCCGTGTCCGGCAATCCGGCTTCGGCGCGGCTGGGCACGGCGCCGATGGCGCGCCCTTTGTTGTCGTTGACTTGGTAGCTGCCGGGCAGGGTGACGACCTTCTCGTCATAGAAAGTCTGTTCGTCCTTCGGGATCACGATCCCGTCGGCCAGGATATAATCGATATAGCGCGCGCCCAGGGTGGCGGGGAAACCCAGATAGTTCACCTGCAGCGGCGCCGCCCGGCGCGCGAACACGCCCATGCGCGGCTTGCCGAAATAGCCGTTCAGGTTGACCAGGATGTCGATCTCGGCGGCACGGATCGCCGCCGCGGCGGCTTCGTCCGACAGGCTGCTGATGTCGATGATCCGGTCAAAGGCCTTTTCCAGCCTTGCCCGCATGGCATCCGCCTTCAGCGTGCCGGAATCGCTTCCGGTATTGTCGATGGCGATGACTTCGAATGTCTCCCGGTCATGGGCTTCATACAGTCCGGCCATCAGGATGGCGGTGGCCTGTTCGCGCAATTCGCCGCTGACATAGCCGATGCGGATTTTCGCGTGGCTCTTGCGCGCGCCGCGATCATGCGGCGGCGCCGCCACCTCGAAATATTTGTCGCGGGCCCAGATGCGCGAACAGGCCTGCAGGTCCGCCGGATTGTCCGACACCGCCTGGAACAGGAATGGCCGCGCCGCGCGCTGGCCCAACCGCACCGCGGTCTCGATTTCCGCCTTGGCCGCCTCGAAATCGCGCCAGTCCGCACCATACATCTTCAGGTGCAGGATTTCGCCCGCCGCATAGGGATGATCGGGATCGATCGCCAGCGCGCGTTCAAGGTCCGCCAGCGCCGGGGCATATTCCAGCTTGTGGGCCCAATAGGTATAGCCGCGATTGTTCAGCGCCTCGGCATAAGCGGGATGCAAAGCAATGGCGTAGCTGTAGGCCTCGATGGCGGCGTCATAACGCTTCATTTCGCGCAGCACGCTGCCGCGGCTGTTCCAGCCCACCGGATTCTTCGGCGCCAGGCGCGTCACTGTCTCGAAACTGGCCAGCGCCTCATCGAGCCGCGCCAGGTCCTTCAGCGCCAGTCCGCGATTGCCCCAGGCTTCCGCGAAGCCGGGCTCCAGCGCCAGCGCTGCGTCCAGGCTGGCCAGCGCCTCGGCGGGACGGCCCAGGTTCCACAGCGCCACGCCGCGATTGTTCAGCAGCTCAGAATCGTTCGGCCGCAGCGGCGCCACCGCATCGAAGGCCGCCAGCGCATCGGCGCTGCGCTGCTGGTCCAGCAGCGCCACCGCCAGATTGTAGCGGGCATCGCCATAATCGGGCATGGCGGCCAGCGCCTTCTCATAGGCCTCCACCGCCTCGGGCAGCCGCCGCAGCGTCCGCAGCGTCAGCCCGCGATTGTTCATCGCCACCACATTGTCGGGCTGCATCTGCAGCACCCGGTCATAGCCTTCCAGCGCGTCGTCAAAACGGTTCAGCGCGGCACAGGCGGCGGCGCGGTTGACCATGGCGGAGATGAATTGCGGCTGCAGCACCAGGGCGCGGTCATAGGCTTCCACCGCCAGCTCGAAACGCTTGAGGTCGCCAAGCGCGATGGCGCGGTTGAAATGGCCTTCCGCCAGGCCCGGCTGCAGCGCCAGCACCTTGTCGAACTGTTCCAGCGCCTCGGCGCCGCGGCCGGCCGCGCGCAGCGCCATGCCGTAATTCATCAGCGCGCCGGGGTCCTGCGGGAAAATCTTCAGCGCGTCGGCGAGATAGGTGATCGCGTCTTCATTGTGGCCCTGCTGCAGCCGCAGCACGCCCATGTAATAGCGCGGCCCGAACAAGTGCGGATCGGCATCGAGAATCTGCAGGTACAGCTTTTCCGCATCCGCCAGGTTGCCCTGCTGGTGGAAGGTGACGGCCTGCTGGGCCAGGCTTTGAAGGTCCATAAACGTTCCCGTGTCGTTTTTTATTATGTTTTTGCCGTCGCCTGGGCCACCGCCAGCGCCGTCATGTTGACGATGCCGCGCGCCGTCACCGACGGCACCATCACATGTACCGGCTTGGCGACGCCCAGCAGCAGGGGGCCCACCAGCAGCGCCTCGGTGGCAGCAGACAGCAGCGTCAACGCGATATTGGCGGCGTCGAGCGTCGGCATCACCATCAGGTTGGCCGAACCGGTGAGCGGGCTGTTGGAGACATAGCGGGCGCGCAGCACATCGCTCAGCGCCGCATCGGCATGCATTTCGCCGTCGATCTCGAAATCGGGACGGCCCTCGCGCAGCAGGGCCAGCGCCTTGCGCATCTTGCGGGCGCTGGGCGAATCCGAGGTGCCGAAACTGGAATGCGACAGCAAGGCCGCCTTGGGCTCCATCCCGAAGCGGCGCACCGACTTGGCCGCGAGAAGCGTCATCTCGGCGATCTGCTCGGCGGTGGGATCGTGGTTCAAATGGGTGTCGCAGAAGAACAGGGCGCCATTGGGCAGGATCAGCGCCGACAGCGAATAGAGCCGGCTGACGGTGGGGGTGCGCGGAATGATGGGCAGGATGTTGGCCAGCTGCCGCGTCCAGTCGCCCAGGCCGCCGCACAACGCGGCATCCACTTCGCCCGCTTCCAGCAGCATGGCGGCGGCGATGCCATGGCGGCTGGCAATCCAGCGCGCCGCGGATTCCGGCTGCACGCCGCGCCGCTGCACCATCTGCTGGTAGCGCGCGATCAAGGGCGCGAAGAATTCCGTGTCCGCCTGGGGATCCAGCAGCCGCACTTGTTTGTTGAAGTCCAGCCGCAGGCCGAGCTTCTTGGTCTTCTCCATGATGACCTCGCGGCGGCCGATCAGGGTGGGAAGGGCCAGGCCTTCATCCACCACATTCTGCACGGCGCGCAGGACGCGGTCTTCCTCGCCTTCGGCATAGACGACGCGGCGGGGCGATTGCCGCGCCACTTCGAACACCGGCCGCATCAGCTGGCCGGAGCGATAGACGAACTTTTCCAGTTCGATCTCATAGGCGTGGAAATCGGTGATGGGCCGGCGCGCCACGCCGCTGTCCATGGCGGCGCGCGCCACGGCGGGAGCGATGTGGAGGATCAGGCGCGGATCGAACGGCTTGGGAATGATGTGCTCGGGCCCGAAGCCGGTGGTGGCGCCGCCATAGGCCTGGGCCACCACGTCGCTGCCCTCGGCGCGGGCCAGCGCCGCGATGGCTTCCACGGCCGCGACTTTCATGGGCTCGTTGATGGTGGTGGCATCCACGTCCAGCGCGCCGCGAAAGACGAACGGGAAGCACAGGACATTGTTGACCTGGTTGGGATAGTCCGACCGGCCGGTGGCGATGATGGCGTCGGGCCGTGTCGCCTTGGCCAGTTCCGGCAGGATTTCCGGGTCCGGATTGGCCAGTGCCAGGATCAGCGGATTGGGCGCCATCTGCGGCAGCCATTCGGGCTTCAGGACATTGGGGGCGCTCAGGCCCAGGAACACATCCGCCCCTACCAGCACATCGCCCAGGGTGCGGGCATCGGTCTTGCGGGCATAGCGCGCCATGTTGGGCGGCATCTCGTCGCCGCGATCCTTGTGCACCACGCCCTTGATGTCGGTGAGAGTGACATTGTCGGCAGGGAGCCCCATCGCCACCAGCAGGTCGACACAGGCCAGCGCCGCGGCGCCCGCGCCGCTGGTCACCAGCTTGCACTCCGCCAGGGTCTTGCCCTGCAGCACCAGGCCGTTGCGGATGGCGGCGGCGCAGACAATGGCAGTGCCGTGCTGGTCGTCATGAAAGACCGGGATCTTCATGCGCTCGCGCAGGCGGCGCTCGATCTCGAAACATTCCGGCGCCTTGATGTCTTCCAGGTTGATGCCGCCGAAGGTCGGCTCCAGCGCGGCCACCACCTCGACGAACTTGTCGATCTCGGCGGCGTCCACTTCCAGGTCGAACACATCGATGCCGGCGAATTTCTTGAACAGGACGGCCTTGCCCTCCATCACCGGCTTGGACGCCAGGGGACCGATATTGCCCAGCCCCAGCACGGCGGTGCCGTTGGTGATGACCGCCACCAGGTTGCCGCGGGCGGTATATTCACGCGCCAGGGACGGATCGGCGGCGATGGCCTCGCAGGGGGCGGCCACGCCGGGGGAATAGGCCAGCGCCAGGTCGCGCTGATTCGCCATGCGCTTGGTGGCTTCCACCGACAATTTGCCGGGGCGCGGGGAGCGGTGATAGGCCAGCGCGGCCTTGCGAAAATCGTCGTCCATGGAGTGCCCCGCAATGAGGGGTCAATTGACAGGTGGAAGGGGGCAAAATCAAGGATTTTGCTGGGGTTTAGCCCGGAACCGGGCTTAACTCCCCGCGTTCCCGGAACGGCTCCACAGGGGGGCGGGCCGGGATGTCGGATTTGGCTGATATTGCCGTCATATAACGCCCCCGGACCGTGTGGGGCGAAAGCAGGAGTTTCAATGCAGATCGGGATCGTGGGACTGGGCCGCATGGGCGCCAATATCGGGCGGCGGCTGATGCAGAATGGCGGCCATCAGGTGGTGGGCTATGACGCCTTCCCGGCGGCGGTGAAGGGCCTGGAGGGCGCCACGGGCGCCACCTCGCTGGAAGATGTGGTCGCCAAGCTGGAAGCCCCGCGCACCATCTGGGTGATGCTGCCGGCCGGCAAGATTACCGAAGACACCATCGCCCAGCTGGGCAAGCTGCTGTCCAAAGGCGACTGCGTCATTGACGGCGGCAACACCTATTTCAAGGAC
This sequence comes from Alphaproteobacteria bacterium, assembly GCA_028292825.1. GTDB lineage: Bacteria > Pseudomonadota > Alphaproteobacteria > Micropepsales > Micropepsaceae > Rhizomicrobium. The sequence continues at coordinate 20,774 of JAQGLO010000021.1, read as the reverse complement.
GATATCCGCCGCGCCCATGCGCTGGCCGAGCTGGGCATCGATTATCTGGATGTCGGCACCTCGGGCGGCGTCTGGGGCCTGGAGCGCGGCTATTGCATGATGATCGGCGGCGATGCGGCGCAGGTGAAGCGGCTGGACCCCATCTTCAAGTCGCTGGCGCCCGGCGAGGGCACCATTCCCAAGACCCCGGGCCGCGAGCGCGCCGATCCGCGCGTCACCGAAGGCTATATGCATGCCGGTCCCGCGGGCTCGGGCCATTTCGTCAAGATGGTGCACAACGGCATCGAATACGGCCTGATGCAGGCCTTTGCCGAAGGCTTCGACATCATGCGCGGGCGCAATTCCGACAAGTTGCCGCAAGATGAGCGTTTCGACATCAATGTCGCCGATGTCGCCGAAGTCTGGCGGCGCGGCAGCGTGGTGTCGAGCTGGCTGCTCGACCTGTCGGCCATCGCGCTCGCCAAGTCCGAGACCCTGAACGAATTCTCCGGCAAGGTGGATGATTCCGGCGAAGGCCGCTGGACCATCCAGGCGGCGGTGGATGAGGCGGTGGCAGCCCCGGTGATCACCGCGGCGCTTTATACCCGCTTCCGTTCCCGCAGCGACAATACCTTTGGCGAGAAGCTGCTGTCGGCCATGCGCAAGGAATTCGGCGGCCATATCGAAAGCGTGGTGCCGGAGCACAAGGCCAAGGATGACGACAAGTGAGCGGGCTGTCGCACAAGTCGCCGCCGCCCTGCGCCATCGTGATCTTCGGCGCCAATGGCGACCTCACCAAGCGGCTGATCGTGCCGGCGCTCTACAACATGGCGCGCACCGGATTGCTGCCGCCGCGTCTCGCATTGATCGGCGTGGACCATAACGACAAGACCAGCGCGCAATGGCAGGCGGACCTGCGCAGCTTCCTGGAAGGCACCCTGGCCAAGGGCGGCGAGGGCGATACCGGCAAGCTGGACGAGACGCTGTGGAATCCCATCGCTGCCGACATGACGTTCCTGAAAGGCGATTTCGAGAAGCCGGAGACCTACCAGGACCTGAAAAACCTGCTGGCGCAGATCGACAAGGACCGGGACCTGAAGGGCAATGTGCTTTTCTATCTTGCCACCGCCGACCGTTTCTTCAGCACCATCGCCGGCAAGCTGGGTGAGGCCGGGCTGGTGTCGCAGGATACTGCGGACAACAAGAATGCCGGCTTCCGCCGCCTGATCGTGGAAAAGCCCTTCGGGCACGATCTGCAATCAGCGCGCGACCTCAACAGCTGCCTGCTGAAATATCTCAAGGAAGACCAGATTTACCGCATCGATCATTTCCTGGGCAAGGAAACGGTGCAGAACATCATGGCGCTGCGCTTCGCCAATGGGCTGTTCGAACCGATCTGGAACCGCGACCGCATCGATCACATCCAGATTACCGTGTCGGAAAGCATCGGCATCGAGACCCGCGGCAGCTTCTACGAAAAGACCGGCGCCTTGCGTGACATGGTGCCCAACCATCTGTTCCAGCTGCTGGCGATGATCGCGATGGAGCCGCCGGTATCGTTCGAGGCCGAGGATGTGCGGGCCAAGAAGGCGGAAATCTTCAAGGCTGTGCATCCGCTGACGCTGCAGGATGTGGTGCGCGGCCAATATGACACCGGTGTCGTGGGCGGGGAGGCGGTGAAGGCCTATCGCCAGGAAGACAATGTGGCGAAGGATTCCACGGCGGAAACCTATGTCGCCATGCGCCTGATGATCGACAATTGGCGCTGGGCGGGGGTGCCGTTCTACCTGCGCACCGGCAAGCGGCTCAATATCCGCTCCAGCGAGATCGCCATCCGCTTCAAGCAGGCGCCGCTGGCGCTGTTCCGCGACACGCCGGTGGAGGAACTGGATGCCGACTGGCTGATCCTGCGCATCCAGCCCGACGAAGGCATTCGCCTGCGTTTCAACGCCAAGCGGCCGGGCCCCGCCATGGCGCTGGAAAGCGTTTCGATGCGCTTCAACTACAAGGATTATTTCAACCAGGCACCGGCGGTCGGTTACGAGACCCTGATTTATGACTGCCTCACGGGCGATGCGACGCTGTTCCAGCGTGCCGACCAGGTGGAGGAAGCCTGGGGGCTGGTCGAGCCGGTGCTGCAGGGCTGGGCCAACACCACGCCGCGGCATTTCCCCAATTATGTCGCCGGCAGCCAGGGGCCCAGCGCCGCCAATGACCTGTTGGCGCGGGACGGCCGTTCCTGGCGCGAGATCCGCATTCTTGGCGGGAAATGAGGGGCAAATGACCGACATTGCCGGCAAGATGGAAGTGGTGGCGGACGCCGATGCGCTGGCGCAGCGCGCGGCCGAGATCATCGCGGAACGCCTGAAGACCGCGAAGGCGCCGTTCCGGCTGGTGCTGTCGGGCGGCTCGACGCCGCGCGCCGCTTATCAGTTGCTGGCCGGCCGGGACATCGACTGGAGCTGTGCCGAGCTCTTCTTCAGCGACGAACGCTTTGTGCCGCCGGATCATCCCGATTCCAACTATCGCATGGTGCGCGAGACGCTGCTGGCGGGCCCGGATGTCACGCCGCGCAAGCTGCTGGCCATTCCCACCGACGGCACGCCGCAAAGTGCCGCCGATCGTTATGACGAGACCCTGCGCCAGCAATATGGCGCCTCGCAGCTGGAACCCGGGGTGCCGCTGTTTCATCTCACCCTGCTGGGGCTGGGCGATGACGGCCACACCGCCTCGCTGCTGCCGGGCCAGCCGGTGTTGCAGGAGCGTGAGCGCTGGGCCGCCTTGGTGCCGGAAGGGCGCGGCGAACCACGCATCACGCTGACCTATCCGGCGCTGAATTCCAGCGAACTGATCATCTTCCTGGTTTCGGGCGCCGCCAAGCGCGACGCCCTGGCGCAGGCGCGCGGCGGTGCGCTGCCGGCCGGCGGCCTGAAACCGATGGGCGAGGTCTTGTGGCTGGTGGATGCGGAAGCGGCGGGGGAAGAGGACCAGGGCTACGGATTTTGACAGCACGGATTGAAGACTACGCCATGATCGGGGATTGCCGCACCGCGGCCATCATCTGCAAGAGCGGCTCGATCGACTGGTTCTGCGTTCCCCGTTTCGATTCCGCGGCCTGTTTTGCGGCTCTGCTGGGCGACAAGCGCAATGGCCGCTGGCTGATTGAACCGGCGGCGAAAACCTTCAAGTCCAGCCGCGCCTATCGCGGCGACAGCCTGATCCTGGAAACCACCTTCACCACCAGGACCGGCAAGGCCCGGGTGATCGACTTCATGCCGCCGGGCACGCCGGAATGCACCATCGTGCGGATGGTGGAATGCCTGGAAGGCCATGTCGACATGCACATGGAACTGGCGATCCGCTTCGACTATGGCGTGACGATCCCCTGGGTGTCGCGCCGCGACCGGCGCACCTTGATGACCGTGGCGGGCCCGCACCTGCTGACTTTCCGCACCCGTGCCGAAGTGCGGGGCGAGAACATGCATTCGGTCTCCGACTTCACCCTGAAGAAGGGCGAGACCATGCCCTTCGTGCTGGCCTATGGCGAAAGCTTCAAGCCGGTGCCCATGTCGATCGATTCCGCCATCGCGCTGGAAGAGACCGAGCGGTTCTGGAAACACTGGTCCGATGCCTGCAAGGTGCAGGGCAAATGGCGCAGCGCCATCATGCGTTCGCTGCTGACCCTGAAGGGGCTCAGCTACGCCCCCACCGGCGGCATCGTGGCGGCCGTCACCACTTCGCTGCCGGAAAAGATCGGCGGCACCCGCAACTGGGATTACCGCTATTGCTGGCTGCGTGATGCCACCTTCACGCTGCTGGCGTTCCTCAATGCCGGCTACACCGAGGAAGCGCGGGTCTGGCAGGACTGGCTGGTGCGGGTGATCGCCGGCGCGCCGGAACAGTTGCAGACCATGTACAGCGTGCTGGGCGAAAAACGCCTGGATGAACTGGAGCTGCCGCATCTCGCCGGCTACGAAGCCTCGCGCCCGGTGCGGATCGGCAATGCCGCCCATACCCAGCTGCAGCTCGACATCTATGGCGAACTGGCGGACGTGATGGCCCAGGCCCGCGCCGGCGGCCTGCCGCCCGGGCCGCGCTCGGCGGAGTTGCGCGGTGTGTTCATGACTCATCTGGAAAATATCTGGTGCCTGCCTGATGAAGGCATCTGGGAAATCCGCGGCGCGCCGAGCCATTTCGTGCACTCCAAGGTGATGACCTGGGTGGCCTTCGACCGCGCCAGCAGGGCGCCGGATTCCTCGGCCGCCCAGCGCGCCCACTGGACGCGCATGGCGCGCAAGATCCACAAGGACATCTGCGCCCAGGGTGTGGACAAGAAGCGCGGCTGCTTCGTGCAGGCCTATGGTTCGTCCAGTCTCGATGCCAGCCTGTTGCTGCTGCCGCTGGTGGGCTTCCTGCCGGCCTCCGACAAGCGCATCAAGGCCACGGTGCGCGAGATCGAGAAACGGCTGATCCACAAGGGCCTGGTGCAGCGTTACGAAACGCAAACCGCCGTGGACGGCCTGCCGCCGGGGGAGGGGGCATTTCTTGCCTGCAGCTTCTGGCTGGCGGACAATTATGTCCTGATGGGCCGGCGGCCCGAGGCGGTGCGGCTGTTCGGGCGGCTGAAGCGGCTGGCCAATGACGTGGGGCTCTATGCCGAGGAATATGATCCGGACGCGAAACGCATGCTGGGAAATTTCCCCCAGGCTTTCAGCCATGTCGCCTTGATCAATACGGCGATGAACCTGATGATGAGTGAAAGCAAGAACGCCAGGAAACGCCATGGCCGCTGAACGCACGCTTTGCATCGATATCGGCGGCACCGGCCTGAAGGCCGCCATTGTCGGCGCCAGGGGCGAATTCCTGGCGGAGCGGGTGCGCGTCAAGACCCCCAAGCATCGCACGCCGGAAAAGATCGTGCCGCTGCTGGTGGCGCTGGTGAAGCCATTGGGAAAATTCGACCGCGTCACCATCGGCTTTCCCGGTATGGTCAAGCATGGCGCGGTGCAAAGCGCGCCGGCCTATGGCACGGCCGACTGGTCCGGCTTTGCGCTGGCGGCGGAGATGAAGAAGCGTCTGAAGAAGCCGGTCAAGCTGCTCAACGATGCCGATGTGCAGGGCCTGGCGGTGATCCGCGGCAAGGGGCTGGAGCTGGTCTGTACCCTGGGCACCGGTTTCGGCACCGCCTGGTTCCGTGACGGTGAGTTAATGCCGCACATGGACCTGGCCCATCTGGTGATTCACAAGAAAAATGATTTCGACCGCTATATCGGCGACCAGACCCGCCGCAGGATCGGCAACAAGCCCTGGAACAAGCGGCTGCATAAGCTGATCGGGGTGCTGGAGACGGTGTTCAACTACGACACTTTGTACCTGGGCGGCGGCAACTCGCGCTGCGTGAATTTCAAGCTGCCGAAAAACGTGCACATTGCTTCCAATGATGCAGGCATGGAAGGCGGCGCCTTCGCCTGGGCGCGCCGCAAGGCCTAGGGAACCCAAACCATCGTCGGTGCGTTTCAATCCCATTGGATTGAAGCAATTTCATCGCTGTGGGGGCGACAGACGGAAAGCCGCATGATGCCGCCGGTCAGTATGAATACGGCCCTGTTTCTGGATATTGACGGGACACTGCTCGATCTGGCGCGCACGCCGGACCGGGTGAAGGTGCCCGCCGAATTGTTGCGCGCGCTGGAGCGGATCGCGCATGAATTGCAGGGCGCGCTGGCCTTTGTCAGCGGCCGTTCGCTGGAATCCATCGACAAGCTGTTCGCCCCCTTCAAGCCCGCCGCCATCGGCGCCCATGGCGGCGAGATCCGCGGCCTGGATGGCGCGGTCGCCCGTACCGCGCCGCTGAGCGATGCCGTGCGCAATGTTTTCACCGGCCTTGCCGAGCATGTGCCGGGGCTGTTGCTGGAAGACAAGGCCTGCGCGCTGGCGCTGCACTACCGCCTGGCGCCGGAAGCCAGGCCGGTGCTGGAAGCGGCGATGGAAAAACATGCCCGGTTGTTTGAAGCCGAGAAGATTCACATCCTGCACGGCAAGGCCGTGATCGAAGCGCGGCCACTGGGCATCGACAAGGGCAGCGCGGTGATCAAGCTGGCCCGGCAGAAGCCCTTTGCGGGCCGCGCCGTGCTGTTCGGCGGCGACGACACCACCGACCTGGACGTCTTTCGCATCCTGCCCAAACTGGGCGGACGCGGCTTTTCGGTGGGCAAGCATTTCCCCGGCGCCGAGCATGTCTTCGACACCCCGCGCGCCGTGCGCCAGTGGCTGGTGCGTCTCGCCAAGGACGGCGTGGCGGAAGCGGGCGCCCGATGAGCGGTCCTCTCGATCTGGCCGTGATCGGCAATGGGCGCATTGCCGCCCTGGTCAACACCCAGGGCCAGCTGGTGTGGTGGTGCTTTCCGCGGTTCGACAGCGATCCCGTCTTCTGCCGCCTGATCGCGGGCGATGAAGAAAAAGGCCTGGCCGATGTGCTGCTGGACCGGCAGGTGAACGCGCGGTCCTCCTATGACCGCAACACCGCCATTGTCACCACCGTGCTGACCGCCGATGACGGGGCCCAGGTGAAGATCACCGACTTCGCCCCCCGCCTGCGCAATTTCGAACGCCTGCTGCGCCCGCCGCAACTGATGCGCATCATCGAGCCCATCGCGGGACTGCCGCGCATCACCATCCGCGTGCGGCCCACCCAGTTCTACGGCAATCCGATGAAGAAGCGCGTCGCGGGGTCCAGCCATGTCACCTATGGCGAACCGGCGCTGGTGCGGCTGACCACCGATGCGCCGCTCTCCTATATCCAGCACGAAACGCCCTTCGCCCTGACGCGGCCGCTGCATCTGGTGTTCGGTCCGGACGAGCCTTTCACCGGCGACATCGCCGCCACGGTGCGCGATTTCCACGACCGCACCCGCGACTATTGGCGCGAATGGGTGCGCCGTCTTTCCATCGCCTATGAATGGCAGGAAGCCTCGATCCGCGCCGCCATCACCCTGAAGCTGTGCAATTTCGAGGAGACCGGCGGCATCGTCGCCGCCCTGACCACCTCGCTGCCCGAAGCGCCGCATTCGGGGCGCAACTGGGACTATCGTTATTGCTGGCTGCGCGACGCCTATTTCGTGGTCAAGGCGCTGAACGCCATCGGCGCCACCCGCACCATGGAACAGTATATCGCCTATATCCTCTCCATCGCCGGCAATGAGGAAACGCTCAAGCCCTGTTACGGCATCGTGCCGTCGGAGGACCTCACCGAATGGATCGCCCCCGACCTCAAGGGTTTTGAAGGCCATGGTCCGGTGCGCATCGGCAATGCCGCGGTCGACCAGGTGCAGCACGACGCCTATGGCAGCGTCATTCTGGCCGCAACGCCCATGTTCTTCGACCAGCGCCTGCCGGTGCCGGGCGACGAAGCATTGTTTCGCCTGCTGGAGAAGATGGCGCAGCAATGCGTCAACCTGGCGCTGGAGCCCGATGCCGGCATCTGGGAATTCCGCGGCCGCAAGCGCGTCCACACCCATTCGGGCGCCATGTGCTGGGCCGGCATCAGCCGCACCGCCGCCATCGCCGCGCGGTTGGGCCTGAAAGACCGCGCCGCCCACTGGCATGGCCTGTCGGACTCCATCGGCGCAGAATTGCTCAAGCGGGTGTGGAATGACAAGCGCAAGGCCTTCACCGCCGCCGAAGGCACCGACGATATGGACGCCAGCGTGCTGCTGCTGCCCGAACTGGGCCTGGTCGATGCCCATGATCCGCGCTTCACCTCCACGGTTTCGGCCATCGAGCATGACCTGGTGCGCGGCCGTCATGTGATGCGCTATGCCGCGGAAGACGATTTCGGCCTGCCGGAAACCGAATTCCTGGTCTGCCGCTTCTGGCTGATCGATGCCCTGGCGGCGCAGGGCCGCCGCGAGGAGGCGCGCGAGCGCTATCAGGACGCACTCGCCCTGCGCAACCAGTATGGCCTGCTGGCCGAAGACATTCATCCGCACACCGGCGCCTTGTGGGGCAACTTCCCCCAGACCTATTCCATGGCCGGCGTGATCCTCAGCGCCATGCGCCTGAGCCAGAGCTGGGAGGATCGCTATTGGCGCGCATCTTCATAATCAGCAACCGCGTCGCCATTCCCATGGCCGGCGCCAATCCCGGCGGGCTGGAAGTCGTGCTCAAGGCCACGCTCAAGAACCATCCCTGTGTCTGGCTGGGCTGGTCTGGCGAGGTCAATGCCGATCCCCAGGTGGCGACCCTCAAGAAGGGCAAGAACACCTATATCGTCACCGACCTGCCGCCGGAGGATTTCGACGAATATTACAACGGCTTCGCCAACCGGGTGCTGTGGCCGATCTTTCACTACCGCCTCGACCTGGCGGAATTTTCCCGCCGCGACCTGTCGGGCTATCTGCGCGTCAATGACCGTTTCGCCGACGAGCTGGTCAAGGTGCTTGCGCCTGACGACATCGTCTGGGTGCATGACTATCACCTGATCCCGCTGGCCAAGGCGCTGCGGGCGCGGGGCCTGCAGAACCGCATCGGCTTCTTCCTGCACATTCCGCTGCCGCCGCCGGAAATCCTCACCGCCATGCCCAATCACGAGACGCTGATCCCGTCTCTGGGCTCCTATGACCTTGTCGGCTTCCAGACCGACGGCGACGCCGCCAATTTCGCCCGCTACCTGGCCAAGGAACTGGGTACGCCGTCGCATATCTCCCATCGGGTCAGCGGCGGTGCGCGGTCCATGCGTATCGGCACCTTTCCGGTCGGGATCGAAACCCGTGACTTCACACGCCTCGCCGGCCGCGCCGTGAAGACCAAGTTTGTGCAGCAGGTGCTGAAGTCCATCCCGGGCGCCTTGATGATCGGCGTGGACCGGCTGGATTATTCCAAGGGCATTCCCAACCGGCTGGAAGCCTATGAGCGTTTCCTGATCGCCCATCCGCAATGGCACGACAAGATCACCTATCTGCAGATCACCCCCAAGAGCCGCAGTCAGATCAAGGAATATTCCGATATCGAGCAGGCGGTGAACTCGATCAGCGGCCGCATCAACGGCGCTTTCAGCGATGCCGCCTGGGCGCCGGTGCGTTATGTCAACCGGCCCTACAGCCGCACGGCGCTGGCGGGGCTTTACCGCGCCGCGCGCGTCGGGCTGGTGACGCCGATGCGTGACGGCATGAACCTGGTGGCCAAGGAATATGTCGCCTCGCAGGACCCGGAGGATCCCGGCGTGCTGATCCTGTCGCGCTTTGCCGGCGCGGCGGACGAGATGCGCGCTGCGCTGCTGGTCAATCCCTATGATCCCGACGCGGTGGGCGCTGCCATCGCGCGCGCCATGGCCATGCCGCTGGGCGAGCGCAAAAGCCGCCATGCCGAGCTGTATGCCACCCTGCTGGACAACGATATCGGGACCTGGGGCGACCGCTTCCTGAAGGTGCTGGGACCGGGGCCGTCGGGCGAAGTCCAGGCCTTGAGCGATTTCATCGCCGAAGCGTCCTAGAGCGTCGGCGGCAACTGCCCCAGCCAGCCCGCCAACGCGATCACGATACCGCCGAGCGCCAGTTCGATGACCGCGTTGCGCGCGATGGCGCCTGTGGCGCTGCCGGGCAGCAGGCGGAAGCGGTTCACCACGGCCAGCGCCAGCATCGCCAGAACCAGCGCCAGCTTGGCGCACAGCACGTAGACATACAGCGGTGCATCCGTGCCCTTGCCGCCCAGCAGGACCAGGGCGGCATTGATCATCCCCGTCATCACCAGCAGCAGCACGGCCACCATGGCCCATTCGGAAAACAGCGCCAGCGCGGCGGCGAATTGCAGTTGCCTGCGCACAGTCAGCAGCACCGCAAGCCCGCCGATCCACAAACCGGCCGCCAGCAGATGCACCGCATCCAGGGTTGCGCCGATGGCGATGAAGCCGGCGGGACTGGACTGCGCGACATGGCCGGTAATGGCCGGCAGCGCCAGCGCCAGGCCGGCCAGGGCCGCCGCGATCCATCCGTCCGGCACCAGCAGCAAGCCCAACAGCGCCGCCAGCCGCAGGACAAAGACCTGGCCGAACAGGGTGCCGGTCAGGGTTTGCGCCAGGACGGACCTGTCCAGTGCGCCCGCCATCGCGGCGGCCGCCAGCACCAGCCACAGGCAACCCGACAGCAAGGCGACGACCAGGGCGATCCAGCGCAGCGGCGATGTCGCGTCCAGCTTCAGGCGTGCTTTCAGCAGGGTGCGAAAGACGGCGCCGCCGAACAGCAGCATCACGGCGGCGAAATAGACGCCGCGCGCCAGGGTCAGAATCACGGCCAGATTCACGGAATGACCGTGAACGAAAAGCTGCCGGTGACGCGATGGGTATCATGCCCGACACTGTGCCAGGCCACGGTGTAGGCACCCGGCCGCAACGAGAAAGGCAGCAGGGTGATGGAGGAGCCGCTCACCGCGCTGGGCACCTGCACCGTCTTGCCGGTCGCGTCCGTCAATTCCGCACCGCTGAAGGCGGGCTCCAGCGCTTCCACGAACTTGAGTGTGATGGTCTTGGGTGATTTTACGCTGGCGCCCCTGGCCGGCGTGGAGGATTCCAGTCTGGCATGGGCGAAGGCTGGCACGGCTGCCAGCAGCAGCGCGGCGATGAGGACGGTCTTCATGCTTCGTCCCATTTCCATGCCGCCACCGCCAGCAATATCCAGCCCGCGATCAGCGCCAGTCCGCCAAAGGGCGTGACGATGCCGATGCCGCGAATGCCGGTCAGGACCAGCGCATAAAGCGAGCCGCTGAACAGGAGTATCCCCACCAGAAACAGCGCCGCGGCGCGGTCCGCCCATTTGCGCCCCGCAAGCGCAGCCAGGCCGATGGCCACGGCATGGATCAGCTGATAGCGCCCGGCGGTGTCAAAGGCCGACATCAGGCGCGGCTCCAGATGGCCCGCCAGCGCATGCTGGCCAAAGGCCGAGATCATGACGCCCGTGGCCCCGGTGATGGCAGCTATGAAGAGCCATTTTTTCATGGCGCCTTTATAGACAGGGCCGCCGCGCTTTGCGAGTTTGCCGGGATGGAGAGTTTGTCATGCCGCAATTCGTAACTGCCGCCGATGGCGTCGAACTTGCCTATGAACGGCATGGCGAAGGCCCCGCCATCATGATGGTGCATGGCTTCGGCTCCAGCCGACTGCAGAACTGGAAATCCACCGGCTGGTTCGGGGGGCTGACCGAGGCGGGCTTCTCGCTGGTGGCGATGGATTGCCGCGGCCATGGCGACAGCGGCAAGCCGCATGACGAAGCCGCCTATGGTCATGACCGCATGGCCGAGGATGTGGTGACGGTGATGGAGGCCTGCGGTCTCTCCAGCAGTCTTGTGCTGGGCTACTCCATGGGCGGCTTCATTGCGCTGCGCCTGCTGGCAGCGCATCCGGCGCGTGTCACGCGGCTGGCGATTGCCGGCGTGGGCGCGCATTACCTGGAAGACCGCCTCACCGCGCCGGGCGCGCGCAGCCTGCTGGCCGATGCGTTGCTGACGCCGGATCCCACGACGCTGACCGAGCCCCGCGCTAAAATGTTTCGCGCCTTTGCCGACCAGCCGGGCAAGGATCGGCTGGCGCTGGCGGCCTGCATGCGGGCGATGTCGCCCCATCTGCCGCTCGCCACGCTGAAGGCGATGACGCAGCCCATTCTGGTGGTGAATGGCGAGATGGACGATACCGCCGGCGCGCCGGGGCCGCTGGCGGCCATCTTCCCCAATGGCCGCGCGGCAATCGTTCCCGGCCGTGACCATATGTCAGCGGTTGGCGACAAAAATACCCGCCAGGCCGTAATCGGGTTTTTCCAGGCCTGAGTTCCGCGCATCCGCGGAACCCGTCCCTTCGTACATTCGTTTCCATGACAGGCCTCCATGCTCCGCCGGTGCATGGAAAATTGTCAGTGTACTGAATGATAGTGCGAAGGTTGTTCGATGCGAAGCAGGCAATGGGTGCGTTTCCGTACTGAAAAATCCGTATGTTTCCCGGGCCATACCGCTATTTTCGCCAGCGTTGTCGCGCGACTCGGGGGCGGGTCGCGTGCGTCTGTTTTGGGGCACTTCACACACATTTTCCGGGCCAGTTGAATGTTGGAATCGCATGCACGCGCCGGAATCCGCAATCGGCTTCTGCACAAGGTCGCGCTCGAGGACTGGGACCTGATCGGGCCCCATCTCGAAGCGGTGACGCTCAAGGAACGCCAGGTCATCGAGGTGCCCGCCAAGCCCATCACCCATTGCTACTTCCTGGAGATCGGCGTCGCTTCGGTGGTGGCGGTGGACAGTGAAGACCACCGCATCGAGGTCGGCGTCATCGGCTATGAAGGCATTACCGGCGTGCCTCTCATCATGGGCGACAGCCGCGCCCAGCATTCGACCTATATGCAGATCGCCGGCGCCGGTCATCGCATCCCCGCCGATGTGCTGGTGGGCGCCATCGCCAAAAGCGAAACCCTGCGCGCCCTGATGCTGAAATCGGCGCAGGGCTTCATGATCCAGACGGCGCAGACCGCGCTGGCCAATGGCCGCGCCAAGCTGGAACAGCGCCTGGCGCGCTGGCTCTTGATGGCGCATGACCGCATGACCACCGATGCGGTGCCGCTGACCCACGAATTCCTGGCCGTGATGCTGGGCGTGCGCCGCGCCGGCGTCACCGTGGCCATCCACGGCTTTGAGCGGCGCGGCCTGGTCACCACCCGCCGCGGCCAGCTCACCATCGTCAACCGCCCCGGCATCGAGCAGGTGGCCGGCAGCTTCTACGGCACGCCGGAAACCGAACTGAAACGCTTGTTGGGCGACAGCAAATAAGACTCGCTTTTCGTCGCGCGGTCATGGTTTGTTCTCGCCATGCTGCCCCCCACAAGCGACCGCCAGCCGAGCGAAGCGAAGGCGTGGGCGGCGCGACTACCAAAAGAGTTCCAGCAATGGTTCGCAAGCCGCGGCTGGCAGCCACGCGCCCACCAGCTGGCCCTGGTGGACCATGCCGCGCGCGGCGGCAGTGTGCTGCTGGTGGCGCCGACCGGCGGCGGCAAGACGCTGGCGGGCTTCCTGCCGTCGCTGGTTGATCTGGCGGGCAGGCCCAAACGCAGCCGCAAAAGCGCGCTGCACACGCTCTATATCTCGCCGCTGAAGGCGCTGGCGGTGGACGTGGCCCGCAACCTCGACACGCCCATCGCCGAGATGGACTTGTCCGTCACGGTGGAGACCCGCACCGGCGACACCCCCACCGCGCGGCGCCAGCGCCAGCGCCACACGCCCCCTGACATCCTGCTGACCACGCCGGAGCAATTGTCGCTGCTGGTGGCGCATCCCCGCGCGCCGCAGATGTTTGAATCCCTGAAGACCGTGGTGCTGGACGAACTGCACGCCCTCACCAATTCCAAGCGCGGTGATCTTTTGGCGCTGGGCCTGGCGCGGCTTTCGACCCTGGCGCCGGCCCATCGCCGCGTCGGCCTGTCGGCCACGGTGAAAGATCCTGCACCGCTGCAGCGCTTTCTCGTGCCGCAACCCATGACGGGCGAAGCCTTGTCCGCGCTGGTCATCGCGCAGGGCGGCGCCAGGCCGCAGATCGATATCAGCACCTCGGACTCCTATGTTCCCTGGGCAGGCCATCTGGCGCGTCACGCCATGCTGGATGTGATGGCGGCCATCCACACCGCGAAAACCGCTTTGGTCTTCGTCAACACCCGCAGCCAGGCGGAGCGCACCTTCCAGGAATTGTGGGCGATCAACGACGCCAACCTTCCGATCGCGCTGCATCACGGCAGCCTGGCGCCCGAACAGCGCCGCAAGGTGGAAGCGGCGATGGCCAAGGGCAGCTTGCGCGCCGTAGTCTGCACTTCCACGCTGGATCTCGGCATCGACTGGGGCGCGGTGGACAAGGTGATCTGCATCGGCGCCCCCAAGGGCGCGGCCCGCCTGGTGCAGCGCATCGGCCGCGCCAATCACCGGCTGGACGAACCTTCCGCCGCGCTGCTGGTGCCGGCCAACCGTTTCGAGGTGCTGGAATGCACCGCCGCCCGCGATGCGGTGCTGGCCGGCGAGCTGGACGGCGACCGCCTCAAGGCCGGTGGCCTGGACGTGCTGGCGCAGCACATATTGGGCACCGCCTGCGCCGCGCCGTTCGACGCGGCCGCACTGTTCGCGGAAGTGCGCAGCGCCGCGCCTTACGCCCATCTGACGCAATCGGATTTCGACGCCGTGGTGAATTTCGTCGCCACCGGCGGCTATGCCCTGAAAAGCTATGACCGCTATGCCCGGCTGCGCAAAAACGAACAGGGTCTTTATCGTCTGGCCCATCCCCGCATCGCGCAGGAATATCGCCTCAATGCCGGGGTGATCGTGGAAGACCCGATGGTCGACATCAAGCTGCAGTCGCGCGGCAAGCCGACGGGCAGCGGCGGGCGGCGCCTGGGCCAGCTCGAGGAATATTTCATCGAGCAGCTTTCGCCCGGCGACACCTTTGTGTTTTCCGGACAGGTGTTGCGCTTTGAAGGCCTGCGCGAGACCGGCGCCTTTGTCACCAAGTCCAGTGATCCGTCGGCGGAGATTCCCAGCTACAATGGCGGCAAGTTTCCGCTTTCGACCTTTCTGGCGCAGCGGGTGCGCGAAATGGTCAGCAACCCGCACGACTGGCACAAGCTGCCGGAGCCGGTGCAGGAATGGCTGAAAATCCAGGAGTGGCGCAGCGTCATTCCCCAGCCCGGCCAGTTGCTGGTCGAGACTTTTCCGCGCGGCAATCGCCAATATCTGGTCTGCTATCCCTTCGAAGGCCGCCTGGCGCACCAGACCCTGGGCATGCTGCTGACGCGCCGGCTGGAGCGCGGCCGCTACAAGCCGCTGGGCTTTGTCGCCAACGAATATGCGCTGGCGGTATGGGCGGCCAGGGACATGCGCGATGCCGACATGGACGCGCTGTTCGACGAGGACATGCTGGGCGACGACCTGGACAGCTGGCTGGCCGATTCCAACCTCTACAAGCGCACCTTCCGCAACTGCGCCATCATCGCGGGGCTGATTCAGCGCAAATTCCCCGGCAAGGAAAAAACCGGGCGGCAGGTGACTTTTTCTTCAGACCTTATTTACGATGTTCTCAGGGAGCATGAACCCGACCATGTGCTGCTGCGCGCGACCTATGCCGATGCCGGAACCGGCCTGCTGGACATTGCCCGGCTGGGCGACATGCTGGCGCGGGTGAAGAAGCGGATCGTGAGGCGCAGCCTGGACCGGGTATCGCCCCTGGCGGTGCCGGCATTGCTGGAAATTGCCCGCGAAATGGTTGCGGGCGAGGCGGACGAGGCTATTCTGCGCGAGAATGAAGATGCGCTGATACGGGATGCGATGCGTGTTGACTGAACCTTTCTCCGGCGACGTTCTTATCAGCGTGAATGGCGAGACCCTGCTGCTGGATGCCTGCGGCGCGGCCTTCAGTCCCGCGCATTCCACCCTCATCTTCTCCGACCTGCATTTCGAGAAGGGCAGCAGCTATGCGCGCGGCCGCCAGTTCCTGCCGCCCTATGACACCACCAATACCCTGCTGCGCATGGCCCGCGCCATCGATCGTCACAAGCCGGCGCGGGTGATCGCGCTGGGCGACAGCTTCCACGATGCACAGGCTGCGGACCGCCTTGGCGCGGAAGAACGCGGCATGCTGGAAGCGATGGGCAAGGGCGCCACCTTTGTCTGGATCACCGGCAACCACGATCCGCATCCGCCCGCCTGGCTGGGCGGCGAGATCGCGGAGACGTATCAGATGGGCGGGCTCACCTTTCGCCACGAACCTTTGGCCGCCTTCCAGCCCGGCGAGGTGGCGGGGCACCTGCACCCCTGCGCCAGCGTCGCGAAGTGGGGCCGCAGCGTGCGGCGGCGCTGTTTTGTCAGCGACGGCCTGCGCCTGATATTGCCGAGCTTCGGCGCCTATACCGGCGGACTCGATGTCGGCGAAACCGCCATCGCCTCGCTGTTCGCGGGACCGTTTCACGCCTACATGCTGGGCAACAGTCGGGTGTACGCTATACCGCGAAGGGTGGCTGTATAGTTTTCCTACCCCGTTTACGGTGGGGGTGCCGAGGGAAGGGGGGAGGCGGTGATGCGCATTAATGCAGCAAAATATCTCGGCGTTCTGGCCATCGCCTTATCGGTCGTATTCTCGATTTTGGCGCTTTATGCGAAACTGTATTTTTGGGGAGGAACGCAATACGCGACTCTCACAACTAGAGCAGCCATCTGGTTTTTTATCTTCTCCGGACCAGTGTCCGCTTTACTCTATAAAAAACACCGCGCTTGGTCTGTAGGTATGGCGCTTGCGCAATTTCTGCTTCTCATCATCGCCTCTATCTGAACGGCGAAACACTATGCCGGCCTTCTGAACAGCACGCTCGATATCCAGCCCAGCAGCATCGCCATGAACACGCAGGCCAGGCCGTAGAACAGCGGCGCATTGTGGGCCAGGTTGAACAGGCGCCGCTCGATGCCGGTCTGGTCGATGAACAAAGGCGTTGACTGGGCGCTCACCACCTCGCCGTCGCGGAACAGATAGACTTCGACATTGTACTGGCCGCGCGCCACATCGGCGGGCACCGGGATGCGGGTGCGGAACAGCGTCTCGCTGAGGAAGTCGATGGTGCCGGGCGCCTCGGTGTAAAGCCCGCGCTCCTTCAGGTGTCGCAGCGCCGCGTCCTTGAAGGGCCGGGCGTCATGGTGGCTGCCGATCTGGCTGGGAATGAGATAGCGCATGCCGATGCCGTAATTGGCCAGGGCGCGCGGCGGGGCGATCAGGTCCACCGGCTCGCTTGAGGCGAGATAGTAATAACCCGGCAAGCCTTCGAACCTGGCGGAGTCGCTGTTGACCCAGACCCCGGCAAACCGGTCGCGGCGGCGCACCGTCATGGGCGTGTCGGGACCGCGCACCACCACCACGATGTCGCGGCCCCTGGCCTTGTCGGCGCGCTCGATAGCGCCGAACACCACGATGTCGGTGCCGGTATAGTTGGAGGTGATCTGGATGATGTCCTGGCTGATCCCCGACACCAGGTCTTCGGCACGGACCGGGACGGACAACAGCAGAAGGACCGCCAGCAGCGCGCGCCTCATGGCTGCCCCAGGGTCAGGGAATAGACATCCGCCGGACGCGCCACCAGCCGCCACAGCAGCACGGCCGCCACCACCAGCACCACGATGGCCAGTCCCAGGCGCAATTGCTCGCCGCGCATTTTCGCGCCGACCCGCACGCCCAGCTGCGCCCCCACCACGCCGCCCGCCACCAGCAGGAGCGCCAGCACGATGTCCACGGCATAGTTGCTGGTCGCCTGCAGCACGGTGGTGACGGCGGTGATGACGATGATCTGCAGCAGCGAGGTGCCCATCACCACATTGGTGGGCATGCGCAGGATATAGATCATGGCCGGCACCACGATGAAGCCGCCGCCGATGCCCATGATCGCCGAAAGCGCCCCGACCACGAAGCCGATGGCCATCGGCGGGATGATGCTGATGTAAAGCCGCGACTGGCGAAAGCGCATCTTGAACGGCAGCGCCTGGATCCAGCCGCGATTGACGGTGCGGCTGCTGAGGGTGACGCCGCTGCGCCAGGCCTGAAGCGACGCCAGGCTCTCGCGCAGCATGATGATGCCGATCGAGCCCAGCATGATCACATAGGTCAGGGCCACGATCAGGTCCATCTGGCCCTGCCGGCGCATCAGCGCGAACAGCCAGACCCCGAACAAGGTGCCCACCAGCCCGCCCGCCAGCATCACGCCCGCCATGGGAAAGTCGATGGCGCGCTTGCGCCACTGCGCCAGCGCGCCCGACATGGACGAGGCGGTGACATGGGACAGCGTGGTCGCCACCGCGACCGTGGAGGGAATGCCGCAGAACACCAGCAGCGGCGTCATCAGGAAGCCGCCGCCGACGCCGAACATGCCGGACAGGAAGCCGACCAGCAGCCCCAGCGCGATCATCACGATCCACGGGACGGACATCTCGGCAACGGGAAGATAGATTTCCATCAGGCAATCCGAAAGGCCGCGTTGTCACGGCGCACTTTGCGATTGCAAGCCAATCTGCGCGCCGCAGACTCGCGGGTCAATGATGGAAGTGGTTACGTGCCCAGGTCCGCCGGCTCGGGCGGCACGTTGGCGCTGCGGTTCAGCGCGGCGGCATGGAAGGTCGCGGCCGACTTGTTCGCCGCTGCCTTGTCGCTGTCCGACAATTGGGTCTGCAGCACGGCAAGACGCGACTTGGATTCGGTGTCGCCCGCGGCAGCCGCGATGGAATACCACTTGTAGGCATCCAGCAGGCTCTGCGGCACGCCGTCGCCGCGCTCATACAGCACCGCGAGATTGAACTGGCTGTCCGACAGGCCCAGCGCCGCGGCCTTGGCGAACCAGCGGCCCGCTTCGGCCATGTTCTTGCCGCGCGCCGTGCCGCTGGCGAAAGATACCGCCAGGTTGTGCATCGCCTTGCGGTTGCCCTGGTTGGCGGCCAGCTCGTAATAGTGCGCCGCCTTGGCGGCGTCGGTGGGCACGCCCTGGCCGCGTTCATACAAAGTGCCGAGACGATACTGCGCCACGGCCTGACCCTTCTCGGCCGCCTGGGTGAGGAACTTGACCGCGTCCGGCAGGTTGACCGCCGAACCGTTGGTGCCATCCAGCGCGCGCAGGCCCAGGATGGTGAGCGCCACCGGGTTGCCGGCATTGGCCATCTGGATCACGCGGTCCATGCTGGCCGGGGCGCGGGCGCCATCGGGGACCTTGTTGACCGGGGCGTTGCGCACGTCGCGCTGCTCCAGCGGCAAGGCGGTGCGCTTCTGCGGCGCGGGCTCGGAACGCTGGGTGGTATAATCGGTGTCGTCGCCGGGCTGCTGCGCCTGGTCGCCGCCGGCCTGACCGGCCTGGGGGGCCACAACGAACTGGGTGTCCTGGCCGTCCGGCGGCTCCGGCACGGAATAGGTGGGGCCGTTGGGATTGGGCTTGCTGGCGGCGACTTCGACGCCGGTGGGCTTCATGCGCTGCATCATCACCAGCGCAGCGGCGACGGCCAGTATGACCAGCAGGCCCAGCAAGGCGGGGATCAGGTAACGCGGCTTGGCTTTTTCCTCGCCTTCGGCAGCGGCGTCCTTGCCCCAGAAGCCCGAGAAACGGCCACGGCGTTCGCCTTCGGCTTTTTCGGCGGCGGCGCGGGCCGAACGGCGGGCCTGGCTGAGGAAATTTTCCGGCTCGGCCTGCGGGGCGGCGAATACGTCTTCGAATTCGGGACCGAAATCGGTGGTCGGTGCAAACGGATCGGCTTCGGGTGGAATGTCGAAGCTGAAGCCTGCCGGCGTGCCGGCGGGTGCAAAGGCATCGTGGCTTTCATGGCCAGGGAAGGCGGATTCGATGAAGGCGGGCGGCGCTTCGGCCACCGGCGGCGGCTCATGGGACACGGGCGCGACCGGGGCCGGCTCATAGGCCGGCGGCGCATAGGCGGGCGGTTCCGGCGAGCGGCGGGTGCGCAGTTCGGCGACCAGGTCGCTATGTTCTTTTTCCAGCGACTCCAGCCGGTGCGAGAGAGCCTGCATGGTGGAGTCGAAGCGTGCGGCGGGGTCGTGATTTTCCAGCCGCTGCACCATGCCGCCGACGGAATTCTCGATCCCGTCGAGACGGCGCTCAAAGGCCGCGTCCGGCAGGCGCATTTCCAGCCGTGCGATGGAATCTTCCAGCCGGTGCAGGCTTTCTTCGGCCATCCCCGCGCGACGCTGCTGCTCGACTTGGTCGCTGGCGCGCTGGTTGGCGGCGCCTTCGATCTTTTCCAGCGCATGGTCCAGCGCGTTGGTGTTGAACTGGGCGGTCTTTTCGGCGCCGGCGAGGCGCTGTTCGGCGGCCTCGAAACGCTGCTCCAGCCGGTGGTCGCTATTCTCGAAACGCTGCGCCAGCGACTGGGCGGTGACGTTGATGCGCTCTTCCAGCTGCTTGTGGCCGTCCTCGGCATCGACCCGGGCCTGGCCGACGCGATTGGCCAGCTGTTCCAGGTTGCCGGCCAGCTGGGTGGCCTGGGTGGCGGAGTTGTTGGCGGTGGCGGTGATCTGGTCGGCCAGCCGCGACAGGCCCTGGTGCAGCGCCTTGACCGCGTCCTTGATGCCGTCATTGGCGGACGAGCGCTCCAGCCGTTCCAGCCGCTCGTTCAGCGCCATCACATTCAGGCCCAGCTGGTCGAAGACCTGGGACTGTTCGCGGGCGCTGATATTGATTTCCTGGGTGGTGCGCGAGATGACGCGGTTGGCTTCGCTGTGGCTGCGCTCGCTGGAGTCCAGGCGGCGGCCAAGGCCCCGCAACTGGTCCTCGATGCGGCGCCAGGCGTCGTTTGATTCGGCTTCGCTGCGGCCGACCCGGGCCATCATGTCTTCGGAATCACGCCGGCTGGCGGCGGACTGGGGCAGGCCCCAGGCGTCCAGCGGGGCGCCCGAAGGCGCGCGATTGTCATAGGGCATGGCGGGCAATTCCTCTTCCATGCCGGAAAAGCTGCGCAAAATGCGCCGTGTCAGCCATTCCCCGACCGACAGACCCTCGCGCCGGGCAGCAGCCCGCGCTGCTTCCCGCGCTTCTGGCGGGATGCCGGCCACATTCCAGGGAAGCTCTGCACGCATTTCGACTCACTGGCACCGCGCACCCGCTATAGAAGGTACTGGGGGGCAGATATAGTGTAAAGGAATGTTGAACGTACGATCGGCTGACCGGCTGAACCTGTGGTTCTTCATGCACAGATACTTGGACCCGCAGGCTTAACGACCCGTTATCGAGACCGCCCAATACGCATCAATGCGGATC
>JAQGLO010000003.1 GCA_028292825.1 Alphaproteobacteria bacterium | reverse complement strand
GTCGACGTGGAACAGATGGACGGCAAGAAGGAACATATCGAGTTCCGCCTTCCCGCCGAATTGAGGGCTTAATCCGATGGGACTTCCGTTCAAGCAGGCCGCCAAGATCGGCGCCTATGTCGTCAAGAAGCAGCTGTCGGGCAAGAAATACCCGCTGGTGCTGATGCTGGAACCGCTGTTCCGCTGCAACCTGGCCTGCGCCGGCTGCGGCAAGATCGATTATCCCGACGAGATCCTGAACCAGCGCATGAGCTATGAGCAGTGCATGGAGGCGATCGACGAGTGCGGCGCGCCCGCCGTCTCCATCGCCGGCGGCGAGCCGCTGCTGCATCGCGACATGGCCCGTATCGTCCAGGGTTATATCGACCGCGACAAGTTCGTCATCCTGTGCACCAACGCGCTGCTGCTGGCCAAGAAGATCGACCAGTACAAGCCGCATCCGAACTTCACCTGGTCGATTCACCTGGACGGCGACAAGGCGATGCACGACAAGTCGGTCTGCCAGGACGGCACCTATGACCGCGCCGTCGCCGCGATCAAGCTGGCCAAGTCCAAGGGCTTCCGCACCCAGATCAACTGCACCTTGTTCGACGGCGCCGATCCGGAACGCACCGCCGCTTTCTTCGACCACATGAAGGAACTGGGCCTGGACGGCATCACCGTGTCGCCCGGCTATGCCTATGAGCGCGCGCCCGACCAACAGCATTTCCTGAACCGTGAGCGTACCAAGACCATGTTCCGGGACATTCTCGCGCGGGGTAACGGCGGGAAAAACTGGGACTTCACCAACTCGCCGCTGTTCATGGACTTCCTGGCCGGCAACCAGACCTATGAATGCACCCCCTGGTCCATGCCGCTGCTGACCGTGTTCGGCTGGCAGAAGCCCTGCTACCTGCTGGGCGAAGGCTATGTGAAGACCTTCAAGGAGCTGATGGAAGGCACCGAGTGGGAGAAGTATGGCGTTGGCAAGTATGAAAAATGCGCCAACTGCATGGTGCATTGCGGCTTCGAAGGCACCGCCGCCACCGACGCGATCAAGCACCCCTGGAAGATCGCGGCCGTTGCCATGCGCGGCGTAAGGACGACCGGCGCCTTCGCACCGGAGATCGACCTGTCAAAGCAGCGCCCGGCCGAGTTCACCTTCTCGCGTCACGTCGAGCACAAGATGTCAGAGATCAAGGCCGGCAATTCCAACACCACAGAGATCGCGGCAGCGGAGTAGCTCCGCAAACGCCTTCGAAGAAGCCCGTCCTGTCCGGATCAGCGCCGGTATCTGGGCGGGCTTTTTCATGACCGACCACAGAACCTTGCCGATGCTGATGCCGCCGTCAGGGCGCATCGCCACCAGGGCTGCCGGCGGCAGCACATGCGTGGCGTCGTCGGAGATCACGCGCAGGCCCGCCAGCGGCAGGTTGCGGCTGGCTGCGAAGCGGGCAGCGACCTGGGATTCCATGTCCACCGCCAGCGCGCCGGTCGTGTCATAGAGACCGGTCTTGGTTTCGGCCTGGTGGATGATCGCGTCACTGCCAAACAACTGGCCCTGATGGGCATGCGGCAGGAGCGAGGCCAGCCGGTTGCGCCAGCCGGCATGGCAGTCCCAGTTTTCCGCGCCCGTCATGATGCCCTCGGCAATCACCACATCGCCGACCTTCAGGTGCGGCGACAGTGCGCCGCCCAAGCCAATGGAGATCACGCCGCGGATGTCGCCATGCAGGGCGTTGAGCCTGGCGGCCAAGCCATCGGCGTCACCGCCGCCCGTCACCGCCACCACGCCGGACGTGCCGACGATCCCGGCTTCCCTGGTCATGCCCGTGACGGCGAGGATGGTCAAAGGCCGAACTCGACGCGGCGGCTGTTGCCCGCCTTGAGATTGCGATAGCGCGCCAGGGCCCAGAGCGGGAAGAATTTCGGATAGCCATGATAGTTCAGGTAGAACACGCGCGGGAAGCCACCGCCGGTGTAATGCGATTGGCTCCATAATCCGTCTTCTTCCTGGGTCGCCTTCAGGTAGTTCACGCCCCGCGCCACAGCCGGATGATCCACCTGCCCGGCCGCCATCAAACCCAGCAGGGCCCAGGCCGTCTGTGAGGCCGTGGACGGCGCGGGCTCATAGCCTTTGTAATCCAGCTTGTAGCTGTCGCAATTCTCGCCCCAGCCGCCATCGTCATTCTGGATTTCGACCAGCCAGTCGGCGGCGCGCTTCATGGTCGGATCGTCCGGCGTCAGGCCGGCACCGTTCAGCCCGGCCAGTGACGACCATGTGCCATAAATGTAGTTGACGCCCCAGCGGCCCCACCAGGAGCCATCCGCGCGCTGGGTCTTGCGCAGGTAGGCGATGCCGTCCGCCAGCGGCTTACCGCCATGACCAAGCTGCGCCAGCATGCCGACGCAGCGGCCCGACACGTCTTCGGTCGGAGGGTCCAGCAGCGCCCCGTGATCGGCGAAGGGAATGTTGTTGAGATAGAAATAGCTGTTGTCGGCATCGAAGGCACCCCAGCCGCCATCGCGGCTCTGCAGGCCTTCCACCCATTCGCGGCCGCGCGCGATGGCGACATCGTCATGCTTGGCGCCGGCGCGGTCGAAGGCCATCACCACCACGGCGGTATCGTCGAGGTCGGGATAATGATCGTTGCGGTACTGGAAGGCCCAGCCGCCGGGGCGGACATCGGGTTTTTCCTCGGCCCAGTCGCCTTTCACGTTCAGCACCTGCAGCGGCCTCAACCAGTCCAGGCTGCGCGCCACGGCGGCATCGGCCTCCGGCGTCCTGGCCTCCAGCAATGCATGCGCCACCAGCGCGGTGTCCCACACCGGCGAGACGCAGGGCTGGCAGTAAGCCTCGTCATCCTTGATCACCAGCAGCTTTTCCACCGACAGACGCGCGATGGCGCGGTCGGGATGATCCGGCGCAAGGCCCAGCGCGTCATACATCATCACGCTGTTGGCCATGGCGGGATAGATGGCGCCCAGCCCGTCTTCGCCGTTCAGCCGCTCGGTGGTCCAGGTTCGGCATGCCGCGATGGCCTTGGCGCGCACGCTTTTGGGCCAGAAGGGTTCGAAGCGCTTGAGGTTCCTGTCCAGGACATTGAAGAAGATGGACCAGTAGCGGTCCTGGTGGGGCGCGCGTGGGCTGGCGGCGCCGATGCCATCCACGAACAGTTCGCGGATATGGATACCGCGCGGGTTCTTCGCCAATGGCCGCTTGGCGCACAGCACCAGCAGCGGCACGATCACGGTGCGCGCCCAATAGCTCATCTTGGACAGATGAATCGGGAACCAGCGCGGCACCAGGATCAATTCCACCGGCACGGTGGGAACATCGTTCCATGAGGCCTGGCCATACAGCGCGAGAAGTATACGGGTGAAGACATTGGCCTTGATGGCGCCGCCGCGTTCACGGATCGCTTCGCGGGCGCGCGCCATGTGCGGCGCATCGATATCGTCGCCGATCATCTTCAGTGCAAAATAGGCTTTCACGGTCGCGGAGATATCAAAGGCGCCGTCGTGATACAGCGGCCAGCCGCCATGTTCGCCCTGGATGCGGCGCAGATAGACGCCGATCTTGCGCTCCAGCTCCAGGTTGGCTTCTTCGGCCAGGTAATGCACCAGCAGCACATATTCCGCCGGAATAGTGGCGTCGGCTTCCAGCTCATAGACCCAGTGCCCGTCGGGGCGCTGCTGGGCCAGGATCGCAGCGGTGGCGGCGCGGACGGCGCCTTCCACGTCTATGAAATCGGCCGGGTTCAACTGGTTCATGGCGGCACTATAAGGACAGATGGCGCAGCGCCAAAGCCGCCGCGGTTTCGCCGGAGCGCAGGGCCCCCTCGATGGTGGCGGGCAGCCCTGTCTGGGTCCAGTCGCCGGCCAGGAACAGGTTTCGCCAGCGGGTTTTCGCGACCGGGCGCCGGGCATCCTGCTGCGGCGTGGCGGCGAAGGTGGCGCGCTTTTCCTTGACGATCTGCCAGGCGGGCATGGGGGCGGTGATATCCAGGGCCTCGGCGACATCGGCCCAGATGCGGGTGGCCAGCGTCTCGCGATCCTGGTCCACGATGGCGTCGGCGCCCGACACCGTGACCGAGATGCGGTCGTCAAAGGCGAATATCCATTCCGCGGTACCGCCGATCACGCCCAGGATGGGCGGTGTTCCGGGCGGCGCGGCCATCTTGAAATGGGCGTTGACGATGGCGCGGAAATTATCAGGCACGGTCAGGCCAGGCACCAGCTCGGCCGCCTGCCAGGGTGGCACTGCCATCACCACCACATCGCGCGCCGACACCGGCAGGGTGGCGTCGGGCACGTCCAGCGCCATGGCCGCGCGCGGACCCAATGTCAGACCGCGCAGCCGGGTGGAAAGCCGCACCGACGCGCCCTTCTCGCCCAGGTAGCGCAAGGCCGGATCGACAAAGGCCGCCGCCAAAGTGGGATGGGCAATGCGCGGGCGATAGAAGCGACCGCCCTTGGCCAGGGTCTCCCGCAGAATCGCGCCGGCCAGCGCGGCGGAAGATTCTTCTGGCGCCGTGTTCAACGCCGCCAGCAGGAAAGGCTGCATCAGCCGCCGCCACAAGGGGCCGCGATCTTTTACGACGACATCGATCCGCGCCTTGCGGCCGGCCCACATCAGCGGCGCATATTTCATATAGTCGGTGGCGGTGGTGCCGGGAACACGGCGCTGCTTGCGGCCAACCCAATAGGGCACGCCGCCCTCATTGGGGCGCAGGGTCCAGCGGGCGCCGTCCTGCAAGTCCACAAAGGCGAACTCGGCGCACGGCGGCCCGGCCAGCGCATTCTTCGCACCGATGCGCGACAGATAGTCCTGCACCGCCCGGTTGCCCGACAGCACCAGATGATTGCCGTTGTCGATCACGCCGCCCATGGCGGCATCGAAATAGGAACGGCAACGACCGCCGGCCTGGGGCGCGCCCTCGATCAGCGCGACCGAAACGCCGCGCGCCGCCAGCACAGTGGCGGCGGACAGGCCAGCCAGGCCCGCACCGATGACATAGGCCTTGGGCGCGCCAGGCGCGCCACTGCTCACGAAAACAATCCCTGTCGCAGCACCAGCGACAACAGCCTGGACCTGGGCAACGAGACACGATGGCGCGGCGGCGCAAAACCGGCCGCCTCGCTGGCGCGCAGCACCTCGGAATAGACCGCGCCCATCAGCCGGGGCGTCTTGATGCGGCCCCTGGGCCTGGCGGCCAGAATGCGATTGGCGGCGTCATAATGCTGGTGCGCCAGCAACGCGACGCGCTTGCAGACCCCGTCAATGGCGGGCTGGTTGATGATGGCCTTGGGGTCCATCTGGCGGCAGCAGTCCATCTGCTCCAGATATTCGCGCGGCAGATAGAGGCGTCCGATGGCGGCATCCTCATCGATGTCGCGCAGGATGTTGGTCAGCTGCAGGGCGCGGCCCAGATGGTGCGCCAGTTCGAAGCCCGGCCCCTCCTCCATGCCGAACACCTTGATGGACAGACGTCCCACAGCGCTGGCGACCCGGTCGCAATACAGATCGAGAGTGGCGAGATCGGGCGCGACGATGTCCTCCGCCACATCCATGTCCATACCGTCCAGGATGGCGCGGAAATCTTCCTGCCGCAGGCCATACTGTTTGACGGCGGGGGCGAGAAAGCGGGTCTGCGCCGGATTTCCCCCGGCATAGAGAGCGGCCAGATCACCGCGCCACTGTTCCAGCTTGTCATGGCGCTCGGCGCGCGTGCCCAGGCCGTCATCGGCGATATCGTCCACCTTGCGGCAGAAGGCATAGATGGCGAACATGGCGTCGCGCTCTTCGGCCGGCATCAGCCGCATGGCGAGATAGAAGGAGCTGCCGCTGGCCTTCTTCTTCACGGCCGCCGCACCGGCGCCGCCGAGATTTTCTGCATTGGTCATTTGCGCATAAGCCTCATCAGTGCGAAGGCGGGAAACCGTTTCAGGAACAGCGCCATCACATCGGTCTTGGAATGGTGTACCGGCTGGGACAGCGGATCGCGCGTCATCAGCAGGGTGTTGAGATCGTCGGCCAGGGTCTGGATCAGGTCCACTTCCAGCGCGAGACGGCTGTCGCGGATGCCGCGCGCAAAGGGACGGGAGGTTTCCAGCAGCGCGGCATTCCTGCGTGCCAGGCTGCTGATGACACCCGCCAGCGCGGGATTGGCACGGGTTTCGCCCAGGGCCTCGACGCCAATGCCGGCCGCGGCCAGCAGAGGCTCGGGAATATAGACGCGGTTGATCTCGCGGTAATCCTTGGCGCAGTCCTGCAGATGGTTGATGACCTGCAGCGCGGCGCACAGGGCGTCATTGGCGGGCCACAGGTCTTTGCTTTCGCCATGCACATCCAGCACGAAACGGCCCACCGGCATGGCGCTGTAGCGGCAATAGTCGATCAGGTCGTCCCAATCCGCATAGCGCAGCCTGGTGCAATCACGGCGAAAGGCTTCCAGCAGGTCCAGCGCATGCACCGGGGCAAGACCGCGTTCGCCAAGGATGTCGCGCAGCGCCACGCCTTCCGGATTGGCGTTGCTTTCACCCATTAGGCTGGCGCGCATCTGTTCCAGCAGCGCCAGTTTTTCGTCCGGCGTCGCGGTAGCGCTGTCGGCCACGTCATCGGCGGCGCGGACGAACTTGTAGAACGCCATCACCGGTGGACGATGGCGCGGCGCGATCAGCAACGAGGCGACGGGAAAATTCTCGTCCTTGTGGCCCTTGCCGGACTGGAGCTCGGCGACACTCATGCCTGCTCTCCTGCTTGCGAACGGCCCTTCCACATGCCGCCCTTGCCGGACCAATACTGGATCGCGGACTCCAGCGTGAAGGCGGCATAGAAGGCGCCGATCAACGGCAATGCGAGTCCCCACAAGGGCGACAGGCGATAGAAGCGCAGCATGGGCTGGAACATGATCGCCATGATGATCCAGGCAAACCAGCCCGCCAGCTGCGAGATGCCCCAGGCGAACAAAGCCGTCATCACCGGCGCGATATAGACGATGAACAAGCCCAGCAGGGTGGCCAGCAGGATCAGCGGCGAATAGTTCAACTGGGCAAAGGCGCTGCGGGTGATCATGTGGCGGATGTCGGCGATATGCTCATAGGGCCGCAAGGAAACCGCGCGATCCGTCAGGCCCAGCCAGATCGGGCCCTGCGCCTTCATCACCCGGCCCAGGGCGCAATCGTCGATGATGTTGTAGCGGATCGCCTTGATGCCGCCGGCGGCTTCCAGCGCCGTGCGGCGTGCCAGCATGCAGCCACCCGCGGCCGCTGCCGTCTTGTCGGCGGGGTCGTTGACGGCGCCGAAGGGAAACAGCATGTCGAAGAAGAAGACAAAAGCGGGGATCAGGAAATGCTCCGCATGGGTCTTGCACGACAGCCGCGCCATCAGCGACACCAGCGCCTTGTCCTTGCCGGCGCGCGCCACAAGATTGCGCAGATTGTCGGGGGCATGGGCGATATCGGCATCGGTGAACCAGAGGAAATCGGGACTTGTATTATTCTTGGCAGCCTGTTCGCTGCCCTGTTGCAAAGCCCACAGCTTGCCCGTCCAGCCCGGTGGGCGCGGCGCGCCGGTCAGCACGGTCAGGCGATCGCCGTTCAGCGCGCTTATTTGAAGGGCTCTGGCCAGATCCCCGGTGCTGTCCTCGGACTGATCATCCACCAGCAGGATGCGGAAGTCGCCGGGATAATCCTGGGCGATCAGGCTGGCGATGCTGCGCTGGATGACGTCAGCCTCGTTGCGGGCCGGTACGACGGCAACCACGGACGGCCAGAATTCCGGCTCGGTCACCGGCAGGGTGTCGCGCTCGCGCAGCCGCCAGAAGCCGCGATGAAACAGCAGCAGATACAGCCAGATTGCCAGCGGCACAAAGCCGAACAGGATGCCCGCAATCATTTCAGGTATCCGTTTTCGCGGAACCAGCCCATCGCGTCCTTCAGGCCTTCGCGATAGGGACGCGCGCTGTAGCCCAACTCGCGTTTCGCCTTGTCGGAGGAAAAGAACATGTGATAGCGCGACATGCGCAGGGCGTCGGCGGTGAGGAACGGCTCCTTGCCGGAGACGCGGGCCCAGGCTTCGGCGGCATAGGCCAGCGGAAACAGCGGTGTGCGCGGCAGCTTGATGGTGGGGGCCTTGCGACCCGACAGGAAGGCGATGTCGCCCAGCATGGTCTGCAGCGGCACGTCCTCGCCGCCCAGGATGTAATTCTCGCCGATCCTGCCCTTGTCCAGCGCCAGCAAATGGCCGTTCGCCACATCGTCCACATGCACCAGGTTCAGCCCGGTATCCAGGAAGGCCGGCATGCGGCCGGTGGCGGCTTCGACGATGATGCGGCCCGTCGGCGT
>JAQGLO010000191.1 GCA_028292825.1 Alphaproteobacteria bacterium | reverse complement strand
CGTCGTATCCCGGCTGCGTCCGCGCGGTGGTGCCGATCGCCTGCGCCGCGCGCCATTCGGCGCAGAACATCGCCTTCCACGAAGTCGGCCGCCAGGCGATCATGGCCGATCCCGACTGGCATGGCGGTGAATACCAGCAGGCCGGCACCAAGCCGTCCAAGGGCCTGGCCGTGGCGCGCATGGCGGCGCACATCACCTATGTCTCGGAGATGGCGCTGCAGCGGAAGTTCGGGCGCAACCTGCAGAACCGCGAGGCGGTGTCGTTCCAGTTCGCGCCGGACTTCCAGATCGAATCCTATCTGCATCACCAGGGCGCCAGCTTCGTGGACCGGTTCGACGCCAACTCCTATCTCTACATCACCCGCGCCATGGATTATTTCGACCTGGCCGAGGACCATGGCGGTCATCTGTCCGATGTCTTCCATCTCAATTCGGCGCGCTTCTGCATCGTATCCTTTTCCAGCGACTGGCTGTTCCCGCCGGTGGAGAACAAGCGCATCGCCCACGCCCTGAACGCCGTGGCGGCGCAGGTCAGCTTTGTGGAAATCCACAGCGACAAGGGCCATGATGCCTTCCTGCTGGACGAGCCGGAAATGTTCGCCACCGTGCGCGGCTTCATCAATCATGCGGCACAGGACATCGTATGAGTTCCACCTCGCTGCGCCCTGACCTTGCGGCCATCGCCGACATGATCCGGCCCGGCAGCCGGGTGCTGGATGTCGGCTGCGGCGACGGCGCGCTGCTGGAACATCTGGTCCAGACCAAGGGCGTGGACGGGCGCGGCATCGAGATCATCCAGGCCAATGTAAATGCCTGCGTCGCGCGCGGCCTTGCCGTGGTGCAGGGCGACGCCGACAGCGATCTTGTCGACTATCCCGCCCAGGTGTTCGACGCCGTGATCCTATCCCAGACCATCCAGGCGACCGAGAAGCCGCGCGCGGTGCTGAGCCATCTGCTGCGCATCGGGCGGCGCTGTGCGGTGTCGCTGCCCAATTTCGGCTACTGGAAGGTCCGCGGGTCCCTGCTGTGGGGCGGGCGCATGCCGCGGACGCGCGAGCTGGGTTATGCCTGGTGGGAGACGCCCAACATCCATCTTTGCACCCTGGCCGATTTCGTCGACCTGACGCGCGAATGCGGCGCGTCGATCGTGGAGGCGCATGCGCTGAACGATGCCGGGCGCGCCAGCCGCATGGACCCGGAGAAGCTGACCAGCGGCTATCTGGGCCCCAATTTGTTTGCCCAGGGCGCTATTTTTCTTCTGAAGAAAAATTGAGATCGCGCACGGTCTGCAATGCGGCTTTCGCGGGCACTGCCAATCCCGGTGTCGCTGCGGCGTAGAGCGACTTGGTGGCTTCCACCACATGCACGCCGCCGATGGCGGGAAACAGGCGCGCACCGATATTTTCCCAGCCATGCGCGCGCAGCGGGCCAAACGGCGGCGCATAGAGCGCCCGCTCCCAGCGCACGGGCTCGAACAGCGCGTCCCGCAGCAGCCGGTCCAGTTCGGCGCGGCTGAAGGGCCGGCCGTGGCCGAAGGGCGAGCGGTCGAGCTGCGCCCACAGGCTGGCGCGATTGGGGGCGATCAACAACACACGCCCCTCCGGCGCCAGCACCCGCCACAACTGCCGCAGCAGGGGCCTCAGCGCCTCCGCACTCTCCAGGCCATGCACGATCAGGATGCGGTCGAAGAAGACGTCGGGAAAAGGCAGCGCATCCTCGGTACAGACCAGGCGCGCATGGCGCGATTTGGATTTCGCCGGCACGCCCAGCTGGGCCGGCATGGCGGCGATGGCGCGTTCGGCATCGAACCCGCGCATGTAGGGCGTGCCATAGCCATAGGCCAGCAGGCGCAGACCCTTGACGCTGGGCCAGGCGGTGCGGATGCGCCGCGCCAGGACATGGCGGGCCCACTGACCCAGGGGCTCTTTGTAAAACGCGGCCAGATCGTCGCCATTCTGCAGCATGGCGCGAGACTAGAGCGCAAAAGCGTTTGTGCCCAGATGCCGGTTTGCTAGGGTTCGCCGCCACCAGGAGACGCCATGACCACCGAGATCGAGATTGTTCCCTGCCTGACCGACAACTATGCCTATCTGGTGCAGTCGGGCGACTATTGCGCGGTGGTGGACCCGTCGGAACCCGCGCCCGTGCGCGCGGCGCTGGCGCGGCGCGGCTGGAAACTGACCCACATCCTCAACACCCATCACCATCTGGATCACACCGGCGGCAACCTGGAGCTGAAGCAGGAAACCGGCGCGCTGGTGGTCGGCCCCGGCAAGGATGCGGCGCGCATTCCCGGCATCGATATCGGCGTCGACGAACGCACCGGCTGGGAATTCGACGGCCGCCGGGTGCATGTTCTGGAAGTGCCGGCGCATACCCGCGGCGCCATCACCTTTGTGATCGACGGCCATGCCTTTACCGGCGACACGCTGTTCACGCTGGGCTGCGGCCGCCTGTTCGAAGGCGATGCGGCGATGATGTGGGAAAGCCTGTCCAAGCTGATGACCCTGCCCGACGACACGCTGATCTGGTGCGGCCATGAATATACCCAGAGCAATGGCCGGTTCGCGCTGACGCTGGAGCCCGGCAATGGCATGCTGCAGGAACGCATGATCTCGGTGAATGCGGCGCGCGCCGCCGGCAAGCCGACGGTGCCGGGAAGCCTGGGCGAGGAGAAGCTGACCAACCCGTTCCTGCGGCCTTATTCTGCGGAAATCCGCAAGAGCCTGGGCATGGAGACGGCGAGCACGGTGGCCGTGTTCGGCGAAATCCGGGAGCGGAAGAACAATTTCTGAACTAGCGGTTCTTCGCCTTGTCGGCATCGTCCTTGTCGAAGGGCGAGGTGACGACGTCACCGGCGGCGCCGACCACGCTGCCGGCCGCGCCCACCACACTCCCCGCCGCGCCGACCACCGTGGACGCCGCGTCATAGGCCAGGCATCCCGACAGCAGGACGGAGGCGGCGGCGAAGACGACAAGAGTCGCGGGAAGGCGGAAATTCATGGCAGGCCCCGTTTGACAGCGGCGCGATCCTAGCACCCCAATGGTCAAGGGAAGGTAACTTATGTCTGAAATCCTGTTCACGACCCGGCTGTACAAAGCCCGGATTGCGCCACAACGGGACCTGGAGCCCACCTGTCTGGTGATCGCCGCCGAGGATGCGGCGGGCCGGCGCTGGAGCCGCGACCATGGCTATGGCGGCTATACCTCCTATGCCTCGCTGAACGACCTGACGCGGCGGGCCAGCATCTTCGCCGACCTGGAGCGTGGCATCGCCAGGCATGTCGCCGCCTTTGCGCGCGAGCTGCAGTTCGAGATGGGCGGCAGGAAACTGAAACTCGACAGCCTCTGGATCAATGTGATGAACAGGGGCGCCATCCATGCGCCGCACATCCATCCGCATTC
Organism: Alphaproteobacteria bacterium; assembly: GCA_028292825.1. Lineage (GTDB taxonomy): Bacteria > Pseudomonadota > Alphaproteobacteria > Micropepsales > Micropepsaceae > Rhizomicrobium. Next base: position 3,698 of record JAQGLO010000191.1, on the reverse strand, counting down.
GGTGATCAGCGGCACCTATTATCTCACCGTGCCGCCCAGTTCCGGCGCCATCCGTTTCGAGGACCCGCGCCTGGGCCTGATGATGGCCGCGCCGCCGCGCAAGAAGAACGCGCGCCCGGAAAATCGCAGCTTCGTCGATGTCGCGCCCAAGCCCGGCATGCTGCTGCTGTGGGAAAGCTGGCTACGCCACGGCGTCGAGCCGAACGGGGCGCGGGGACAGCGGGTGTCTATCAGCTTCAACTACAGCCTGGACTGACCCGGCGTCGCTGCGAAAGCGCCGCGCGATCAGAGACTTGCCGATTATTCGTTTTGCACTTTCCTGCCACCCCCTCCCCCCTGCGGGCGGAATCGGGGTGGATAGCAGGGGCTTGTCCAACAGGGTCTATGGCGTGCGGTCATGTCCGGAATCTAGACACGTGGTTTGTTGAGAGGGAGGGGTATATATATCCACCTTGACATTTAAGGCCTTATTAGTAGTTTAAGGACTTAACCTAGGAGACCACTGATGGCCACCTTTCCATTTCTCGAAACGTCTACTCTTTCAAAATTGCTGAAGCAGGCTGATCCCAGCGGCCAGATGAAAGTTTTTCTTTCACAGAACCGCCTTCTGCTTGGCGCGGATCCTTTTAATCCGAGTTGTGAAATCGATTTTTCTGCAGAAACCATTGTCCTTCTTGGTGCGGCCGGCGCAAAGCCGATCAGTGAGGTTGATTTTGGCTCGCACGCAAACGCTAAGTATAAAATTACAGTCAAAGACCAGCGCGTTGGCGTAAAATCTCTCAAGGACGTACTTAAATCCGGCTTGATACTTCTCGAAAAAGCTTCCCCTGGAACGCTCGAAAAGCTGTCGAACATCAAACCGTATTCAAAGCGCATTGTGGCAAAGGATCGGCGCCAACTTTTTGAATCTAAGCATTTGGTGGACAGCTTTTCCGAAAAGCTTCAGGGCGAATGGTGGATTGGGACAAACAACTCGACTCAGGAAGTGAGGGCTTGGCTGGAACGCGCGACCCAGTGCGCGGGCCTTACCTGGAATAAAGATTTTAAAGTCTGGTTTTGACTAAGAGGAAACCCCATGACCGTCTTCACTGGCTCGACCGAAATCCAGATTTTGCTTTGGGCCATCATTCTCGGCCTCGTGCAGCTCATGCTCGCCACCACCATGGCCACCCGTGAACTGGGCACCAAGTGGAATGCCTCGCCGCGTGATGCACCGACGCCGCCGGTCTCCACCGTCACCGGGCGGATGCTGCGGGCGTTTGCGAATTTCAAGGAGACCTTTGTCTTCTTCGCCGTGGCGGTGCTGGTGGTGACGGTGCTGGGCAAGCACAGCGCCACCAGCGCGCTGGGAGCGCAGCTCTATTTCTGGGCGCGGCTTGCCTATGTGCCGGTCTATGCGGCGGGGATTCCGGTGCTGCGGTCGCTGATCTGGCTGGTGTCGCTGGCGGGTATTGTGATGGTGCTGGTGGCGGCGCTGGCCTGACCCACAAGCCCGGAACCGGGTGGAACCGGCGTACCGGCATTGATTCATAAAACGTTACGGTTTGCGGACCAGATTGCCGCGGCGCTGCTGGTTTTCACGCGCCAACCCAAGGAACACGATGCCGTCGCCCTTTCTTGCCAATGAAGCCCAGCGCCTGGCGGTGCTGGAGAGCTACAAGATCCTGGACACCGACTGCGAGCAGCAATTCGACCGCATCGCGCGGCTGGCCAGCGCGGCGCTGCAATGCCCGATCTCGCTGGTCTCGTTCGTGGACCGCGACCGGCAGTGGTTCAAGGCGCATCTGGGCATCACCGAACGGCAGACCCATCGCGATGTCTCCTTCTGTTCGCATGCGATCCTCAGCGAGGAAGTCCTGGTTGTGCCGGACGCCACGGCGGATGCGCGCTTCGCCGGCAATGCGCTGGTGACGGACGGACCGAAAATCCGCTTCTATGCCGGGGCGCCACTGATCACGCCGGACGGCTTTCGCATCGGCACGCTGTGCGTGATCGACAGCAACACCCGCGACCTGCTACCCGGCCAGCGGGCGCTATTGTCCGACCTGGCGGCGCTGGTGATGGATGCGCTGGAGTTTCGCCATTTGAAAACGGCGCAGGCGCTGTCCGTGGCGGCGTAAAGAAAAACGGCCCCGCCGATGAAGACGGGGCCGTGATCCATTTCAGAGGACGCGATTACAGGCGATAGGTATCGCGTTCCGCACGCACCTGGTCGGCGCTGTAGGCGCTGGCGGCGGGGTCGTAGCCGGTCCAGCCGGTTTCGCGATAGGCGGGCGCGCGCGACGACACGTCGAACGAGTCCTTGCTCAGGATGGCCTTGTACTTCTCCACGTCGGCGTCCGGCACCTTGGCGGTGACGATGGCGCCGCCGCGGCGCAGGGCCTCGGCATAGAGCGCGGCGTTTTCCTTGCTCTCGCCCGATTCAACAAGCGCACCGATGATGCCGCCGGCCGCGCCGCCAGCAACCGCGCCGGCCGCCAGGCTGGCAAGCCAGCCCAGCGCCACCACCGGGCCGACGCCCGGAATGGCCAGCATGCCCAGGCCCGCGGCCACACCGGCCGCACCGCCCGCGATGGCGCCCAGGCCGCCGCCGGTGGCGGCGCCTTCGGCGCGGTCATCCTTGCCGTCACGATCCTTGTCATGCTTGGGATCGACATCGCTGCTGCCCGGCTTGTGCCAGCCATCGGCATTGCTGGCGACCAGGCTGATGGCGCTGTCGCCCAGGCCGGCGGCCTTGGCATTGCGCACCGCCTGTTCGGCAGAGGCATAGTCGTAATAGACGTGTGTGATGGTCTTGGTCATGGCGTTTCCTTTTCCTGGATGAGCGTTAGTTGACGTTGCCCTGGTAATCGAGGCTGACCGGAACGGCCTGGCCGTCCTTCATGGCCTTGCCGCGCCAGACGCCGTCCTTGTCCTTCTTCAGGGCATGGACCTTGGTGAAGCCCTTGCCTTCGATATGCGACTTGGCTTCGGCCATGGTGAAGCTGTTGGCGCCGGCGACGGGGGCCATGGCGTTGTTGCTGTCCATCGCCTTGACGGCGGGATTCTGCGGGCCCTGCTGGGCGGGCACCTGCGCAAAGGCAAGCGTGGTGCAGAACCCCATAGCCACAGCTGTGGTGAGTGTTAGGCGCATGTTTCTCTCCTGATTTTTTTGCCGTTAGCGGCGCTTGGACCTAACTCCCGAGCAGTGCGGGGGTTCCTCGCGCCGATGGTACGGCTGCGGACCAAGCGCGGCGCACCGCGAAAACTTCGCGGTGTCAGCGTGTCATTGCGGCAGTGTGTATTAGTTGTCGACCGGCGCGCTGATGGACATGCGCGATTCGGTGATCATGCGCGACAGCTGATAGGCGATGGAGCGGGCCTTCAGCAGGTGGGCGTTGTTGGGATAGCCCTCGTCTTCCAGCTGCGCCGACAGGTCGGCGACGCTGGCGACGGTGCCGCTCTTGGCGATCTGGAAGGCGCGCTCGACCACGCCGGGACGTTCCTCAGCCATCAGTGCGACCGTTCGGCGTGATCGGAATCGCGCACCAGCTTGGAATTGGCGTTCAGGACTTCCACCGACGGCAGGGCGTTGGCGCAGCCGGCGCAGATCACGGCCGGATTCTCGCGCAGCCAGCGGACCGTGTGATAGGCCGACTTGCCGCACCGGGCGCATTCGCAATGAAGTTCGATCTCACCCTGCAACATGAAAATCCTTG
>JAQGLO010000190.1 GCA_028292825.1 Alphaproteobacteria bacterium | reverse complement strand
ACAGCTTCCTGCACGGCAAGGATCATTACGCCCCGCAGCAGATCGACTATTTCGTCGGCTTCCGCCCGCCGCACGGCTTCCTCAAGGGCCTGCCGCGCCTGAAGGCGATCTTCAGCCTCGGCGCCGGTGTTGACGGTTTCCTGCGCGATCCGGAATTCCCCCGCCACCTGCCGGTGGTGCGCTTCGTCGACGAGACGCTGCAGCGCGAGATGGCGCAATTCGTCACCATGCATGTCCTGATCGTGCACCGCATGCAGCGCCAGTTCGACGCCGCGCAGAAAGAATCCGTGTGGAAGCAGCGCATGCTGGCGCTGCCCACCCGCGAAGTGCGCATCGGCATATTGGGCCTGGGCGATATCGGCGCGGTGACGGCCGAGCGGCTGATGATGTTCGACTTCCAGGTGCTGGGCTGGAGCCGCACCCGCAAGAGCGTGGCGGGCGTGAAGAGCTATGCCGGCCCCGAAGAACTGCCGCAATTCCTGAACCAGTGCGATTTCCTGGTCTGCATGCTGCCGCTGACGCCGGAGACCGAAGGCATCCTGAATGCCAAGCTGCTGTCGCAGCTTCCGCAAGGCGCCTGGCTGTTCAATGTCGGGCGCGGCGGCCATGGCAACGAGGCCGATATTCTCGATGCGCTGGATTCCGGCCAGCTGGGCGGGGCGGTGCTGGACGTGTTCCAGACCGAGCCGCTGCCGGTGGAAAGCCGTTTCTGGACGCATCCGAAAGTGACGGTGACGCCGCACATCGCCGGCATCACCGATCCGCGCAACGCATCGGCCTTTGTGGTGGAATGTGTGACGCGGGCGGAAACAGGGCAGCCCTTCCGCAATGTCGTGGACCTGTCCAAGGGTTATTGATGCCAGGAATCGGCACGAAAATAAAAGACGCCGCGGCGCAGATTTTCGTGCGCGCCGAAGCCAATGGCGTGTTCGACAAGCTGCCGGCCTTCAAGCGTGATCTGTCGGAGTATCCCGAACTGGCGGTGCTGGCGCAGAATTACCAGACCATCCGTGACGAGTGCCTGGCGCTGATCGCCGGGCCGGTGAAGATTCCGGGGATGGACGAACTGACCAGCTACACATCCGGCGGCATCCACCAGATCGCCTGGAAAAGCTTCATGTTCAAGTCGGGCAGCTTCATCGACTCCAATTGCGCGCTGGCGCCGAAAACCGCGGCGCTGCTGCGCGATATTCCCGGCGTCTGGACCGCCTTCTTCTCGGTGCTGGAGCCCCACCAGCATATCAAGCCGCACTGGGGCTATTGGAAGGGCTTTGTGCGCTATCACCTGGGCGTGGTGATTCCGGACAACAATGCGAACGAAAAATGCTGGATTCGCATCAACGCCGATGCCTGGGATCGCGACGACCGCTCGGCCATTGCGCAAGGCGAGAAATACTTTTGGCATAACGGCGAGGCGGTGCTGTTCGACGACACCTTCCTGCACGAAGCCGCCAACGAAACGGATGAAGTGCGCGTGGTGCTGTTCCTGGACGTGGCGCGCAAAATGGCATGGCCGCTGGCGCTGCTGAACCGCTTCTTCCTGTGGATCGCCCACCAGGACAAGTCGGTGAAGGAAATCCGCCGCAACGCCACGATCAAGCCGGCCTGACGTTATTCTTCCGCCCAGTCGCGCATCAGGTGATGCGCGATCGCGATCGGCACCGGTAGCTTCATCTCGTCTTCCAGCGCACCCGCCAGCCGCGCCCGCACATCGTCTTTCGTCAACCAGCGCGCATCGGCGATCTCGACGCCGTCGATCTGGAAATCCCGCGACAGCGCCTGGGCGTAACAGCCCAGCATCAGGGATGACGGGAAGGGCCAGGGCTGGCTGGCATGATAGGAAATCGCGCCGACTGCGATATTCGCCTCTTCGCGCAACTCCCGCCGCACCGCCTCTTCCATGGTCTCGCCCGGTTCGACGAATCCGGCGAACGCCGAATACAGCCCGCCCGGAAAACGCGCATTGCGCCCGACGAGACAGGCATTGCCGAGAACCGGCAGCATGATCACCACCGGATCGGTGCGGGGAAAATGCTCGGCGCCGCAATGCGGGCACGCCCGGCGATAGCCGCCGTCGCGCATCACCGTCGCCGTGCCGCAATTGGGACAGAAGCCGTGCCGCCTGTGCCAGTCGATCAGCGCCTTGCCCTGGCCCGCAATCGCGGTGTCGCGCGCCGGCAGCACGAAAGCGGCAGGCCGCATCTCCTGGAATTCGCCGTCCAGCGGCGGCGGCGTTTCGCCCGCCAGATCGATGGCGAACAAAGGTTGTGCCCCCTCCAAACCCAGGAAGACGCAGATGCCGCCTTCCCATTCGCCGCGCCATGGCAGCAGCGCGATGCGCGCATCCGCCACCAGCGGCCGGTTCTGCCAGAAGGGCAGAAACAGGCCACCCTTCGCCTGCGCCGCCAGCCAGCTGGGGTCGGCGCGCTGGGCGCTGGCCCGGTCCAGCGGATTGCCGCCGAAGGTCAGGGCCCGGGTAATATTGCGTAGATTAAAGTTGCTCAAAATCCGTGCTTTTCCCGAAACGAAACAGGTTCCTTAGCCGCTGGTTTACAACAGTCACGCCATCATAGCCGCATGATCCATGTGCTGGGTTGCATTTTTGGGCAACACGATATGCGCTTGGTGGCGCTGGCGGCCGGGCTTTGCATCCTGGCCTGCGCCACCGCGCTGACCATCATCGCGCGCGCCTGCGCCGCCGGGCCCGGACGCACGCGCCTGTTGTGGTTGAGCGGCGCCGGCACCGTGGCCGGCTGCGGCATCTGGGCGACGCATTTCGTCGCCATGCTGGCCTATCAAAGCGGATTGCCGCTGAACTTCAATGCCGGCCTGACCATCCTGTCGGCCATCATCGCCATGAGCCTATGCGGCGCCGGCTTTGCGCTGACCATCCGGCGCGGCGGCGCCATCCCTGGCGGCGCGATCACCGGGCTTGCCATCACCGCCATGCATTATACCGGCATGGCGGCGGTGGCGCTGCCGGCCCGCGCGGTGTGGAATTATAACTATGTCGCCGCCTCGCTGCTGATCGGCGTGTCGCTGTCGGCGCTCGCCATGCATGTCGCCATGGGCCGCAGCCGCCATCACACCGGCCTTGCGGTGACGCTGTTCAGCCTGGCGATCCTGGGCATGCATTTCACCGGCATGTCGGCGGTGCTTTTCGTACCCGACAGCAGCCATCTGGTCGGCCCCCATATTGTCGGCAGCTTCGCGCTGGCCATTGTGGTGGCGGCCAGCGCCGCCTTCATCGTCGCCCAGGGCCTGATCGTGGCGCTGGTGGATCGCTACTTCGCGCAGCGCGCGCGGGGCGAGGCGGCGCGCATGCGCACGCATATCGCCGAGATGGAAGGCACCCAGCAGAAGCTGAAAAAGACCTCGGACGACCTGCTGGTGGCGCTGAATGCGGCGGCCGAGGCCAACCAGGCCAAGGCATCCTTCCTGGCCTCGATGAGCCATGAACTGCGCACCCCGCTCAACGCCATTATCGGCTTTTCCGATACCATGATGCTGGAGATCTTCGGTCCCCTCAGTGACCGCTACAAAAGCTACGCCGGCGACATCCGCCATTCCGGCGAGCACCTGCTGGCGCTGATCAATGACGTGCTGGACCTGTCGCGGCTGGATGCCGGCCAGGGCGAGCTGCACGAAGAGCGGTTCGACGCCGCCACCGCGATCGACGAATCCCTGCGCATGATCGTCGGCCAGGCCCAGAAGGCGCAGATTTCGCTGACCACCGACATCGCCCACGGCTTGCCGCCGCTGACGGCCGACAAGCGCCGCATCAAGCAGATCCTGATCAACCTGGTGTCCAATGCCCTGAAATTCACCCCGGCCGGCGGCCAGGTGCGCATCGTCTGCCGCTTGGTTCCCGCCGGGCTGGAGATCGTGGTGTCCGACAATGGCATCGGCATCGCGCCTGAGGACATCCCCAAGGTGCTGGAGCGTTTCGGCCAGGTCGATTCCCCCCAACAGCGCAAGCATACCGGCACCGGCCTGGGCCTGCCTCTGTCGCGCCAGCTGGCCCAGCTGCATGGCGGCGAGCTGACCCTGGAAAGCACCGTCGATGTGGGAACCACCGTGACCGTGACCCTGCCGGCCAGCCGCCTGGTCCCGGCCGCCGCTGTCGCGGCGGCCTAGTTTCCCCCTCCGGCCTTCGCCAGCCCGAGGGCTGGCTACGGCCACCTCCCCCATTGTGCGCGCGGACGCGCGCGGGGAGGACTCGCATTTTTCAGCGAAAATCCCTATATCCGCCACGGAAGTCGGCGGGCGCAGCTCTCGCTAACCTGGTCAGGACCGGAAGGTAGCAGCCATACCGAATTGGCTGCGGGTCGCCGGCTTCCACCTTTCCCCAGAAAATTGTCCGATTTGTCCGTCACTCCGCCGGACACGCTTGCTATAGTCCGCCCATGGCCTCTCCCTCCACGCCCTACCGGGTCCTTGCCCGCAAATACCGCCCCAGCGATTTCACCGGCCTGATCGGGCAGGAGGCGCTGGTGCGCACCCTGTCGAACGCCTTCGCCACCGGGCGCATCGCCCATGCCTTCATGCTGACCGGGGTGCGCGGGGTGGGCAAGACCACCACGGCGCGCATCATCGCCCGGGCGCTGAACTGCATCGGCGCCGACGGCAAGAACACCGCGCCCACCATCCAGCCCTGCGGCGTGTGCGAGCCCTGTGTCTCCATCGCCGAATCGCGCAATGTCGATGTGCAGGAGATGGACGCCGCGTCGCGCACCGGCATCGACGATATCCGCGAGATCATCGAGGGCGTGCGCTATGCCCCGGTCTCGGCCCGCTACAAGGTCTATATCATCGACGAAGTGCATATGCTGTCCAAGCAGGCCTTCAACGGCCTGCTGAAGACGCTGGAAGAACCGCCGCCGCATGTGAAGTTCGTCTTCGCCACCACCGAGATCCGCAAGGTGCCGGTGACGGTGCTGTCGCGCTGCCAGCGCTTCGACCTGCGCCGCATCGACAGCGCCGAACTGGCCGCCTATCTGGCGACGCTTGCCGCCAAGGAAGACGTCAGGATCGAGGAGGGCGCCCTGGCCCTGATCGCCCGCGCCGCCGAAGGCAGCGCCCGCGATGCCCTGTCGCTGCTGGACCAGGCCATTGCGCATAATGGCGATGGAAGTGGGGGCGAAGCCGAAACCATCACCGCCGAAATGGTGCGCGCCATGCTGGGGCTGGCCGATCGCGGCCGGGTGTTGGACATCTTTGAAAAGCTGATGGGCGGCGATGTCGCTGCGGCGCTGGCCGATCTTGGCGGGTTGTATGACGCGGGCGCCGACCCACTGGCGGTGATGCAGGACCTGCTGGAGACCACCCACTTTCTCACCCGCCTGAAAGTCGCGCCCGCGGCGCAGGGCTTCTTCGACGGCGGCAGCGGCGAGGCCAAGCGCGCCGCCGACATCGCCGCCAAGCTGTCGGTCGCGTCGCTGACCCGCGGCTGGCAGATTCTGTTGAAGGGACTTTTTGAGGTGCGCGACGCCACGCGACCCATCAGCGCCTGCGAGATGGCGCTGATCCGCCTCAGCTACGCCGCCGAGCTGCCGCCCACCGATAAGCTGGTGAAGGATTTGCTGGATGGCGGCGCCGTCCCCGCGCCGCGCGGCGCGGCTGCGCCCGCATCTGCCTCTTCACCGCGCGCACCCGTCGCGCAATCTTCCAGCAATGGCGGCAGCGCCATGCGCGCGCCGTCGCCCCAGCCGGAAGGTGCCCCCACGGCACAGGTGCGCAATCTCGAAGACCTGGTGGCACTCGCCGCGCGCCACAACGCTCCCATCCTGCGCGTGGCGCTGGAAAACTATGTCCATCTTGTCCATCTGGAAGCGGGCCGCATCGAATTCCGCCCCCACGCCCGCGCCCCGCGCACCCTGGCCGGCGACCTGCAGCAGAAACTGAAGGACTGGACCGGCGAACGCTGGACCGTCTCCATCGCCTCCACCGGCGGCGCGCCCACCCTGGCCGAGCAGAAACAGAACGCCAAGACCGCGCGCTTCGAAGCGGTGGCGCAGCAGCCGCTGGTCCGCGCCGTGCTGGACAAATTCCCCGGCGCCGAGATCGTAGCCGTGCGCGAAGCGGTGGCTGAGGAAATCGCTCCCGCCATGCCGGAAAGCGACAGCGACGCCTGATGGCCGCCATCGGTTCCGAAATCGAGCGCCTGATCGCGCTGCTCTCCAAATTGCCCGGGCTGGGCCCGCGTTCGGCGCGCCGCGCCGCGCTCGCGCTGCTGAAGAAGCGCGACACCTTGCTGGAGCCGCTGGCCGATGCCATGCAGGAAGCCGCCGCCGCCATCAGCAGTTGCGAGATCTGCGGCAACCTCGACACCCAGAGCCCCTGCGCCATCTGCAGCGATCCGCGCCGCGACACGCATATTCTCTGCGTGGTGGAGGATGTCGCCGACCTGTGGGCGCTGGAGCGCGCCGGCGTCTTTCGCGGCCGCTATCATGTGCTGGGTGGCGCCCTCAGCGCGCTGGACGGCGTCACGCCGGAACGTCTCAATGTCAGCAGCTTGCTGGAACGGGTGCAGCACGGCGTCGATGAAGTGATCCTGGCGATGAACGCCACGGTGGAAGGCCAGACCACCGCGCATTACCTGATGGACCTGCTGCAGGGCCGCAAGGTCACCCGCCTGGCGCACGGCGTGCCGGTGGGCGGTGAACTGGATTACCTGGACGAAGGCACGCTGTCGGCGGCGTTCAAGGCGCGGCGGGCGCTTTGATCATTCTCATGACCCGCATAAAGCGGCCATGACGAATAGGTTCTCCACACCCTCCAAAATTTTCTTTTCTCTCCTCACGCAGTCACTTGCGCCCCTATCCATCACGCCCACCAATCCACACCGCCTCCACCGCCCCTATGCTGGCGGCATGGAAACACCTGAAGAACTGCTCACCAACCAGCTCGCCACCTGTCTTGCCGCGATGCAGGACTGTCTGGCGCAATCGCGCACGCCCCACCCGGACGACAAGTTCGGCCATCTGCGCCGCCACGACCTGCGCTATGTCGCCAAGCTGATGAAGGCGTCCGCGCTGCTCACCGGCTCGCTGGCGCGGTTGAAGGGCGACAGCCGCCTGCATGTCCATGTCACCCGCGAAGGCGGATACGCAAAGCTGGACAAGGGGGGAGGGTGATCAAAAATGTGCCGTCCGCCGCCCGCCTATCGCCTGCGTTTCGCCCGGCTGGATCGTTTGATAGCGGACTGCGAACAACTGGCGGCGCAATGCGACGCGCTGGCGGCCAGCCTTCGGCCTTTCCGCGCGGGCCGGGTATTCCTGCTAGGCGAGACCCCGCCCCAGCGTGACGGCAAAAACAGCGAACAGAATGACGCCTGCGCCAATCCATGCCGGGCTGCGACGGACGCTCATTCCACTGGACGCACCGGGCCGCAGCAGCAGCGGCAGCGACGCCGCGCCGATTTCCAGCCCGGCCTGGACGGCGGCGCCAAGCCTGCCGGGCGCATAAAGCAGCGCCGCCAGCAAGGCCGCCACCGTCGCCGCCAGCCAGGCGCGGCGCCGCACATCACCGCCAACATCCTGGCGGCCGAGAAGACGCGCGGTCAGCAGATACAGCGCCACGCCCAGCACGGCCCCGGCCGCACGGCCCAGCGGCGCAGGCCCCACCGCGAAAATGTAATCGCCGGTGTCGCGCGCCATGGCGTAAACCAGATAGCCCGCGAACCAATAGAAACTGAACGCCGCCGTCAGATACGCGAACAGCCGCCACGCCGATGCCGTGGGCGGCAGCAGGCGCAAACCCAGCCACGCCACAGCGCCACAGGCGAGATTGCCCAAAGGTCCCGCCGCGTCGATCCAGCGGCCCGGCGGCGCACAGGTGAAATAGACGCTGGTCAGGCGCGCGATATGGCCGCCCGCCACAAGACAGGCGCCGCCATGGCCGATGGCTTCATGCGCTGCCGTGGCGGCGATCATGGCAAGGACCGCGATGGCGCAAAGGGTCGGCACGTCATCGCGGGCCGGCACCGCCCTATCCTTTCGGCAAGGTCGCCGGGCTGGGCGGTTCGCCCAGCTCGACCTGGGCGATGCGGTCGGAATGGCGCTCGATCCCCTTCATGGAGATTTCGATCTGCCCGATATCCTTGTTGGTGGTGTCGAAGTGATCGCGCAGCTTGCCCACCCGCTCGCCCAGCCGCTTCACATCCTGCAGCAGCGCCCCCACCGCCACCTGGATGGCATGCGCCTGTTCGCGCATCTTGGCGTCGCGCAGCAGGCTTTGGATGGTGCCGATCACCAGCATGAAGACATGCGGGCTGACCACCACCACCTGGTCCTGCCGCGCCCGGCGCAGGGTTTCGGGAAAGCCGGCATGCAGTTCGGCATAGATGGAATCGGACGGCACGAACATGATGGCCGGGGTCTGCACCTCGCCGGGGATCAGGTACTTGTCCTTGATGTCCTTGACATGCTTGGCCATGGAATCGCGCACGAACACCATGGCGGCTTTCTTGGCGTCTTCGGTTTCCGCCACCCGCAGCGCCTCGAACGCCTCCAGCGGGAACTTGGAATCCACCACGATGCGCGCCGCCACATTGGGAATGCGGATCAGGCAGTCGGGCCGCTTGCCGTTCGACAGCGTCGCCTGGAACTCATACTGGTCCGGCGCCAGGTGTTCGGCCACGATGGCTTCCATCTGGTCCTGGCTGATGGCGCCCCGCGCCTGCTTGTCGCTGAAGATCGCCTTCAGCGACACCACATGGCTGCTGAGTTCGGTGATGTTCTTCTGGGCGGTGTCGATCACGGTCAGCCGTTCGGTGATGCTGACAAAGGTCTCGCCGGTCTTCTGGGCGCTGGCGGCCAGGCTTTCCGCCAGCTTCTCCTTCAGGGCATCGACCTGGGCGGTCATGGCGGCCTGGGCGGCGCTGGTGTGGCGGAACTGTTCGGCGATGGTGGCCTGTCCCTGCAGCACCGTGTCCAGCCGGGGGTCGGCCGGCGCCGCCGCGGCCGCCTTCGGCCGGGCAAAAACCACGATCAGCGCCGCCGCCAGCACGGCAACCGCCAGTATAATCAACCCGATTTCCATCAAAACTTGACCCTTCCGGCCCCAATGCTTATTTCCAGCCCATGACAGTACGCCCCATTCTAACCGCCCCCGATCCGCGCCTCCAAGCCGTCTCCACCGATGTGGAGGCCGTCACGGACGAAATCCGCCAGCTGGCCGACGACATGGCCGACAGCATGTACGAGGCCGACGGCATCGGCCTGGCCGCCGTCCAGATCGGGGTGGCCAAGCGCATCCTGGTGATCGACCTGGACCAGAAGGAAGGCAAGAAGAACCCGGTGGCCTATATCAACCCCAGGATCGTCTGGGCCAGCGACGAGGTGGCGGTGTTCGAGGAAGGCTGCCTGTCGGTGCCCGAGATCTGGGACGATGTCGAACGCCCGGCCCGCATCAAGTGCGAATATCTGGACCGTGACGGCAAGGCGCAGCTGCTGGAAGCCGATGGCCTGCTGGCGACCTGCCTGCAGCATGAGATGGATCACCTGAACGGCGTGCTGTTCATCGATCACCTGTCGCGGCTGAAGAAGAGCATGGCGATCCGCAAGCTGACCAAGGCCAAGAAGCTGGCGGCGGTCTGATGTCGTTGCGCCTGGCGTTCATGGGCACCCCGGACTTCGCGGTGCCGACGCTGGCGGAACTGATCGCCCAGGGCCATGACATCGCCGCCGTCTATTCCCAGCCGCCGCGTCCCAAGGGCCGTGGCATGGCGCTGGAGCCGGGGCCGGTTCACAAATTTGCCCAAGGCGCCGGTTTGCCGGTGCGCACGCCGCTGTCGCTGAAAGGCGAAGCGGAGCAGGCGGAGTTCGCCGCGCTCAATATCGATGCCGCCATCGTTGTCGCTTACGGATTGCTGCTGCCCAAACCCATTCTGGATGCGCCCGCGCTGGGCTGCTTCAACCTGCATGGTTCGCTGCTGCCACGCTGGCGCGGCGCCGCCCCCATCCAGCGCGCCGTGATGGCGGGCGATGCCGAGACCGGCGTGATGGTGATGCAGATGGAAGAGGGGCTGGACACCGGCCCCGTGCTGATGGCCGAGCGCGTGCCGGTGGGCCGCAAGACCAGCGGCGATCTGGCCGCCGAACTGTCGCGGCTGGGCGCCGATTTGATGGTGCGGGCGCTGGGCGCGCTGGAACGCGGCGCGGTGACGCCGGTGGCGCAGAGCGAAGATGGCGTCACCTATGCGAAAAAGATTCTGAAGGACGAAGCGCGAATCGACTGGAGCAAATCCGCCACTGAGATCGATTGCCTGGTGCGCGGCATCTCGCCATTCCCCGGCGCCTTCACCGAAGTGAACGGCGAGCGCCTGAAAGTGCTGTACGCCGAACCCGTAGAGGGCGGCGGCGCATCCGGCACGGCACTGGATGATGCGCTGACAATAGCCTGTGGCAGCGGCGCACTTCGCCTGCGCAAGGTGCAGCGCGCCGGTGGCAAGGCGATGGATGCTGGCGATTTGCTGAAAGGCTTTGCAGTGCCGCGCGGCACGTCGTTGGCGTAATGCGCTATCGCCTGACCATCGAATATGACGGCGGGCCCTTCTTCGGCTGGCAGCGCCAGAGCGATGGACCGTCCGTTCAGGGCGCGCTGGAAGCCGCGATTGAAAAACTCTCCGGCGAGCGCGTCACCGTGACCGGCGCCGGCCGCACCGATTCCGGCGTCCATGCGCTGGGACAGGTGGCGCATTTCGACCTGGTCAAGGACTTCGATGCCGGCAAGGTGCGTGACGCCCTGAACCATTACCTGCGCCCCGATCCGGTGGTGATACTGGATGCGGCGGTGGCCGACAGCGAGTTTCATGCCCGCTTCTCCGCCAAGGCGCGGCATTACCTGTTCCGCATTTTGAATCGTCGCGCCCCGCCCGCGCTGGAAGACGGCCGCGTCTGGCATGTTTCGCCTAGGCTCGATGTCGATGCCATGCATGAAGCTGCGCAGTTCCTGGTCGGCAGCCACGACTTCACCACTTTCCGCGCCGCCGAATGCCAGTCGCCGTCGCCGGTCAAGACGCTGGACCGGCTGGATGTGTCGCAGCGCGCCGATGAAATCCATATCGAGGCCAGCGCGCGGTCCTTCCTGCACCACCAGATCCGCTCCATCGCCGGCACGCTGAAGCTGGTGGGCGAAGGCAAATGGACGCCGCGCGATGTGAAGAAAGCTTTGGACTCGCGAAACCGCACCGCCTGCGGCACCGTCTCGCCGCCGGATGGGCTGTATCTGGTGCGGGTGGATTATTAGAGATCGACCAGGGTAACCGCGCCGGGATCGATCGGCTCGCCCAGGAAAATCTCGCCCAGATGGGCAAAGCGTCCCGGCGCATCGGTGGCCAGGAAATGCGAGACGCCGGGACCATCAAGGTTCAGCAGGCCCTGTTCGATGAGAATTTTCTCGACCGCCGCTGCCGTGGTCTCGGCGCTGTCGATCAGCACGACATCCGGGGCGCATGCCGCGATCACTGCTTTCAGCACCGGAAAATGCGTGCAGCCCAGCACCAGCCCGCGCGGCGCAGGCATGGTGGAGAGCAATGGGTCCAGATAGCGATGCGCCACGGCTTGCGCGATCGGGCCACTGGTCAGCCCTTCCTCGGCCAGCGCCACGAACAGCGGACAGGCCTGCTGCACCACCGGCATCTGCGGCGACACCGCCTGGATGGCGCGGACATAGGCGCCGCCGCGCACCGTGCCTTCGGTGGCGATCACCGCGATGGGTCCTTCGGGCACCGCGGCCACGGCGGCCTCCGCCCCCGGCTCGATGACGCCGATCACGGGCACTGTCAGGCTGTGCTGCAAGGTCGGCACTGCCGCGGCGGAAGCCGTGTTGCACGCCACCACCAGCAGCTTGATGTCATGGGTCATCAGTGCGGCCGCGGCCTGCACGGCATAGCGCGTCACGGTGTCGGCGCTCTTGGTGCCGTAGGGAAGGCGCGCGGTATCGCCCAGATAGACGAAGCTCTCGTTCGGCAACCGCGCCTTCAGCGCCCGCATGACGGTCAATCCGCCCATGCCGGAATCGAAGATACCTATGGGCCGGTTCACAGCGGCGGCTTGGCGAAGTAGGCTGTCAGCAGCGCGGCGTAGATATTGGTCAATGCCGCGACCTCGCCCACCGGCACGCATTCATCGGCCTTGTGCATGGTGCCGCCCGCAAGTCCCAGCTCCACCACCGGACACATGTCCTTGATGAAGCGCGCATCCGACGTGCCGCCGCTGGTGGAGAAGAACGGCGACTGGCCGGTGATCCTGGACACCGTGTCGCTGACCAGCTGGGTGAACTTGCCCGGCGCCGTCAGGAAGGCAACGCCGCTGGTCTTGGAGGTCACCGTGATGGTGCAGCCCGACTGGCGCGCCACCTGGGCGGTGCGGTCATTGACCCAGTTGA
>JAQGLO010000084.1 GCA_028292825.1 Alphaproteobacteria bacterium | reverse complement strand
GTTTCCAAGCCCATGAACCTGGGCAACCTGGTGCGGATCGCGCATGCCTTCGACGCCAGCTTCTTCTTCTCCGTCGCGCCGCGCCTGAACCTGGCCAAGGCCAACAGCGATACCAGCAATGCCGAAGGCGTGCTGCCCTTCTATACCTTCGATCATCCCGACGATTACCGCCTGCCGCTGGGCTGCAGCCTGGTGGGGGTGGAGATCACCGACGACGCCATCGAGCTGCCGCGCTTCCGCCATCCCACCCGCGCCGCCTATGTCTTCGGGGCCGAGCGCTATTCGCTGTCGCCCCAGATGGTGGCCAAGTGCGAGTTCGTGGTGAAGATTCCCACCCGCTTCTCCATCAATGTCGGCATGGCGGGGGCCATCGTGCTGTATGACAGGTTGATCAACCTGGGCGGTTATGGCGGCCGGCCCATCACCCCGGGCGCCCCCGACGCCGAAATACCGCCCGTGCACAGCTGGGGTGCGCCGAAATCGAAGCCCAGGGACTACTAAGGGGGATCTGGAGGTTGGAAAACCGGGTCCGGCTTCCTATAACCACCCCATGTCCACACCCGCCCTGAAAGTCACCAATCTCCGCAAGGTCTATCGCAAGGGCACCGTCGCCGTCGACGACCTGTCGCTGACGGTGCCGCAAGGCGAGTTCTTCGGCTTTCTGGGCCCCAATGGCGCGGGCAAGTCCACCACCATCCACTGCATCACCGGCATCGCCAATCCCACCGGCGGGACGATCGAGATCTTCGGCCTGGATGCGGTGAAGAATTACCGCGAGGCGCGCCGCCTGGTCGGGCTGTGCCCGCAGGAATTCAATGTCGATCCCTTCGCCAAGCCCGCCGATATCGTGGACTGGGCCGGCGGCTATTTCGGCATGAACCGGGCACAGCGCAAATCGCGCGTCGATTACCTGATGGAGCGGTTCGAGCTGACGCCGCACCTCAAGAAGACGTTCCGCGAACTGTCCGGCGGTCTGAAGCGCCGCGTCGTGCTGGCGCGGGCGCTGGTGCACGATCCCAAGCTCATCATCCTGGACGAACCCACCGCCGGCGTGGATGTCGAGCTGCGCCGGGTGCTGTGGAATTACCTGACCGAGATCAACCAGGACGGCCGCACCATCCTGCTGACCTCCCACTATCTGGAAGAAGTCGAGCGGCTGTGCCGCCAGATCGCCATCGTCAACAAGGGCAAGGTTGTCCGTGAGGGCACCAAGAGCGAAATGGCCGCCACACCCGGCAGCCTGGAGCGCGCCTATCTGGTGGCGACCGGCGCCGAACCTGATCATGTCGCGGGGCAATAGATGAGCGCGCAGGATTTCACGCCCCCCCAGGGCGACAAGATGGGCGTCAACTGGATCGGCCTCTACACCATCGTGCGCCGCGACGTGCAGCGCATGCTGCGCGTGCCCATCCAGGTCTTCATCGCGCCCTGGAGTTCGGCGCTGCTGATGATCTTCGTCTTCGGCTATGTGCTGGGCGGCACCATGCGCACCATCGGCGGCCACAAGTATATCGAGTTCGTCATGCCGGGCGTCCTGATGATGAACATCATCACGGCGGCCTTCCTGCAGTCGTCGTCGGCGATCTATTTTTCCCGCTTCATCCGCTTCGTGGAGGAGATGCTGGTGGCGCCGCTGTCCTACCTGGAGATGGTGGTGGGCAGCCTGTCCACCGTGGTGCTGCGCGCCACCTTCACCGGCATCGGCATCCTGATCATTGGACTGTGCTTCGGCGCCACCACCATCGAATCCTGGCCGATGTTCATCTTCTGGATCGTGGCGGTCTCCATCATCTTCGGCCTGGCCGGCATCCTGATCGGCCTCTGGTCCAAGAGCTTCGAGCAGCTCAACATGCCGGTGGTGTTTTTCCTGACGCCGCTGTCCATGCTGGGCGGCAGCTTCTTCACCATGAAGATGCTGCCCGACTGGCTGCACTGGATCCTCTGGGCCAATCCTTTCTTCTATTTCATCAACGGCATTCGCGGCGCCATGATCGGCGTGGACGAGGCGCCCCAGGGCCTTTCCATCGCGCTGACCCTGCTGATGATCGCGGGCCTGGGCGGCCTGGTATGGCGGCTTTTCTCGCGCGGCTACGGGTTGCGCGAGTAGCATCCCGTCCGGTATCGTCGCGCCCGATCACACAAACGCCCGATTCCAATGCGAAATCCGCGTTTCCGCACTTGAGGACAACTCCCGCATGACCAGGATTTTCGCCAGTTTCGCCGGCCTCGCCCTCAGCGCCGCGCTCGCCTTGCCCGCCGCCGCGGACCCCGCCAACCTGCTGGGCGCGTTCGGCAACTGGTCGGCCTATTCCACCGGCACGGGTTCCGGCATGACCTGCTATGCCTTGTCCAAGCCGCGCGCCAGCCGCCCCGCCGCCAAGCGTGGCGCGATCTATCTGATGATCAGCGACTGGCCGGGCCGCCGCGTGAAGGCGGAACCCCAGATCGTCTATGGCTATCAGGCGAAGGAGGGCGGCGCCGCCGCCCTGGGCGTCGGTCCCGACAAGTTCAACTTCTTCCAGAAGAACAGCGGCAAGGATGGCAGCGCCTGGCTGACATCGCTGAACGACACTCCCCGCCTGATCGACGCCCTGCATGGGGGCGTGTCGGCGGTGGCCAGCGGCACCAGCCAGCGCGGCACCAAGACGGCCGACACCTACAGCCTGTCGGGCTTCAATGACGCGCTCGCCAAGATTCACGCCGTCTGCAACATGTGATGGAGACACGGCCCTCTCTCATCGGCCTGGACCGCGAGGCGCTGAGGGCGGCGCTGGCCGGGGCCGGTGTGCCTGACAGGGCCCTGTCCATGCGCGTGAACCAGTTGTGGAACTGGATCTATGTCCATGGCGCCAAAGACTTCGAGGCGATGAGCAATCTCGCCGGCGATTTCCGCAAAGGCCTGGACGCCGCCTTCACCTTGGCGCGTCCCGAAATCGTCACCGAGCAGATCTCCACCGACGGCACCCGCAAATGGCTGTTCCGCACCGGCCCGGGGATCGAGTTCGAGACCGTCTATATCCCCGAAAAGGACCGCGGCACGCTGTGCGTCTCGTCCCAGGTCGGCTGCACGCTGACCTGCCGCTTCTGCCACACCGGCACCCAGAAGCTGGTGCGCAATCTCACCCCCGCCGAAATCCTGGGTCAGGTGATGCTGGCCAAGGATGCGCTGGACGACTGGCCTTCCACGGCGCCCGGCCGCAGCGTCACCAACATCGTGATGATGGGCATGGGTGAGCCGCTGTACAATTTCGACAATGTGAAGGCCGCGCTGGCCATCGCCATGGACGGCGACGCCATCGCCCTCTCCAAGCGCCGCGTCACGCTGTCCACCGCAGGCGTGGTGCCGATGATCGCGCGCGCCGGCACCGAGATCGGCTCCGGCCTCGCCATCAGCCTGCATGCCGTGACTGACGAAATCCGCGACCAGATCGTGCCGATCAACAAGAAATATCCCATCGCCGAGCTGATGGAAGCCTGCCGCACCTATCCCGGCGCCTCGAACGCCCGTCGCATCACCTTCGAATATGTGATGCTGAAAGGCGTCAATGACAGCACCGCCGACGCCCGCGCGCTGGTGAAGCTGGTGTCCGGCATCCCCGCCAAGATCAATCTCATTCCCTTCAACGCCTGGCCCGACGCGCCTTATGAGTGCAGCGACTGGAGCCAGATCGAGAAATTCGCCGACATCGTCAACAATGCCGGCTATGCCAGCCCGGTGCGCACGCCCCGCGGCCGCGATATCATGGCGGCCTGTGGCCAGCTGAAAAGCGAAAGCGTCAAGGAGCGCGCTTCGGCGCGCATGGCGGTCGAGATGGCGGCACAGCAATCCACCCAGCTTTCCCGGATGCCGCACTGACTTTCCAACCCTCCTTCAGGGGAGGGGCGTTGCGCAGAACCGGGACAATCTCCTACCCTGCAGGGGCTGCACAGCGGGGGCTGGTCACATGAAATCTCTGCTCAATCCTGGTCGCGTCGCCGGCCTGTGGTACCTGCTTCTGGTCCTCAGCGGACCGCTGCGTCTTCTCTACATTCCCAGCAAGCTGATCGTGAGCGCGGATCCGGCGGCGACGGCGCACAATATCGTGGCTCATGCCTGGCTGTTTCGCTGGGGCATGGTTGATGAAGTGGCCATGGCGGTGATCCTGATCTTCCTGGTGATGGCTTTCTGGCGGCTGTTCGAGGGGGTGGATCGCGGCCTGGCGGCGCTGGTGGTGATCTTCGGCGGGGTCATGCCGGCCACGCTGCATCTGACCGGCACGGTGACCGATGCCGGCGCCATGCTGGCGGCGCAGGGCGCGGATTTTCTCTCCGCCTTCAGTCCGGCCCAGCGCGACGGTCTGGTCATGCTGTTTCTCAAGCTGCATGGCTGGCAATACACCTCGGCCGAGACCCTGTGGGGCGTGTGGCTGTTGCCGCTGGCGGTGCTGGTCTATCGCTCGCGCTTCATTCCCAGGGTGCTGGGGCTTTGGCTCGCCCTCAACGGCATCGCCTATGTCATCATCAGCGCCACGGGGCTGCTGCTGCCGCAATATCAAGGCAGGGTCTTTTCCCTTGCCACACCGGCCCTCTACGGCGAATTGGCGATCATGCTCTGGCTGGTGATCCTGGGCGCCAAGCCGCCTGCGGCTGCCGCGAAAGCGTGACGCATTACTTCTACAGGTTCAGCGCCACCGCCGCCCGAACCAGCGCCTTCAACGCCTTCTCATTGATCTTGCCGCCTTCGGGAATATCGATGGCCCTTCGCACATTGCCGTCCAGGCTGGAATTGAACAGCTTCGCCGGGTCGGCCAGCGCCGCGCCCTTGGCAAAGGTCAGCTTCACCACCGCCTTGTAGGTCTCGCCGGTACAGATAATCCCGGCATGTTCGAACACCGGCACGCCGCGCCACTTCCAGGTTTCCACCACATCGGGATCGGCGGCATGGATGATGGCGCGCACCCGGGCCAGGGTATCGCCGCGCCAGTCGCCCAACTCCTTGATCCGGGCGTCGATCTGTTTGGATGGATCGCCGGCCGGATTTTTCGCGGCAACCTTCCTGGCGACCTTCTTCTTCGCGGCCATCACGTGCCCTATTTGCGTTCCACGACCCAGGCCGCATCCAGCGGCTTCTTCGGGTCGGCGGTGATGTGCAGGATGGCGCAGTGATGATAGCTGTACTGGCCGGGATTGTTCACGCCATGCTCTTCCATGAACTGGATCACCTGCAACGTGCAGCTCTTGCAGTTGATGTTGGGCAGGGTCACGTCGGTATCCAGCGTCCGCAGCATATGGTCGTTATGGGGCCATAGCCCGTCCACCAGCACCGGCGGCGCCACCGGGTTCATCACCTCGGCCGACACCGACATCACCTTGCCCTTGTCGTCGGTCATGGTCGTCGCCTTGGGATCGACCGGCAGTTCGGTGGGCGAATTGACGGCGAGGGCGATGCGATAATGGCCGGGGTGATAGACCGTCTCCTGCACCTTCACATGCACTGCCGTGCCGCCCTTCACGTCCGTCACCGCATAGGTCGGCTTGCCGAAATCCGCATTGGTGCCGCCGCAGGGCGCCGCCTTCTGCGGATCGCCCAGCGCGTTCTCCTCGATCCACGAGGCCGGCGCCAGCAGCCGGAAATGCGCCTGGCTGGCCGCCGGGATCAGGAACAGGGCGACGGCCATAAGGCCGATACGAGTTTTCATCACAATCTCCGAAGCAAAAGGTGGCGCATGGGACCAAACGCGCGGCCACCTGTCCACCTTGACGTTTGGGCCAGTGCGGCTATCAAGGCCCCGCCCTTTGCCCGCCCGCCAAGCGTGTGGACAGGGGGGAGGGGGTACCCCCTTTTTGGCAAAACGAATATTTGATATCCGGCTGATTTCGCAGCGAAATCCCCGGGGCACGGAGCAGGCACGTGGCGGACAAGAGCATCAGGAAAGTCGTGCTGGCCTATTCGGGCGGCCTCGATACCTCGGTCATCCTCAAATGGCTGCAGACCGAATATGGCGCCGAAGTCATCACCTTCACCGCCGACCTGGGCCAGGGCGAGGAGATCGAGCCCGCCCGCCAGAAGGCCATCAACCTGGGCATCAAGCCCGAGAACATCTTCATCGAGGATGTGCGCGAGGAATTCGTCCGCGACTACGTCTTCCCCATGTTCCGCGCCAATGCGCTGTATGAAGGCGTCTATCTGCTGGGGACTTCGATTGCCCGGCCGCTGATTGCCAAGAAACAGATCGAGATCGCCCGCAAGGTCGGCGCCGACGCCGTCGCCCATGGCGCCACCGGCAAGGGCAACGACCAGGTGCGCTTCGAACTGGGCTATTATGCCCTGCAGCCCGGCATCAAGGTGATCGCGCCGTGGCGCGAATGGGACCTGACCAGCCGCACCCGGCTGCTGGAATTCGCCGAACAGCATCAGATCCCGATTGCGAAAGACAAGCGCGGCGAAGCCCCGTTCAGTGTTGACGCAAACCTGCTGCACTCGTCTTCGGAAGGCAAAGTGCTGGAAGACCCGGCGCAGGAAGCCGACAGCCTCGTCTATATGCGCACCATCGCGCCGGAAGATGCGCCCGACAAGGCGACTTACGTCGAGGTCGGCTTTGAGAAGGGCGATGCGGTGTCGATCGACGGCGAGAAGCTGTCACCCGCGTCGCTGCTGACCCGCCTGAACGCGCTGGGCAAGGCCAACGGCATCGGCCGGCTGGACCTGGTGGAAAACCGCTTTGTCGGCATGAAGTCGCGCGGCGTCTACGAGACTCCCGGCGGTTCGATCCTGCTGGTCGCCCATCGCGGCATCGAAAGCATCACCCTGGACCGCGGCGCCGCCCACCTGAAGGACGACATCATGCCCCGCTATGCGGAGCTGATCTATAACGGCTTCTGGTTCAGCCCGGAGCGCGAGATGCTGCAGGCCCTGATCGACACCTCCCAGGAATTCGTCACGGGTTCGGTGCGGCTGAAGCTCTACAAGGGCAATGTCGCCGTGGTTGGCCGGTCGTCGGACTATTCGCTCTACAGCGAAAAGCTGGTGACCTTCGAGGACGACCAGGGCGCCTATGACCAGAAGGATGCCGCCGGCTTCATCAAGCTGAACGCCCTGCGACTGCGGACCCTGGCGCTGCGCAAAAGCAAGGCGCGGTGAAGCGGGACCTGTCCGGCTTCGTGGTCTTTCCGGGCGCCGGTTCGCCGGTATCCCTGAAGACCTGGTTTTTCGATGTCGCCAGCGCCGCCGGCGCGACGTTGAAGCCGGAGCCCTATCCCCAGGGCGCGGCGCGCGGCACCGGCCAGACAGTGATCGTGCTGCCGGGCTTCGGTGCCCATGACGTCACCACCGCCCGCCTGCGTGGCTTCCTGCGCCGCCAGGGTTTCGATGCCCGCCCCTGGGGCTGCGGCGTCAACCTGGGCCCGGTACCCGGACTTCTTGCGCGACTGGAAGCGCGGGTTCGCGATGCCGCCAAGGACGGTCCGGTGGCGCTGGTCGGCGTCAGCCTGGGCGGCAGCTTCGCGCGCGAGATCGCACGCCGCGCGCCCGACTGCATCTCGCAGGTAATTACGCTGGGCACGCCGGTGCGCCTGCCGGTGATCTCGGCCCTGGCGCCCGTCGCGCGCGCCGCCGCCCGGCTGTGGGACGAAGACGGTCATGCCTCCCTGGCCCGCATGCGTGATCCCATACCGGTGCCGCTGACCGCCATCGTCAGTCCGGTGGACGGGGTGGTGGATTGGCGCGGCACCATCCCGGATGCCGGACCCGGTGTGGAGGTGGTGGAAATTCGCGGCGCCCACAGCGCCATGGGCTCGAACCCGCACGTCCAGCGCATCGTCGCGGATCGCCTGGCTAGAAGCGGCGGCTGACGCCGAAATAGACCTCAAGGTCCGGTGTCGTCCGGTTGAGGCCCAGGTTCAGGCCGCAGTCCAGCTGGGTGTCGTTGTTCACCAGCCAGGCGGCATCAACGTCGGCGCTGTACTGGCTGACGGTGCCGGCGGGATCGAGGTTCTGGCCGGTCCAGAGCTCGGCGCCCAGGGTGACGGCGCCGAGGGCCTTGCCCAGCCCCACCACATTGACCAGGTTGGCGTGATAGCCGCTGCCCGACCCGTTCAGCAGCAGGTCGGCCTCCGGTGTCGCCGACAGCGACCAGCCACCACCCAGGTCATAGCCGAGCGGCGCGACCAGCCCGCCCTCGACATGGTTGTTCCCCAGCCCGCCGCCGGCCGTGGGCAGCTTCACATAAGGGTCCAGCACGAAGGACACTGGCCCGCTGCTGACCTGATACTTGGCATGCAGGAACAGATCGCCGATGCCCGAACTCGTCACCGTGCCGCTGGCGTCATGCACCCGCTGGAACTGGTACAGCGCCATCCCGGCTTCGAGGTCGAAGCCGTCGCTGACCCCGTACTTGGCCAGCGCCGCGCCCGCATTGCCGGTATCGGTGGTGACGCCGGAGCGGCGCTGGGTGCTTTCGTCCAACAGCCCCAGCTCAACCTGGGCGTGCCCGGTGTCCACCGTGCAGGGCGAGGTGCCCTTGCCGGGGCGGTCCGGGCAGACCGGCCCCATATCATCGGCGCGGGCCGGAAGCGCCGCCAGGCAGAGCAGGGCAAGCGGCCAGAACTTCATTGCGGCGGCTCGGTGCCCAGTACGCTGGCGCGCATCCAGCCGGTGATGGCGCCATCCGAGACTTTGGCCCAGCCATCGACTTGCGAGATCAGAGTGACCTGCGAACCCTTCGACTCTTTCTTTAAGCTGCGCCCAGAAGCCTTTGGTTCATCACGGATAACAGAGCCACCGCGATGGACATAGCGTAACCCGGGCACCGTGATGTTGACAGGCGACTGGACCGCGCCTGCGACAGGCTGGGACGTCACCTGCTGCGCTGTCGGCGCCAGGAATTTCTCGATCTTCGTCAGATGTTGGAAGCCCCAGACACCCAAGCCACCGATCACGGCCAGCACCGCCAGCCAGGTCTTGCCGCCGCCGACCTTCTGGCGGTAGGACAAGCCCGTGCCGGGAATGCCCGCATTGGTTGTCACGCCATGGCTGCCGATATTCACGTCCGCCCCGCGCGGTCCCACGCTGGCGCTGACTCCCGACTTGGACAGGTTGATCCGGACGCCCGGCAGGATGCTGATCCGCTTCTGGAACCGCAGCCCCTTCAGCATCAGACGTCCACCGCGGCATAGAGGGCATTGTCCTGGATGAACTCGCGCCGGGGCTCGACCACGTCGCCCATCAGCTTGGCGAACAGCTCGCCGGCCTCGTCGGCATGCTGGACCTTCACCACCAGCAGGGAGCGGGCATTCTCGTCCAGGGTGGTCTCCCACAGCTGTTCGGGGTTCATCTCGCCCAACCCCTTGTAGCGCTGCAGGGTGAGGCCCTTGCGACCCCATTCGAAGATGGCGTTCAGCAGCTCGGAGGGGCTGCGGATCTCCCGCGTCTCATCCTTGCGCTTGAGGAAGCCGGCCTTGAGGTAGGCGGTCTGCAGCTCGGCCGCCATCTTGTCCAGGCGGCGGGCGTCGGTCGAGGCGATCAGCGCCCCGTCGATGGCCACGGCTTCGCGCACTCCGCGGACTTCCCGCCAGAAACGCAGGCCCCCGTCGCCGGTGGGCTCGCCCTGCCAGCCGCGCTCATATTCCTCGGACAGGGTGTCCAGCCTGGCGGCGATATACTGGGCCGCGTCCGCCGCCTTGGCGGCGTCGGACAGGATGTCCGGGTTCAGCGCGCCCGAGATCGCCGCCTGCTCCAGCACAAAGCGCGGATAGTGGCGCGGGAAGCCGCCCAAGGCCGCAACGGCGGTGCGGGCATGGGCGATCAACTCGTCCAGATGGGCGCCGCTGATGGTCTCGCCGGTGTGCAGTTCCAGCACCGCGCCATTGGAGCCCTCGGCCACCAGGTGATCCTGCAGCTCGGGTTCGTCCTTGAGGTAGCGCTCCGACTTGCCACGCGCCGCTTTGTAAAGCGGCGGCTGGGCGATGAAGATATGGCCGCGGTCGATCAGTTCGCGCATCTGGCGATAGAAGAAGGTCAGCAGCAGGGTCCGGATATGGGCGCCGTCCACGTCGGCGTCGGTCATGATGATGATCTTGTGGTAGCGCAGCTTGTCGGCGTTGAACTCCTCCCGTCCGATGCCGGTGCCCAGGGCCGTGATCAGGTTCACGATCGCCTCGCTGGACAGCATCTTGTCAAAACGCGCCCGCTCGATGTTCAGGATCTTGCCGCGCAGGGGCAGCACCGCCTGGTTGGCGCGGTTGCGGCCCTGTTTGGCGCTGCCGCCGGCGCTGTCGCCCTCGACGATGAAGATCTCGCACTTGGCGGGATCGCGTTCCTGGCAGTCGGCCAGCTTGCCGGGCAGGGAGGCGCCGTCCAGCGCCCCCTTGCGGCGGGTCAGTTCGCGCGCCTTGCGGGCGGCCTCGCGGGCACTGGCGGCTTCCACCACCTTGCCGACAATGGATCTTGCTTCCGAAGGATGCTGCTCAAACCATGCCCCGAGCTGATCGATCAGTGCGCTTTCCACTATGGGCCGCACTTCCGACGAGACCAGCTTGTCTTTCGTCTGAGACGAGAATTTGGGGTCCGGCACCTTGACCGACAGGACGCAGGTCAGGCCCTCGCGGCAATCATCGCCGGTCAGCGCCACCTTGTCCTTCTTCGCCGAGGGCATGTCCTCGGCATACTTGGTCACCACCCGCGTCAGGCCGGCGCGGAAGCCGGCGACGTGGGTGCCGCCGTCGCGCTGGGGGATGTTGTTGGTGAAGGCCAGGGTGCTCTCGTGATAGCTGTCGTTCCAGGTCATGGCGATCTCGACCGTGACGCCGTCCTTTTCCGACAGGATCATCACCGGGGCCGGGATCAGCTGCTGCTTGGCGCGGTCCAGATATTCCACGAACGCCTTGAGCCCGCCCTCATAGTGCAGGGTGATTTCCTTGGGCTCCACGCCGCGCTTGTCGGTCAGGGTGATGGAGACGCCGGAATTCAGGAACGCCAGTTCGCGCAGCCGGTGTTCCAGGGTGCCGAAATCGAACTCGGTCTTGGTGAAGGTGGCGGGCGAGGGCAGGAAAGTGACCTCGGTGCCTTTCTTGCCGTCGGCGTCGCCGACAACGACCAGCGGGGCCACGGGGTCGCCGAAGCGAAACTGCATGTAATGTTCCTTGCCCTCGCGCCAGATGCGCAGGTCCAGGAATTCGCTCAGGGCGTTCACCACCGACACGCCCACGCCATGCAGGCCGCCCGAGACCTTGTAGGCATTCTCGTCGAACTTACCGCCGGCATGCAGCTGGGTCATGATGACCTCGGCCGCCGAGACACCTTCCTCGGAATGGATGCCGGTGGGAATGCCGCGGCCATTGTCGCGCACAGTGCAGGAACCGTCGGGATTCAGCATCACGTCGATGCGGTTGGCATGACCGGCCAAGGCCTCGTCCACCGCATTGTCCACCACTTCATAGACCATGTGGTGCAGGCCCGAGCCATCATCGGTGTCACCGATATACATGCCGGGGCGCTTGCGCACCGCATCGAGGCCCTTCAGCACCTTGATGCTGTCGGCATTGTAGGTGTTCATGTTCGGCGTGGGCACGTTCGGTGTGGGTTCAGACATTCTAGCTCACCATGACTGCGGCGCCTGCACAGGCCATGACGGCACCGGCGCCCTTGTTGATCCGCGAACGCGCCTTGCGGCTCGCGACAAAACGGGAAAGTTGCGCCGCCAGCGCCGCATAGCCCAGCGTGATGGCGGGGATCAGCACGAAGGTGGCGCAGCACAATTGCACATAGCCCAGCACCGACAGCTCGCGCGGATTGATCGCCAGCGGCAGCAGGGCCACGAAGAAGGTGATGGCCTTGGGGTTGCCCAGGGTCAGGGCGAAATAGGCCAGGAAACCGCGACGCAGGTCGCCGGGGCCCGCCGGCACCACCTCGGCCGTTTCCGGCACCGCCATGGTCCAGTATTTGTAGCCGAGCCAGACCAGATACAAGCCGCCGGCGATCTTCACGACCAGGAACAGATGGCCCATTGCCTGCGCCACCAGCGCCAGGCCGAAGGCCGACAGCGTCATCAGCACCAGATCGCCCGCCAGGATGCCCAGGGTGCCGGGAATGACCGACTTGAAGCCCGAGCCCAAAGCGCGCGCCACGATGGCGATGACGCCGGGACCCGGCACGGCGATGGCCACGGCATAAAGGCCGCAGTAGAGCAGGTAGCTGTGCAGCGGGATCATGCAGCCACCGTCTTGAATTCCTGGTGACTGAACACGCCATCGCGCACTTCGAAGATTTCCGCGTGGCAACCGTCGAACAGCGACAGGTCGGTGCCGGTCATCCAGGCCTGTGCCGACAGTGCCTGGATTTCCTCGAACAGGGCGGCGCGGCGCACCGCGTCCAGATGGGCGGCGATCTCGTCCAGCAGCAGGATGGGCGCCAGTCCATTGCGCGTCCGCGCCAGTTCGCGCGCATCCGCCAGCATGATGGAAATCAGCAGCGCCTTCTGCTCGCCGGTGGAACAGTCGCGCGCCTCGGCCCGCTTGGCGGTGTGGCGCACGGCAAGGTCGGTGGTGTGCGGTCCCACCAGCGTGCGGCCCGCTTCGGCGTCGCGCAGACGGCTGGCGGCAAAGCCCGCGCGCATCGCGTCGGCCGATGACAGATGCAGATCGTCGCTCAATTGGAGCGCAGCGGCCGGGAAGGCGCCGGCTTCGCCGCGCTCCGCCAGCGCGCGCGCCAGCTTCTCGACCGTGGTGGCGCGGGCCTGGGCGATCAGCACGCCCGCTTCCGACATCTCATTCTCCAACCCGTCCAGCCAGGCCGGATCGCGCGGACCATATTTCAAAAGCCGCGCCCGTTCGCGCATCGCGGTCTCGTAGCGGGTGGCGGCGCGGGCATGGCCGGCATCGAAGCCCAGCACCAGCCGGTCGAGAAACCGCCGCCGTCCGCCGGCGCTTTCGATGAACAACCGGTCCATCGCCGGCGTCAGCCAGATCAGCTGCACGATGTCCCCCAGGTCGGCGGAGCTTTGCGCCGCGGCCCCGTTGAGCCGCACCTGGCGCGAGGCCGAAGCGCTGGTCAGTCCGGTGCCGATCTCATGTTCGGTCTCGCCGCGCGTCACGGTGGCCGCCACCGCCCACAGCGTTTCCTCTGAAGCGACCGGCCCCTTGCGCGTGTGCTCGGCCAACTTCGCCCCGCGCAGGCCGCGGCCCGGCGACAGCAGCGAAATCGCGTCCAGCACATTGGTCTTGCCCGCACCGTTGGGCCCCGCCAGCACCACCGGCGCGCCCGACACCGCGATCTCACCCGAGGCGTAGGAGCGGAAATTCGTCAACCGCAGGCGTGTCACCGCCAGGCGACTGACAGCCGCCACGGAAGAGCGCATTTCCGGCACAGCCGTCAAATCAGACCCGCAGCGGCATGAGAACATACAAGGTGCGCGTGTCCTCCGCATCTTCGATGATGGCCGGCGAACCCGCATCCGACAGCAGGAAGCGCACTTCCTTGCCTTCGATCTGGCTGGTGATGTCCAGCAGATAGCGGGCATTGAAGCCAATCTCCAGCGCACCGGCGCTGTAGGTGGCGCCGACATCTTCGGTGGCGGTGCCGCTTTCCGGATTCACCACCGACAGGGTCACCTTGTCCTTGGACAGGTTCAGCTTCACGGCGCGGGTCTTGTCGGCGCTGATGGTGGAGACGCGGTCCACCGACTGGGCGAATTCCTTGGCTTCCAGCACCAGGGACTTGTCGTTGCCAGCCGGGATCACGCGCTCATAGGGCGGGAAATTGCCGTCGATCAGCTTGCTGGTCAGTTCCACGCCGTTGAAGCCGAACTGGATCTTGGTGTCCGACAGGGAAATGTCGATGGCGCCGTCGGCGTCATCCAGCAGCTTCATCAACTCGCCCACGGTCTTGCGCGGGATGATCACGCCCGGCATGTCGCCGGCGCCGTCCGGCAGTTCCAGTTCATACCGCGCCAGGCGATGGCCATCGGTGGCCACGGCGCGCATCACCGGCGGCTTGGCGTCCTTGGCGGCGTGAACGTAAATGCCGTTCAGGTAATAGCGGGTCTCTTCGGTCGAGATGGCGAAGCGGGTCTTGGCGATGATGCGCTTGAGGTCATCAGCCGCCAGGCGGAATTTGTGGGGCAGGGTGCCCGCCGCCATCTGGGGGAAATCCTCGCGCGGCAAGCAGGCGAGTTCAAAGCGCGAGGTGCCCGCCGACACGGCCAGGCGGCCGCCTTCGGACGACAGCAGCTCCACCTGCACCTGGGCGCCGTCCGGCAGCTTGCGCACGATGTCGTAGAGCATGTGGGCTGGCGCGGTGGCCGAGCCGTTGCGCAGCACATCGGCCGGCAGGCCTTCCACGATCTCGATATCGAGGTCGGTGGCAGTGAGCTTCAGTTCGCCCTTGCCAGCCTCGATCAGCACATTGGACAGGATCGGGATGGTGTTGCGACGCTCCACCACGCTCTGCACATGGCTCAGGGCCTTGAGGAATGCGCCGCGCTCGACATTGATCTTCATGGTTCGACTGGCCGCCTTGTTGCTGTCCAACACCCATTTTCAAGACCGCCGCGCGACCCTGAAAACACCCGATTTTCTTGTGTTTGGGAGAGCCTCTAAAGGCCCCAAGACTCAAGTCCCGAACCTTACCAGAACAACGGCTTTTTGGCCAAAAAAAACACGCGGAAAACCGGAGTTTCCCGCGTGTTATGTAGGCCGGAAAAGACGGGCTTTTGGCCCGGAAATTCGGCCTAGATTTCGGGCCGCCGCTGCAGCATCTGGCTGAGGAAATCCACTTCCTGGCGGAACAGGGCGTCCTCCAGCACCAGGGCCTCGATGCGGCGGCAGGCATGCAGCACGGTGGTGTGGTCGCGGCCCCCGAAGCGCCGGCCGATCTCGGGCAGCGAGCGGGTGGTCAGCTTGCGCGACAGGTACATGGCCACCTGGCGCGGACGCGCGACGCGGCGGGCGCGCTGGGGCGAATGGAAGTCCTTCACGTCCAGCTTGTAGAACTCGGCGGTCTTCCTCTGGATGTCCTCAATCGAGGTCTTGGCTCCCGGCGAGCCGCGCAGGCCCACCGCTTCCTCGGCCGTCTCCAGGGTCACCGGCTTTTTGGTCAGGTCGGCATAGGTCGCCAGCTTGGTGAAGACGCCGATCAGCTCGCGCGGGCTGGCATCTTCCAGGTCGGCGATGCGCTCCAGCACGGCTTCCGGCAGCACCACATCGGGCTTGTGGCGGCTGAACTCGGTCGCGCGCGACTTCAGGATCGCCAGCCGCGTGTCACGGTCCGGCTTGTCCAGGCCGACGCACAGCCCACCGGCCAAGCGCGACTTTACATCGGCGCCCAGGCCTTCCAGGGCCTGGGGCGGGCGATCGGCAGCGATCACCACCCGGCGGCGCAGGTCGGCAAAGGCATTGACGGTGTAGAGGAACTCTGACGCCGTCGCGGCCGAGCGGCAGATATGCTGCAGATCGTCCAGGATCAGCACTTCAGCGGTGCGCAGCTCTTCCTTGAAGGCCAGCGTGTCCTTGCGATAGAGCGCGCCCAGGAAGTGGCGCATGAAGTCCTCGGCCCGCAGGAACAAGGTGCGCTTGCCGCGCTTGCGGAATTCCAGCGCCGCGGCGTTCAGCAGGTGGGTCTTGCCGAAGCCGAAGCCGCCATGGATGTAGAGCAGCGGAATGTCGGACTGCTGGCCGTCCGCGAAGCTGCGGGCGGCGCTGAGGCCGAACTGGTTGGCGGCGCCGGGAATGAAGCTGTCAAAGGTCTGCTGCGGGTGCAGCATCCGGTTCCACAGGCCCTTGTCGTCGCCGCCCTCCATGGTGGAGATGCGCGCTTCGCCGCGCGGCGAGATGTAGGACACGCTGGCGGGCACATTTTCCTGGTGCTGCGCCTCGCGCGGGATGGCGCCGCCGATCACCGGGGCCGGCGTGGCCGAAATCACGATCGCCAGCGAGGCCGGCGTGAAGCCTTCGGCGCGAAACGCCTTTTCGATGCGGGCCACATAGTGATTGGCCACCCAGTTGCGCACGAAGGGTTTGGTCGCACCGATCTTCAGCTCGTCGGAGTCGAAGGATTCAAGGTTCAGCGGCGAGATCCAGGCGTCGAACACCGGATCGCCCAATTCCCGGCGCATGCGCTCACGCACCGCCGCCCATGCCGCCCGCCAGTCCGGCATCGATTGTCCTGCTTGTACCATTCTCAAAACCCACCAAGTTCGTTGTTCATGTTGTTGGCCATCCGCAGATGCGTCGGCCGCCGGCAGGTTTTCCTGTCCGGTTACGCGTAGAAATTCTTAGCCTTGCCTCCAGGGAAGATTGGCGGCTTTCCAGCCATTCACGTTGCCGCGATGGCCTTCGCCGTCGCCATCGCCTTCAAAGCCGCCCGCGACATTGAAGGCCTTTTCAAAGCCGGCCCGGGTCAGGGCAATGGCCGCGGCGCGGCTGCGTGCGCCCGAGCGGCAGATCAGCAGCACCGGCACCGACTTGTCGGCGCCCAGCGCGGCCGAGGCTTCCCCGACAAAGCCGGGATTCTGCGCCCCGGTGGGAAAGCTCTGCCATTCCACGCAATGAACCTTGCGGCCGACAGCGCCCAGATCGGGCAGGCCGACGAAATTCCACTCCGCCATGGTGCGGACATCGACCAGCTGAGCCTTGGGATCGCTCTCCAGCTGCTTCCAGGCCTCGGTGGCGCTGATGTCGCCGGCGTAATCGAGAGAAGAGGGAGAAGCCATGGCATGCCTGCAGAGAAAATTCGGGGATTGCCGGGGTCTTCGCCCAGCACAAAAGCGTCACAATGTAGGGAAATTAGGAAGTACTGTAGGAGCTTATGTTGTTCACAAGCCGCACGAGACCGCTGAATACTTGTTCTTTACTTCGTTTCTTCTTCAGCATGTCCAACGTCCGCCCCATCCGTTGGTTAAGATACGCCCAGCCCGTGGGGCCTCACAAGAGGGACAAACTGCGAACAGGCACCTGATTCGAAAATTTTTTCGCTTTTGTGACCGTTCCTAAACCGTTGTGCCGTATACGGAAAATGAATTCCCTTCGCCAAACTTTTTTGAATCAGTCACTTAGCTGTCAAATCGTCCGTGTTGCGCAGCCGAAATGTGAAATCCGCACACGGACCAATAAAAAAGGCCCGGATTTAAGTCCGGACCCAATCTATTCTATAATCCCGCAAGGATTCCAGCGGGATGACTATTTTGCCAGTTTTGTGACGCGCTTGGTCAGGCGCGAGACCTTCCGCGAACCGGTATTCTTGTGCAGCACGCCCTTGGAGACGCCGCGCATGATTTCCGGCTCGGCGGCCTTCAGGGCAGCCAGGGCGGCCTTGGCGTCGCCCGAGGCGATGGCTTCCTCAACCTTGCGGATGAAGCCGCGGACGCGGGTCTTGCGCGCCGTATTGATGACGGTGCGCTTGGCCGTGGTGCGCGTGCGCTTCTTGGCCGAGTCAATATTGGGCATGGAAGTTCCTTGGATTCTGCCGAAAGAGGGGCGCGTATAGCGC
>JAQGLO010000064.1 GCA_028292825.1 Alphaproteobacteria bacterium | reverse complement strand
TCACCATCCAGGACACCAATCCCCAGACCGGCCAGGCGATCGGCTCGCCCCAGGCGCTGGATCCGCATCTGGATGGCGGCTCGCTCAAGGGCCTGATCGACATGCGCGACCAGGTGCTGGGCGGCCTCAACCAGACCCTCGGCAACCTGGCGCAGCAGACAGCCCAGACCTTCAACGCCCAGTCCAACGCCAATGCCGCCTATCCGCCGCCGACCAGCCTGACCGGCCGCGATACCGGCTTGCTCGGCACCGATGCGCTGAATTTCAGCGGCAAGACCACGCTGGCCGTCACCGACGCCAGCGGCAAGCTGGTGTCGCGCGTCGATGTGGATTTCTCCGCCGGCACGCTGTCGGTGAATGGCGGCGCGGCGCAGAGCATCGGCAGCACTGTCGGCAGCTTCACCACGGCGCTGAACAGCGCCCTAGGCGGCGCCGGCACTGCCAGCTTTGCCAATGGCCAGCTCGCCATCTCTGCCACCGGCGGCAATGGCGTCCTGGTGCAGGACGACGCCACCACCCCGTCTTCGCGCGGCGGTGCAGGTTTCTCCCAGTTCTTCGGCCTGAACGACCTGTTCCAGTCGCAGGTGCCGACCATCACCGCCACCGGCCTTTCGGCTTCCGATTCCAGCGGCCTGGCGGCGGGCGGCAAGATCAGCCTGTCGCTGAAGGGCCCCGACGGCGACATCGCCAAGAATGTCAGCATCACCACCACGGCCGGCCAGACCGTGGGCGACGTGGTCAATGCCCTCAACACCGCGCTGGGCGGCGCCGCCACCTTCACGCTGGGCAGCGACGGCGCCATCACCACCACCAACTCGGCGCTTTATTCCGGCTATGCGGTGAATGTCACCGCCGACACCACGTCGCGCGGCACCACCGGCATGAGCTTTTCGACTCTGTTCGGCCTGGGCGCCAATGCCCAATCCGCGCAGGCCAACAACTTCGCCGTCACCAGCGCGGTGACCAACAACCCGGCGCGGGTTGGTTTTGCCCAGCCGACGCTGACCGGGACAAGCGTGGCGGGCGACACCATCGTGTCGGCGGGCGACAATTCCGGCGCCATCGCGCTGCAGAATGCACTGACCACGACACAGCATTTCAAATCCGCCGGCGGCATCGCCGCCCAGGCATCCTCGCTGTCGGACTATGCCGCGACCTTCTACCAGAACATCTCGACCCAATCGAACAATGTGACGGCCAACCAGACCACGCAGGACGGCCGGCTCAGCGAAGCGCAGGCACGCCTCTCCTCGGACTCGGGCGTCAACCTGGACGAGGAACTGATGTCGCTGAGCTCATACCAGCAGGCCTATTCCGCCGGCGCGCGCATGCTGACGGTGGTGGACCAGCTCTACCAGACGCTGCTGCAGATTCAGTAAGGATTTTTGCAATGAGTATCGACCGCGTTTCCACTGCCGCCCAGACCGCCTACATGCTGGCCCAGATCCAGAATGCCGGCGCGGCGCTGGACAAGACCCAGGCCCAGATCGCATCGACCAAGAATGCCACCACCTATGCCGGCTTCGGCGACAAGACCCAGGTGCTGACCGCCACCCTGGCCGCCAATGCGCGCAACGGCGCCTATACCAACGCCACCACGCTGGCCGCCACCCAGGTCGATGTGCAGGACACCCAGCTTTCCAGCCTGTCCGATCTCGCGGCCCAGCTGAAGAAGGCGGTCTCGGACTCTGTCGCCAACAATGACGGCACCACCCTGATGAGCCAGGTGCAGAGCATCTTCGACCAGGCGACCGCGATCCTGAATTCCAAGGATTCCAATGGCGACTATATCTACAGCGGCGGCAAGACCGATACCGCGCCGGTGACGGTCAATTCGCTGTCGTCCCTGGTCGCGCTGCCCGCCGCGTCCGGCGCCTTCGCCAATGGCGATCTCAAGAAATCCGTGCAGGTCGCCGACGGCGTCACTGTTTCCTATGGCGTCACGGCGTCCGATGTCGGCACCGGGCTGATGCAGCAGCTGAAGGATATTGCCGCCTTCGATGCCGGCGGCACGGGCAATTTCAGCGCCACCGCCAATCTGACCCCAGCCCAATCCAATTACCTGACCGGCGCCATGGCAACCGCCACGACCGTGGATACCGACCTCAACAGCGCCGTATCGGCCAACGGCTTTGTCGCCAACCGGCTGACCGACGCCCAGACCCAGCAGACCTCGATGAACACGCTCTACAAGGGCTTCGCCTCCAATATCCAGGACACCAACATGGCGGATGCCGCCACCCAGCTGTCCCTGAACCAGACCCAGCTGCAGGCGGCGCTGCAGGTGACGGCCACCCTGCACCAGCTTTCGCTGCTGAATTACCTGCCGGCGCCCACCGCCTAGGCGGCTTTTGCGGGTTTTATTGCGTTTCGCGGCGGCGGCGCTTATATCGCCGCCATGAGTGTCCTCAAGCCCGGCAGCCGTGTCGTGGCCGCCATGTCCGGCGGCGTGGATTCCAGCGTCACCGCCGCGCTGCTGAAAAGCCAGGGCTATGACGTGATCGGCATCACGCTTCAGCTCTATCCCTCCGACACCAGTCCCGCGCGCAAGGGCGCCTGCTGCGCCGGCGCCGACATCTATGACGCCAAGACGGTGGCGCAGAAGATCGGCATTCCCCATTACGTGCTGGATTACGAGAGCCGCTTCCGCAAGGCGGTGATCGAGGAATTCGCCGACAGCTATGCCAAGGGCGAGACGCCGATCCCCTGCGTCCAGTGCAATCAGAAAGTGAAGTTCGCCGATCTTCTGGATACCGCGAAGGAGCTGGGCGCCGAGGCTATGGCCACCGGACACTATGTCCGCCGCGTCGATGGTACGAATGGCGCGGAACTTCACGCCGCAGCGGACGTCGTGCGCGATCAAAGCTATTTCCTTTTTGCCACCACCCAGGCGCAGCTCGACTATTTGCGCTTCCCGCTGGGCGACATGGTAAAAAGCGATGTGCGCGCCGTCGCCGCGGAACTGGGGCTGGTCAATGCCGCCAAACCCGACAGCCAGGACATCTGCTTCGTACCGCAGGGCCGCTACACCGCCATCGTCAACCGCGTGAAACCCGACGCAGCGCGCGCCGGAGACATCGTGGACCAGGCCGGCGCCGTGGTGGGCCGCCATGACGGTATCGTGAATTTCACCGTGGGCCAGAGGAAAGGCCTGGGCCTGTCCGGCAATGAAGAGCCGCTGTTCGTGCTGAAGCTGGATCCCGTCAATGCGCGGGTGGTGGTGGGGCCGCGCAGCGCGCTGGGCTCATCTACCATGCAGCTTCGCGACGTGAACTGGCTGGGATCGCAAGCCGAGCCGTTCGAGGCGCGGGTGAAAGTTCGCTCCATGCGTCCTCCGGTGGCCGCCATCGTCACGCCCCTGCCAAACAACAGCGCGCGCGTCGAACTGGCCGCGCCCGAAGACGCCATCGCGCCGGGCCAGGCCTGCGTCTTCTATGAAATGGGCGGCAGCCGCGTCCTGGGCGGCGGCTGGATCACCGCGCCGGCCGCCGTGGCGGCGTGAGATCGGCCCCGTCGCAAGTCGGCGTCACTTGCCGTTTGGCGTGAAATACATCCGGCCTTCGCGATACGCGATATAGACGTGGAAGAGCTTCAGTTCTTTGTTGCCGAGTATCATGCCGACATGATCGTTCCGGAACGCGTCGTGATATGGGGTTATCATCAAGGTGGGATGGGCGATCAACAGTGTGCCCAGCCGCATGCCCTGGAACCTGTAAGGCACCGTTTCCGTCGATCCGCCCGTTGCTCCGACAAGTGTGGCGGTGCCCGGTGATTTGTCGTCGCGGACATCTGTCGGTGCGCTCATTCTGTCGATCAGCGATACCGGCGATCCGGTATCCAGGATGGCGGGGATGTCCTTGCCGTCCAGCTGCATATCCAGGCGAATATGTCCTTGCGGGGTTATTTCCAGCGGCGTGGAATCCGAAGCAACCGACCAGTAAACGGCGCGCCCGGCACAGGGATGCGGGTGAAAGAAATTCAAGATCTTGTTTGCGTAGTCGATTTCAATATCGAAATTGCGCAGATAGTCGGGCCCGATCACGCCGTCTTCTTCTGCGGCAGAATTGGGTGGCTGCACCATCAGCCGCACATTGCTGGCCTGGAGGTGCCCAAAGGTAAGCGTATCGGCAATCGCATATTGTTCCGCGCGCTTCCCGCCGATGCCGGTAATATCGATGCTTTCGCTGATGGGCCGGGCCTTGATCTTCTGGCTTTCCACCACCTCGGCACTCACCGAGCTTATCAAGCCGCCGGTATCGATGGCGAAAGTGCGCGGGACATCATTCACCCGGACCTCAATCCGGATATGGCCGCGCTCAAATCGAAAGGGAAGGCTCGCCGCACGGGAGAGCTTGCATTCGGCCGGCCAAGGGGCCGCTCCCACATTTTCCGGAAAGCCGGAAAGCGCGATCAGGGACAGCGCAAGGCGGGCAAAGACCACACGCGCAAAGTCCGATTTTCCAACAAAGCGCATCACGTCCCGGGACATTCCATGGTGCTGGCCAGCATGCCGCCCCTCCGTGACGGTTGTGCAACCAGGGCAGATGCAGAGCAAAATCCGGCGCCCGCAGGCTGCGGAAGGCCACAGGCAGCCCCGATTCACCACCTGGAACCTGTTAAACTTGACACCGGCAGGGGGCCATTTTACACCCCGCGCCCGGACCAAAGGCGGTCCGAACCCCGGTTTGGCAGCGTAGCTCAGTGGTAGAGTAGGGGAATCATAATCCTTTGGTCGCAGGTTCAAATCCTGCCGCTGCTACCATTCATAACCGTTTGCAGCGCAAACGGTTATGAATGCCGGGGCCGGGCGCGCGACAGCGCAGTGAGCCCGGCCGCGGCATCGGCAATCAGTGAGGTTTCCCCGTGACCGCCGCGCCCACCTTTGCCGACATCCAGCGCGCCGCCGCGCGCATCCAGCCGGCCCTGGTGCGCACCCCCACCCGCCATTCGCGCACCCTGTCGGGCATTGCCGGCTGCGAGGTCTGGCTCAAGTTCGAGAAC
This sequence comes from Alphaproteobacteria bacterium, assembly GCA_028292825.1. Taxonomy (GTDB): domain Bacteria; phylum Pseudomonadota; class Alphaproteobacteria; order Micropepsales; family Micropepsaceae; genus Rhizomicrobium. The sequence goes on along the minus strand of JAQGLO010000064.1, from coordinate 1,861 downwards.
CGCCAGTTCACCGCCAGCTTCAAGGAGCGCGGCGCCCTGAACCGCATTCTGTCCCTGACCGACGACGAAAAGGCCCGCGGCGTGGCGGCGATGAGCGCCGGCAACCATGCCCAGGGCGTGGCCTATCACGCCGGCCGGCTGGGCATTCCCGCCACCATCGTTATGCCGGTGACAACGCCCTTCAACAAGGTGAAACACACCCGCGATTTCGGCGCCACCGTGATCCAGCATGGCCGCGACCTCAACGAAGCCTATGCCGAGGCGCAGCGCATCGCGCAACTGCAGCATCTCACTTTCATCCATCCCTATGACGATCCGCTGGTGATTGCCGGCCAGGGCACCTGCGCGCTGGAGATGCTGGAAGACGTGCCGCAGCTGGATGCCCTGATCGTGCCCGTCGGCGGCGGCGGACTGATCTCGGGCTGCGCCATTGCCGCGCACGCCATGAAGCCCGCTATCGAAATCTATGGCGTCCAGACGGCGCTGTATCCGGCGATGCGCCAGGCGATGCGGGACGAGCCGCTCACGGCACTGCCGCACGCCCAGACCATCGCCGAAGGCATTGCGGTCAAGCAGCCGGGCGCGCTCACCACACAAATCGTACGGGAGCTGGTGAAGGACATCTTCATCGTCGGCGAAGACCGTATCGAGCATGCGCTGGCGATGATCCTGGAAATCGAAAAGACCCTTATTGAAGGCGCCGCTGCCGCCGCCTTTGCCGCGCTGCTGGCCAATGCCGATCTCTTCCATGGCCGCCAGGTCGGCATCGTGATGTCAGGCGGCAATATCGACATGCGGCTGCTGTCCAATGTCATCCTGCGCGAACTGACCCGCGAAGGCCGTATCTTCTCGCTGGAGCTGGAGATCGAGGACCGTCCCGGCCAGCTGGCACAGATCGCCGCCCTGATCGCCCAGGCCGGCGGCAATGTGATGGAAGTCTCCCACAACCGCATGATGGCGGATATTTCCGCCAAGTCCGCCACCCTGGGCCTGGTGGTGGAAGCGCGCGATACCGAACACGCCCAGGAAATCCGCAATGCGCTGGCGGCGGCCGGATTCCGGCAGCGCTGAACGGAACCGCCGCCGCCGCCCGGTGTTTGCTTAACGCAAAGCGGAGCGCGACATGACCGAAGAAAAAAAAACAGCCGACCCGGACCATATCTGGGACCTGATTGCCGGCATTCCCATGGCGCTGCTGATCACCAAGGATGGCGGGCGCATCGACACCCGTCCCATGGCCGCCACCGCGAAGAAAGACGAAGGCTGCATCTATATCCTGGCCAACAAGCGCGAAGACTCCGATCGCGAGATCCAGGCCGACAGCGAAGCCGTACTGTCCTTCCAGAAGGGCGCCACCTATGTCGTGGTCTATGGCGAGGCCGGCGCCTCCAACGACCGCGCCAAGATCAAGGAATTGTGGACCGTGTTCGACAAAGCCTGGTGGGACGGGCCGGAAGACCCGCGCATCCGCCTGCTGACGGTGACGCCGCGGTCCTGCGAATATTGGGAAAGCCCCGGCAAGCTGGTGGCCTATACCGACATGTTGATCTCCGCCGCCACCGGCAAGAAGCCCAGCACCGGCGAGCATGGTAGCGTGGCGCTTTAGGTTAACGCCCGCGCGGCATTAACCCTGCGCCTTACAACTGTTTCATATTGGGACAAGGGGTTCCTAAAACCGCTGAATGGGCGGTCTGGGATCATTTTTTCCAAGAAGCGTCGCGCAACTGACGGGGGTGTTCGTGGCCGGCATTGTCGGCTTCGGCACGGACTCCGATCTGTTTGTCGCGATCCCGCTGGGCGTGTTCGCGGGCTCGTTCACGGCGCTGTTCCTGTATTATTGGGACGCCAAGCCGGCGCCGCG